>JADFZM010000136.1 GCA_015232535.1 Candidatus Omnitrophota bacterium
TTTCTAGACGCTGGTGTCGGTTACGGGGGAAGCTGCTTTCCGAAGGATGTCGATGCCTTTATCCGCCTTGCCGAGAGAAGCGGTTATGATTTTAGATTATTGAAAGAGGTCAGGAACGTTAACGAAGAACAGAAGCGCTCATTCTTGAAGCTTATTGAAGATAAGCTTTGGATAGTAAAAAATAAAACAATCGGTGTTTTGGGGCTGGCTTTTAAGCCTAATACCGACGATATGCGAAGCGCCCCTTCGATAGATATCATCAAATCACTGCAGGCGGAGGGAGCGAAGATAAAAGCTTATGACCCGCAGTCAATGGGGAAAGCCAAGGATGTTTTTAAAGATGTTGTTTTTTGCAAGGACGCATATTCTTTGGCTAAAGGCTGCGACTGTCTTCTGATTTTGACGGAATGGGCCGAGTTCAGGGAAATTAACCTTAAGAAAATTAAAGACCTAATGAGCCAATGCACGATATTTGACGGTAGGAACGTATTGGCTGCGCGGTGCAAAGAATTAAAAGCTTTGGGTTTCGACTATCATGGGATCGGAAGGGGAGCTGCCTGATGCCGATGGATGAAATGCTTTTGTTTAAAAGAATAAATAACGGGAAAGCGGTGATAGCCGTTGTGGGCCTCGGATATGTCGGGCTTCCTTTGGCTGTCAGCTTTGCCTTAAAAGGCTTTAAAGTGCTCGGGATAGACACGGATAACGACCGGGTAAAGAACGTCATTGAAAAACGGAGTTATATTTCCGACGTCAACGGCCTTGATTTAAAAAAAACTGTTGATTCGAAATGTTTATCGGCGGAAACTTCTTTCGGCGGGATACGGAAGGCGGATGTAATTATTATTTGCGTCCCGACACCGTTAAAGCGAAAGTATACACCCGACATTTCTTTTATCTTAAGCGCAGTCCGTTCTATCGCAAAATTCTTAAAGCCGCAAACATTGGTTGTCCTGGAAAGCACGACCTATCCTGGGACCACCGAAGAAATTATTTTGCCTGAACTTGAGAAAAAAGGTTTACAGTTCGGAAGGGATTTCTTCCTTTCTTTTTCGCCGGAGCGCATCGACCCGGGAAACAAAAAATACCCGGTCACAAAGATAACTAAAGTAGTCGGAGGGATAGATGAGGATTCGGGCAAGCTTACCCGGGCTTTATATAAAAAGATAATAAAGAATGTCCATTTTGTTTCTTCCGCCAAGGCCGCGGAGATGACGAAGCTTTTAGAAAATTCTTTTCGCATTATTAATATCGGTTGGATAAATGAGATCGCTATGATGTGCCATAAGCTGGGGATAGATGTTTGGGAGGTTATAGATGCCGCCAAGACCAAACCTTTCGGGTTCATGCCGTTTTATCCGGGCCTCGGTGTCGGCGGGCATTGTATTCCCGATGACCCCCTTTACCTATACTGGAAGGCCAAGCATCACGGCTTTAGCTCGAAATTTATTAAATTATCGGCGGATATAAATTCGGCGATGCCGCAATACGCGGTATCGCGCTTAAAGGATTTCATCGGGAAAAAAGGGAAAATCCTTGTCGTCGGAGTAACGTATAAAAAAGATGTTAAAGATTTACGCAAATCCCCTCCTTTAAAGCTGATCGAGATATTGCAGGATTACGGGTTTATCGTCGACTATCACGATCCGCTGATCCCTTATTTAAGGATAGGCAATATTTCGCTTGAAAACACTTCTTTATCCGCTAAGAATATTTGCGGTTATGATTGCGTTGTAATCGCGACCGATCATACTCAGGTGAATTACCCTTTGATCCTCGCGCAAGCTAAAAAAATCTTTGATTTAAGGAATGTTTATAAGGGTATCAAGAAAGAGAAGATAATAAAGTTATGAAAACAAAGACTGTTGCGATAACCGGAGGAGCCGGATTTTTAGGAAGCCATCTGTGCGATCATTTTATCGCAAATGATTACCGGGTATTTTGCCTCGACAACCTTGTTACCGGAAACTTGAACAATATAAGGCATCTTTTGAAGGATAAAAACTTCGAGTTTATCCGTCATGATGTTTCAAAGACAATAAAGCTTAAAAGCAAAATCGATTATGTCCTGCATTTCGCCTCTCCGGCTAGCCCGGTTGATTACCTGAAGCTTCCGATCCCGACTTTAAAAGTAGGATCTTTAGGTACTCATAATTCTTTGGGCCTCTCGAAATTGAATAAAGCCAAATTTCTTTTAGCATCCACTTCCGAGATTTACGGCGACCCTTTGGTCCACCCGCAGAAAGAAACTTACTGGGGGAATGTAAACACTATCGGGCCCAGGGGCGTTTATGACGAGGCCAAGCGCTTCGCCGAGGCGATAACCATGGCCTATCACCGCTCTCATAAAATTAATACCAAGATCGCCCGGATTTTTAATACCTATGGACCGAGGATGCGTATTGACGACGGGCGGGTTGTCCCGAATTTTATTTATCAGGTTTTGCATGATAAGCCTTTGACTATTTACGGCTCGGGGAAGCAAACAAGGTCTTTTTGTTATTATTCGGATTTGATCGACGGGATAATCAGGCTTTTAAATTCAGACCTGAACTCGCCCGTGAATATCGGAAACCCGGATGAATTTACCATAATCGAATTTGCCGAGCTGATAAAAGAGGTCTCAGGGAAGAATGTCAAATTTGTCTATGAGCCTTTGCCCGAAGACGACCCCAAACGCCGCCGGCCGGATATCGGGATCGCAAAAAAGGTTTTGGGATGGGCCCCAAAAACAAAGTTAAAAGAGGGCTTAGCTATTACTTTGAGCTGGTTTCAAAAGGATATATCCCGTTAAAATGATAAGACCGAAAACTGACAAAATAATAAAGATCCTTTTTCTCCAGATTTTTGCGGCTTTGATTGTTTTTCCTTTTGTCGGTGAAATTTATTTAAGGATTTCAAAATTATCCCCCAAGACACCGATACAGCTCAGGACAGAATCTTTTTCCTATGAACCAGCGCTTTTTGCGAGGACCATCTTTCCGGAATATGCCCAAGATGTTTATGACAAAAATTGGATGAGCATAACAATGGACAAGGGAGGTGTTAAAACTTTGTATACTCATTCTTATATTAATGAGAAAGGATATCGAGGAAAGATATTTGAGGCTGAAAAGCCAAAAAATGTGATAAGGGTTATGGTATATGGAGGGTCATCGGTTTTTGATCTTGCGGTCTCCGATCCAAACGACTGGCCGCATGCAATAGAATCCGAGATGAAGTCCCGAGGATTTTCTAACCTCGAGGTTATAAACGCGGGAATTCCCGGGCATTCTGTGCATGATGCTTTCGGCAGATTGTTCGCCGAGGGGCATGCTTTTAAACCGGATTATGTTATCATCTATAGCGAATGGAATGATATAAAGTTTTTTTCGTCAAATAAAACTCTTCTTCGTCAACTGAAGCCTTATGTCCCATCCAATGACCCTTTTACAAATTACCGAAATCCATTGGATCAATATTTATGCGAGAAAAGCCGAATGTATACAGCGCTTAGGCAATCGTTTTATAAATTGAAACTAAAACCTTCTTTAGAAGGAAGCACGGTAAATTTAAAGAAGAAGGAAGAACTATCCGACCTTGCACTGAGACAGTACAAGCTTAACCTCGAGATGTTTGTTGATTGCGCTAGGAGTATCGGAGCAGTCCCTATTATTATGACTGAGGCGAATTTAATGAGGGAAAGGAAAATATCCCAGGAGCCTTACAGATTGAGGTATGTTTTAAAAATTTTTTCGGATGAAGAATACTTTTTAAGCGGGCTTTTAAAGGCGGATGAGATTATTAAAGAAGTATCCAGAAACAAGGATGTTTATCTTATAGACGCCGGCGAGGAATTAAAGGAAAGAGGGGAAAAGTATTATTTTACCGACCACGTGCATGTTTCTTCAGAGGGGTCAAAACAGCTGGGGGTTATTGTCAGTAATCATTTGGAAAGCATTCTAAGCAGGAAGAATAAGCATGGACTTTAAAAAGATCTATTACGATTTGCAGAAAATAAGAAAAGTTGAGCTCAAAATAGAAGAGCTGTATCCGAAAGACGAGATGAAGACTCCCGTCCACCTTTCTTTGGGTCAGGAGGCGGTGGCGGTCGGGGTATGCGCTAATTTACGCAAAGAGGATAATATTTTCAGCAATCACCGCAGCCATGCTCATTATTTGGCTAAAGGCGGGGATTTGAAAGCCATGATCGCCGAGCTTTACTGCAAGGAAACCGGCTGCGCCAAAGGCCGCGGGGGCTCAATGCATTTAATCGATACATCCGTCGGTCATTTGGGCTCATCGGCCATAGTAGGCGGCGCGATTTCACACGCGGTTGGAGCGGCCTTGGCTTATAAATTGCAAAAAAAGGATTTGGTCGCGGTAACTTTCTTCGGCGATGCGGCGGTCGAACAGGGAGTGCTTTACGAGAGTTTTAACTTTGCTAAATTAAAGAATTTACCGGTTGTTTTTATCTGCGAAAATAATTATTATTCGGTTTGTTCCCATTTATCAGCCCGTCAACCGGACGATAAATTATATATGCGCTCTAAGGGCTTCGGCGTACCTTCGATGGTGTGTGACGGCATGGATTTCTTAAAAGTATTTAATGCGGCAAAAAAAGCAATTGACCATGCCAGGGGCGGAAAGGGGCCTTACTTTCTGGAATTTAAAGTGCAAAGATGGCGGGCGCATTCCGGAGGAGGTGACCCGATAGCCGAGCAGTACCGCAAAAAAGCGGATCTGGACAAAAGAAATATCAAGGACCCAATAAAGGATTTTGAGGAATATCTTTTGAAAAAAAAGATTGTGGAACAATCTGATATGGAAATAATAAAGAATGACATAGACAGTGAAATAGGCGAGGCTTTTGACTTTGCCCAAAAAAGCCCGCTACCTGATAACAAAGACCTG
>JADFZM010000137.1 GCA_015232535.1 Candidatus Omnitrophota bacterium
GGTAGCCGTCAGATAAGAATTTAAAAATACTCATGCGTCCGCCGCATTTAGGGCAAGTAACTTTGGGATATTTCTTATTAGTCCCAGGAATTGGCTGTCCTGGCACGAATTGTTTACGGCAATTGGGGTTTTTGCAACAACGGCGTTTGCGTCTTTTGTTTTTGGGATCGCGGCCCCAAGAATAAGTATCAGATTGGCATAACGGACAGTTTACGCGTTTTTTAACAATTTTAGGCATAACAGGCTCCTTTCGGGTTAAAAGTAGGGTGAACAATTAAATGGCTAATTTAACACTCTACACCGTCTGGAGCTGAAAATAAATCAGCTCTTTCTTGCGAAAGAGCCGCCCAACCTAAGGAGGAAATATATGAATAGATGTAAATCTTTATTGCTCTTTGCGGTTTGTTTGCTTGCCTTCCCGGTTAATCATGAACCCTCGTTTGCCGGGTCAATCAAAGGCAAGATACAGGAGAAATTAAATTCCCAATCGAACATACAATATGAGCCGTACTACCTATACGGAAGAGATTCCGAAGTTCTGCCTACGTCCGAATTTCAGAGCCAGGAATTCGAGGCCTCGGAGGAGGTCGCCCAAGCGAAAAAGAAATCACGCCTTTCCGATAAGGTTGCGGAACCCCTGTTAACTCCGACGAGCCTGACCCCTTTCGCAGTATATAATGTTTTGTACAAAGCCGAGATCGATGAAAATGTCGTAACGGTAAACGGAAGCGTTGTTTTTGAGGTGTTCCGAAAAGAAGGTTGGACGCAGATACCTTTGGTCCCCAATACGGTCGGGCTCGTTGACGCGAAAGTGAACAAAGGAAAGTCATTTATTATTAATCAGGGCGGTAAATATTATCTGATGATCGATAAAGCCGGACGCTATAGCTTGGAAATTGAATTCTTGATCAAGGCCAACCGCGAAAGAGAAGGCGGCCCGGGGAGTTTCAATGTTGATATAATGCCTGCTCCTTTGGCGCAATTCGAATTTATTACCTCGGAAAAGGAAGTGCAAACTTTTATCGAGCCCTCCATTAAGGTAGAAACGTCCCAGGAAGGGGAAAAAACAGTTTCCTGGGCGATTATGCCTAATACCTCGAACGTTAATGTCCGCTGGACCAAAGCTTTACCGAAAGAGGATATTACTGTCGTCCAGCTGGAGCCGAAGGCCTATGCCCAGGTCTCGACCAACTCTTCCGTCGGAGGAGGGGTCATAAAGAACCTGTCGCAGGTCGATTATTCTATATTGCAAGCGGAGGTGTCGTCTTTGCGTTTGGCTTTCCCCGAGGATGTCAGTATCTTAAATGTCTCCGGAAACAACCTGCGCGACTGGAAACCTTTGAAAAAAGACGGGGTTCAATACCTGGAGATATTCCTAAATTACGGGATTAAGGGGAACTATACTTTGTCTGTCGAATATGAAAAGAATATCGGCGAAGGCTCGCAGGTCGTTGAGGCGCCCTGGATCAGGGCCGTCGGGGTTGAGAGGGAAAACGGCTTCTACGGTATTGCCGCGAGCACGAATGTCGAGCTGGCGGTAAAAAGCAAACAGAATGCTACAGAGATCGACACTAAACAGCTGCCCGCGTCAATTTGGACTTCTTCGAGCAATCCGATCTTGCTGGCTTTTAAGTATCTCAACGAAGGATTTAAGATCGAGGTTGAGATCACCAGGCACGAGGAAATACCTGTTTTAATAGCCACGATCGACTCTGCCGAGAATGTCACTTTATACACCAAAGACGGAAAAGTTTTGACAAAAGTCACTTATCAAGTCAGAAATAACGTAAAGCAATATTTGAAGCTGGATATCCCTAAAAGCGCCTCCATATGGAGTTCCTTTGTTGACGGCTCACCGGTAAAGCCGGCGAAAGACGATAAAGGGAATATTCTTATCCCTCTTCAAAAGTCAAAACTACAGGGGCAGTCTTTGAACAACTTTCCCGTCGAAATAGTCTATTTGGATAAGGCCGATAAAATGCAAGCCTTTGGCGGCATAAAATTAAACCTCCCGAAAACGGATGTTCCTATAAGCGAGAGTTACTGGTCGGTATATTTCCCTAACGAGTATTCATATTTTAATTTCGGCGGGGACGTAAGAAAAGTGGATGCTATCGGGCAAGGTTTTAGATACGGATTTGCGGCGCAAGGCGCTCTGGGAGGAGGTCAGTCTAAGGCAGTTTGGAAAACCCGAGGCCGCGACGGAAGAGTGAAAGAGGTAACTCAAATAACACAGACAACAGATCAGTATGATCCTTATTCCCAGCAGTCGAATTATGCGGCTGACAGTAATGCGGTTCTAAATGATTTAGATTCCCTGCGGCAGACGGTTCAGGCGGAGCCGGCGGCAGTTTCTAAGGGGATCTTGCCGATAGATATTAAAATTCCTCAGCAGGGTAAGATGTACAGGTTCTCGAAGCTATTGATCGTCGAGGGAGAGAGCCCGAGTTTGAGCGTAAATTACACCTCGATTGTTGAAAAAATCAAGAAGCCGCTTAAACTGTTGATTTATATCGCTGTCTTTGCTTTTCTTTGGATCTTGGTAGTTAAGATAAAGAATAAGAAATAAAAAGAATGCCTCAGATATTTTAATCAAGCGATGGGATTTTAATCTTATAATAGTTGTTGCTGTTTATTTTTCATTATTTATGCGCGGATGCTTCGTGATTAATTCTATCTCTTAGTCATTTTTAGTGCGGGAAATGCATTTGAATGATTATGGTCTTTATTCTTATTCGGGAGAAGACGGAGCATGCTGATCGACTCCGGAGTTTTCAGCTAAGCGGAAAATTCAATTATATCAAACGGAAACAATTGATAAAAGAGAAAGATTTTATTGGTAAACAGTTTTTAAAGCGATTTCATCCCGCATTTTTTTGCCGGCCAAGGCTTCAACTAAAGCCAATCCGAACAAAAAGGCTGTTCCCGCACCGCGGCTGGTGATTATTTTGCCGTCGACAACCACCTGCTCCTTAAGGAACTTTGTAGTAGGATTAAATTCGTTTTCCATTCCCGGGAAACACGTCGCATTTTTATTGTTTAATATACCTAAAGGGGATAAAACCAGGGCCGGAGCGGCGCAAATCGCGGCGATTATTTTGCCTTTTTTATTCATCTCGATAATTAGTGAACGGATTTTTTCCGATTTTGCCAAATTTGCGGCGCCGGGCATGCCTCCGGGAAGGATAACCGCGTCATAATCAACTCCTGCCTTATCTAAAATTGTATCCGCCGTAATCCTGATTTTGCCGCGCGCGCCGGTAACCGAGACGGAATCAAGCCCGGCGACAGTCACCTCGACGTTCGCGCGCCTGAGCAGGTCAATGGGGGTAACGGCTTCGATATCTTCAAATCCGTCGGCTAAAATTATTATGGCTTTTGGCATGGCATCAACCTTTCGTTTAATTCCGGGGACGCGTACCCAATTATACCTTTCATCCTGAGCGTCAGCGAAGGATCTCTTATGAGATTCTTCTTTTTCGAACTCAGAATGAGAATTAGGTACGACAATTAGGTACGCGTCCCCGGAATTAATGCTATAATAGCAAAATATGAAAAAGAAGAAACAAAAAAGATTTCAAGTGCCGGTTCAAAATGATTTACGAAAAAATAATTTCCTCTCTTGGATCGCGGTCTTTATTTTGATAGCCCTTGCCTTTCTTATTTATTCAAACAGCTTTACAGGCGATTTTCAGTACGATGATGAGATCTATGTTGAGAAGAATTATTTTATAAGAAGTTTTGATAAATTGGGCCAGCTCTGCGTTAAAAGCGGCTGGCGGGGCAGGACGGTTTCTCTGGTATCATTTTTCCTTAATTATAAAATCCACCGGCTGGATGTTTTTGGATATCACCTGGTAAACTGGCTGATTCATTTATTTAACGGGATTGTCGTGTATTTTTTAACTGCGCTTTTACTTTCTCTTCCCAAGTTAAGAGATGGGCCCTGGGCAAAGCATAAAATCATACTGCCTTTTTTCGCCGCGGCGATCTTTCTTTCTCATCCCATACAGACTCAGGCGGTAAGCTATATTTCGCAGCGGCAGGCGTCCTTGGCGACATTATTTTATTTATTCTCGATTCTTGCTTACCTAAAGGGTAAGGTGTCGGGAAGAAAAATTAATTATTTATTCTGCGCTTTATCCGCTTTGCTGGGAATGTTTACCAAGGAAATAGTTTTTACCCTGCCCTTTGCCCTGATCCTGACCGATTTTTGTTTCATCGACGAGAAAGAAGGGAGGAAAATCAGCGCGACAAAGGCAATCGGCTTGATTTTACTTTTACTTATAGTCCCGTTAACTTTTGGATTGGATTTGAATAATGTTATTTTAGATTACCGCACGTTTTCCGGCTCCCATGACGATGATTTAATAACTTGGGATAAATATTTTTATACTCAAGCAAGAGTGGTTCTTGTTTATCTTCGGCTGCTGGCCCTACCTATACATCAAACCTTGGATTATGATTTTCCATTGTCGCAGAGTATTTTTCAAGCCAATACATTTTTTAGTTATATTTTTCTTTTTTTCCTGCTTTTTTTGGCTGTTAAAAAACATAAAACGAATATTCTATTCTCTTTCGGCGTATACTGGTTTTTCCTGACGGTTTCCGTTGAATCAAGTATTATTCCTATACATCATGTCATCTTTGAGCACCGGGTTTATTTGCCGTTTTTCGGTTTTGCTTTAGTTTTATGCGCCTTAGCTTCGGAATATATTACCAGCCGGAAACTATTATTAGTTGTTTTTTCTCTCCTAACTCTGGTTTTCTCGGTCCTTACTTTTAACCGGAACAAGATTTGGCAGGATAAAGTTCTTTTATGGACTGATTGTTTAAAGAAATCTCCCCAAAGATACCGGCCGTACCTTAATCTCGGCAACG
>JADFZM010000138.1 GCA_015232535.1 Candidatus Omnitrophota bacterium
CCGTTTCTTTAACTATGCCTTCCTCGAGCTTCTCGATTTTCACCTCGGCGTTATCAAGGATCACAAAATAATTATCGACGATACAATCAATAAGGACATACGCTAAGTAATCCGCCCCCATCTTCCTGATACGGCCCTTATTCTTCCTGATGCGCTCTCTTATGCCGTCGAAAACATCTCCGCCGGCTGTTTCCTGAAAACTAATAACATAGTCTCTGCCCACAACAAAGCTCACTTGCTCTGATACAAGCTCTTTTGTCTTTTTATCCACAGTCAACATCTGAAGCAGAATAAAAAGGTACTCGCCGCAATCATCCATTTTAGGGCGCTGATTAGTGATAACTATGTCTTCGACGATCAAATGGTGGATGTTGCAATGCTCGGCCAGTTTCTGTATAATCTCAACGTCTTCTATCCCGTCGATATTCAACCAGGTGACCGCTTTTTTATGGAAAGATTCATAACCCTGCTCGATATTATCCAGCTGTTTCTCGGTATAATTAGCCGAATCATATTCGAAGAGAGTAAGCCTGGCCTTATCTTCTTGCGATACGGCCAAAGCATGCGCTACCCCGTTAATCCCGTTTCCGTTTTGATTTGACTCTGACATAAACCCTCTCTAAAGCTTATTTTCTTTTTTTGCCGGATTCATATTACCACATAAATTATTAGCGCAAGAAACATTTTTTTGATATATTTTAGTCCATGCCGCTCTTAAATAAAAGCCATGTCATCTGCCCCGAATGCCCTAACGGATGCAATATCTCCTTGCTTCCCGACGATGAAGGGGCATTGATCATTGAAGGCAACAAATGCGAAAAAGGTTTGCATTTCATCCGAAAAGCGGCAGATAAAGAGGGAATAAAGCGAAAAGTCATCTCTAAAAGCAAGCTGTCTCGTTATTCTACCTCATTCTTGAAAGAAATCGCCGCCTCCTTCAATATTGACCTTAAAGAAATCCATCCCCGATATGACATGGGCGGAAGCCCCGAAAGGACGGTATTTCGCATTGTAATTGAAGATATGAATTCCAAACTTTTTATCCTGGAAGAAATTCCATATTCTTCTATCAAAAAAAAACAGAATATCGCCCTGACATTGGATTTTCTGGACAAAGAAGGCTTGCCTTACATCAATCCTTTTCTTAAAACTGCGGTAAAGAAACACATATTTGAACACAAAAATTCATTCTGGCAAACGGAGCCTTTTATTGCCGGAGCCAAACTTGACAGGGAAAAGTATGTCTTCGACGGATGGCGGGCAGAGTTTTTATCAGGCTTCCTTGTTAAGCTCAAGGCAAAATCAAAGAGCATCCCTCACCTGGACAAAAATGAAGTATTTTCAATAACAGAATATATCCTAAAACTTAAAGGGCAGATAAAAATAAATAATCCCGCGATCGTTCCAATGATCGAGCCGATAATCAGTTTTCTCGAAGAAGGATTTTTCGCCGCGCACGAAAACCTTCCCGTCGCTTTATGCCACGGTGATTACCACCCGATGAATATTATCTGGTCGGAGAAAGGGATCAAGGCCGTGATTGACTGGGAATTCCACGGCTTCAAGCCGGAAATTTATGACTTAGCCAATTTAATCGGGTGCTTAGGCGTCGAAAACCCCAAAAGCCTAACCGGAAAGCTGGTCATGCTGCTTATCGGAAGGATCCGGTCGGAGAATCTTTACTCCGATATCAGCTTGAATCTCTTAGTGGAATTTATTCTGGCCATCCGTTTCGCCTGGCTTTCGGAATGGCTAAGGAAGGAAGATGCGCAGATGGTCAGCCTTGAAATTGATTATATGAATCTGCTAATGGACAACAGAAAATATTTCATCGAAGCCTGGGGAATTTCAGGCTAAAGAAACATCCCTCGTCGCTATCAAATCAGCCTTTGAATTTACGAAATTTTCCGCTATTACCTCACCGACTTTAACAGGTTTCACAATCCTTATTTTCTTCACTTCTTGCGCGGCAAAAAAGATCAAGCCTTTTTGTATAGGAGCGCTCGTTTTAACCGGGACCATTTTTATTTCCAGGCCTTCGGCTTTAACTAAAGAGGTAAAATTCCTTACTGGATTTTCCACCTCTGATACGGCATAGGTTTCCCCTCTTTTGCATTTGTTTCCGGATACTCCGGTCACTTTTCCGTCTTTTGTCTCGACAACCAAAAGGCAACTATTAGGGCATTCAATACAGATAAATTGCTTGCTCATTTTATCCTTTTTATATACTCCGCAGCCTGCTTCCCGGCGAGTAAACTATCTTTAGTAACCCAATCGACCAAATCATAAATCTGACAGGCGTTGCCGCAGACAAATATCCCATCAACAGATGTTTTATTCTGTTCCTTTGAAAGCGGGGTATTTGTTTTACGGTCCATATCAACCCCAGCCATTTCGGCTAATTCGTTTTCCGGTATCAATCCTGCGGATATTAAAACCGTGTCGCATCCGATAGAAAAAGAGGTATTCGGGACTTCTTTAAAGTTATCGTCGACTTGTACCACATCCACTTTACTTACCCTGTCCGCACCGTGAATACGGGCGATTTTATGGCTCAAATATAAAGGAATGCCGAAATCTTCCAGGCATTGGACTATGTTGCGCTGAAGGCCTTTACTTTTCTTTTGAATCTCAATGACTGCTTTTACCTTCGACCCTTCCAGCGTCAGGCGCCTGGCCATGATAAGGCCGATATCACCTGACCCGACGATAACCGCTTCGTTCCCGGGGATAAGCCCCTCGATATTAATCAGTTTCTGCGCTAGCCCCGCCGGGAAAATACCCGCGGGGCGTGTCCCCGCTATATGCGCCATTTCTCTTGTACGCTCCCGGCAACCGGTTGCGAGAATAACCGCCTTGGCTTTTACCTCGCTAATTTTCCCCGGTTTTAAGAAAGTAATTTCCTTCTTTTGAGAAAGTTTGATAACAAAAGATTTAAGAGAAACTTCGATCTCTTTTATTGCGATAACTCTTTTCATGAATCTGTCGGCATATTCCGGCCCGGCTAAAACTTCTTTGAAATAATTCAAGCCGAAGCCGGTATGGACGCATTGATTGAGGATCCCGCCTAAGAACTGGTCGCGCTCAAGAAGAAGGATATCCTGTACTCCGTGTTCATACGCTGATAAAGCCGCCGCCATCCCGGCCGGCCCGCCGCCAACGATTATTAAGTCACGCTCTTTCATCATCCTCTTTCTTTAACAACTATTCCTGATTTACCGCCGCGCTTGCTTATTTCGTTCAAAGGAATATTTAATTTCTCGGATAGAATTCGCATAATCCTTGTCGTGCAGAACCCGCCGTGGCATCTTCCGGACTGCGCGCGGGTACGGAATTTTATCCCGTCCATAGTTTTAGCCCCGCGTTCGATAGCCGCTTCTATTTCCGCCCGAGAAACCAGCTCGCAGCGGCAAACAATATCGCCGAAAGCCTTATTTTTACTTATAATCTTCTTCATAAGTTTCTTATCCGACTGAAATAGATGAATTGTCTTGCGGCGAAAAGGCTTAAAATTTAATTTTCTCTTAAATTTTAATCCGGACGTCTTTAGGAGCTTTGATACATAAAGAGCGATGGCCGGCGCCGCCGTCAATCCGGGCGACTGTATCCCGGCAACGTTAATAAAGCGCTTAACCGATTTTTCTTCGCGAATTATAAAGTCTTCACCAGAAACGGGACGCAAACCCGCGAAATAAGCTATAATATCCTTCGGGTTTATAGAAGGAACCAGGCGCTTTACCGAAGAAATTACTTGGGCTAAGCCGGACTCATCCGTCGATAAATCATATTTGTCCTCTACCTCCTCGGCAGTCGGCCCGATCATCGGATTACCGTCGGATGTCTTTATCACCAAGGTGCCTTTGGAGGTTTGAGACGGGAGAGGAAAAATCAAATGATTGGTTATATTTTCCTTTTTTTTATCAAGCAAGAACTCCTGGCCTTTTCTGGGCTTGATTTTTATATCCTTTATACCGGCCATCCGGGCTATGTCATCTGCAAAAAGGCCGGCGGCATTAATAATATAACGCGAGGAAAAAACTCCCAGCTTTGATTCAATTTCAAAATACTTATCTTTTTTGATGTTAGTCACTTCGCAATCGGTATAAATCTCAACCCCGTTTTTTGCCGCATTCTCGCTTAGGTCATATGCCATTCGATAGGGGCTGATGATCCCGGCGCTAGGGACAAGTAAAGCGGCGATAATTTCAGGATTTAAATTCGGCTCATTTACCGCCAACCACGGCCTAAAGACAATCTTCATTTTCTTTATTCCTAATAATTCGCCTTCCTTTTTAATTTCCTTAAGCCTTTCGATCTCCTCTTGATTAAACGCGACAATCAGCTGGCCGACTTCCTTAAAGTCTATTCCCAGTTTCTTAGCAAGCTTTCTTACCAGTTTATTCCCTTCGACGCATAATTTACCTTTAAGCGAATTACTTTTATTTTGAGTTCCGGGATGGATTATGCCGCTATTGGATTTAGATACCCCGAAGGCGATCTCAACTTCTTTCTCGAGAATGGCAATTTTAAGGCGGTATTTTGATAGCTCCCGGGCGATAGCAGTCCCTACCACACCTCCGCCGATAATAATAATATCATGCATAAATATTTCTTCCCTTTAACCCTGTTTTCTTAAATATATTTCTTTAGATATAAATCTGGGTGCCGGTATAGTTGATATGGGAAAAAGTAAACATAAAGCACTTATATTTTAAAAATTATAGATGAGTGATAAAAGATTTGAAAACCAAGATGAATCTCCACAATTCGAAAGAGATCATATACTAGTCGAGACATACATAGGCTCGGTCAGACTCAACGAGACGATGCGATCTATTCAAGGTGCAGTACTCACGCTTTCAGATAATA
>JADFZM010000139.1 GCA_015232535.1 Candidatus Omnitrophota bacterium
TCGCGCGGTTAAAGCCGAGGCCGGTATGGGAGGTGACGCCGGTAAGAATAATATAGAGGACTTGATTCAGCTCTAATGTTGTCCGCATAGCATTGCTGACCTCATAGAGTATAGATAAGTCCCGCCGAGTACGCAATAATTCTTCTTTTAATTCGCCGTTTTCAGCGATTATTTCTTCTTTCATAAATTTACTGCCTAAGTGAATTAAAACCAAATTCCGATTATTGAAACATAACATTTTATCGGAAAAAAGTCAAGTTTTTCTAAAGCAAGGGTATTTTACGACGATATAAACCCTTTGATTCCAAAGTTTTATGGCTCGATGATTAAAAAACAGGGTGGAAAGCGCTTCCTTGACATCGTTTTATGACCGTGTTATACTTGAGCATTCTGTTACCACCAATATGACTAATATTTTATGAATTTAATTAACTGGGTCGATATTATTCTAATCTGTGTATTAGTTAGAGGCATGTTTGTCGCTCAGAAAAGCGGCCTAGTTAATGAACTTTTAAAATTTTTCGGAGTTTTCTTTGCGGCTATTATCTCTTGCCATTATTACGTTCGATTCGGGACATTTTTAACCAAGAAGCTCATGATCAAAGAGCCGATAAGCGAAACGGCCGCTTTCTGCTTCATTTCGATTATAATAATTGTGATTTTTTACTTGATATGCGAAGCTTGGTTGTTGATTTTAAAAATCGAGGCAAAAAGCGGGATTAATGAATGGGGCAGCCAGGTCTTCAGCCTTTTGAAGGGTTCGTTGCTCAACGGATTGATAGTCGTCGCGCTTATTATTCCAGGGCATAAGTTCATCTCTGAAAGCGCGAAATATTCTATGACGGGGCCATTTTTTAAGAACGCAGCTGTGGCTGTATACAGGGTTTTTTATAAAGGATTTTTAGGGCAATTTTTCCCCGATGAGCCGTTAAATAACAAGTTGCTCAGGATGGCAGACAAGCCTAGGCCGAAAGAAGAATAAAATAAATTTTCGATATTTCATGGGGAGAAGAGGATGAGCCTGATTCCTGAAGAAATTATTACTCAGGTTATCGATAGAAATGACATTGCCGAGGTGATCGGCTCTTATATTCCTATTAAAAAGGCAGGCAGGAATTTTAAGGCGTTATGCCCGTTCCATAACGAAAAAACGCCTTCGTTCGTTGTTAATCCGGATAAACAGATTTTTCATTGTTTCGGCTGCGGGGTGGGAGGCAATGTTGTCAGGTTTGTGATGTTGCAGGAACATGCGGAGTTCCCTGAGGCTGTTAGGGTTCTTGCCGATAGGGTTAACGTTAAGATACCCGAGAGGAAATCTGCTGACCAATACCAAGAGAACATCCGCCAGTCAATATTCAAGGTGAATGAAATTGTCGCCGAGCATTATCATAATATCCTTATCTCAGATAAGAGTAAGGCGGCGCAAAACGCCCGGGATTATCTTAAGGGCAGGAAAATTTCGCTTGATTCGGTCGAGAGTTTTCAGCTTGGCTTTGCCGATGATAATTGGGACAGCCTTCTTTCGGCAATGCGAAAGAAGAATATCAGCCCTGTTCTTTTGGAGAAAGCCGGATTGGTGATCCAAAGGGAGAACCGCGAAGGCTTTTATGACCGCTTCAGGAACAGGATAATTTTCCCGATCATTGACACCCGCGGGCATTACCGGGCATTTGGTGCCCGTGCGCATATCGACGGCGATTCGGCGAAATATATAAACTCGCCGGAAACGGCTATCTATACTAAGGGGCATCATCTCTACGGTTTTTATTTTGCCAAGGAGGCTATTTCTCGGGAGGATTCGGTTGTTGTGGTCGAGGGGTATATGGATTGTATCACCTCTCACCAGGCGGGTGTGAATAAAGTGGTCGCCTCCTTGGGGACGGCGCTGACCATTGAGCAGATTAGGTTGCTTCGGCGCTATACCAAGAATGTTATTATGCTCTTTGATATGGACCAGGCCGGGATTATGGCAACCATTAGGAGTTTGGATATTCTGGTCGAAGAAGGAATGAACGTGCGCATAGCCCAGCTTGAGGCGGGGCATGATCCGGATTCGTTTATACGGAAATTCGGCAAAGAGGATTTCATAAAAAGATTGGGCGAAGCTGAGCTTTTGTTCGATTTCAAACTTGATTTTTTGATGGGCCTTTACAATATAAAAGACCCGGAAGGCAAAGCCAAAATTGCCGCCGAGATGCTTGTTTCCATTAATCAATTCAATAATGCGGTCGTAAAGGCCGAGTATATAAACAGGCTTTCAAATAAACTTAATGCATCTGAGCAGGCTTTGTTGACCGAGCTCAGGAAACTCGAGAAAGAAACTCCGCAGGATTTCCGCGAGAAAAGAAAAGAGGTAGTGAAATTATCATCGAACGGACAGCCGCGGGCGGTAGAAATGGACATGCTGAAATTATTGCTGGAAGAAGAGGAATTGATCCCGCCGGCGAAGGGGCATGTCCGACCGGATGACTTTGAAGACGAGAGGATACGTTCTATAATCAAGAAAATGTTTGAGCTCTCCGGAGAGGGGAAGAAAGTCGAGCTGAGGAACCTTTTAAAGGACTTTAGCGACCAGAATACGCAGAACTTGATTTCGATGCTTTTAGCCGACGAGAATAAGCTGATAGGCGATAAAGAGAAATTATATAAAGATTACATCGCCCGGATAAAGCAGGACAGGCTGAAGCTTAAGAGAAAAGCCCTTCTTCTGGAGATAAGAGATGCCGAAACAAATAATGATTCGGAGAAAATAAACACGCTTAAAGAGGAATTCAACCAGATCATAAAAGAAATTTAAGGCTCTCACGCCTTTGGCGAGAGGAGCCTCCTTATATCCTTAATTAAGAGGAAATAAGAAAAAGTAACGGGAGAAAGAATGAAACAGCCAGCAAAGAAACCTGATATCAGCCAAGACATCGAGAAGCTCATCTTGACAGGCAAAAAGAAGGGGTTCCTTACCTACGATGAGGTTAATGAGACTTTGTCGGATTCTATCGAATCTCCTGATGAGATCGACAAGGTTTTTGATATTTTAGACGGTAAGGATATCAAGGTTATTGACTCTGAAGACGAAGAGGAGTCGGCCGAGGCTCCGGATGAAGAAACCCGCGAACAGGAAATAAGAAGGGTTAGGGAGGAAGCCAAGGAAGACGATGTTTATTCCGATAAATTTATTCCTTTGGATGATCCGGTCAAAATGTATTTGAAACAAATGGGCTCTATTCCTCTGCTTTCGCGCGAAAAAGAGATCAGCTTAGCAAAACGTATCGAAGAGGCCGAAATCCGTTTCGCCGAAGCTTTGTTTATGACCAACTTTGCCCGCAAAGAAGCTCTTAAAAGCATCAGCAGTATTCTGGAAAATAAGATAAACGTCGAAGATATTATTAAGGACGAACTGGAGCGGCGGCCGAAATTATTAAGGGATTTGAAAAGGATCAAAAAGCTGGTTGCCAGGACCAGGGTCGGGACGGAGAAATCCGCTCAAACTTTAGCGCAATTCAAGCTAGTTGCCTCATACAATGAAGGGATTGTAGATAGCCTGATGGAAACTGTCGAAAGGATAGACAAAATAGACCGCCTTTTATCCGGCAAGAAAAAGAATATTAATGTCAAGTCTTTAAAAATCGAGAAGATAAAACTGCTTAAGGAGCTTGAGCAGCCTATTTTGAGGCTCAAGGACCAGTTGCGGGTTATAAAAATCAGGCAGGCGAAATTTAACAAAGCCAAAAAGTTGTTGGTTGAGGCAAACTTGCGATTGGTTGTCAGCATTGCCAAGAAATACATTAACCGCGGGCTTTCTTTTCTCGACCTTATACAGGAAGGGAACATGGGCCTTATCCGGGCGGTTGAGAAGTTTGAATACAAACGCGGATATAAATTTTCCACCTATGCTACTTGGTGGATCCGTCAGGCCATAACCCGCTCTATAGCCGACCAGGCAAGGACAATCCGCATCCCGGTGCATATGACTGAAACAATAAATAAAATAATCAGGGTATCCAGGTTGTTTGTGCAGGAATTCGGACGGGAGCCGACAGCTCAGGAAATCTCAAAGCAGATGCGTATGTCGGTGGGAAAGGTAAAAGAGATCCTCAAGATCTCGCAGGTCCCGATTTCGCTTCAGACTCCTATTGGGGATGAAGGCGATACACATTTTGGTGATTTTATCGAGGATAAAAAGGCGGTATCTCCGGCAAATGCCACATTGCAGTCGATGCTTAAAGACGAAATAGCCAGTGTGTTAAACACCCTCGAGGAACGCGAAAGGAAGATCCTGGAATTACGTTTCGGGATTTACGACGGAACTACGAGGACGTTGGAGGAGGTCGGGAGCGAATTTAATGTTACCCGCGAGCGCGTGCGCCAGATCGAGTCCAAGGCCTTGCGCAAGTTAAGGCATCCGACACGCTCACGCCGGGTAAAACAGTTCCTTGATATGGCGACAAAAGGTGATGAGATGATTTAATATTTTGCTTGAGAAAAGGCCTGTTCAAAACGAATAGGCCTTTTTTCTGCATAAAATATTGACGAAAGTTAACAACTTACTTGTTTTTTAAAGGAAGTGTTAATATAATTCAATAAGGTACAAGAAATATGAAAAGTCTGATAATAACATTAATCCTACTTGTTTTTCCTTTAACTCTTAATGCAAAGGCCCAAGGAGTTTTGCGTTTAGATAGGGAGACCAAAGATTTCTGCAATCAAATCATGATGGACCTCTTTAAGGCTATCATTTCCGAGAAAGGGAAATACGAGGATCTGTCCAAATTCACAGAGGATAACCTAAAGAAGAACCAGCATGATATTTATATTATTCAATACCGTTCAGAAAAGATCACTTATGAAACCTTTC
>JADFZM010000013.1 GCA_015232535.1 Candidatus Omnitrophota bacterium
CAAGAAAAATATTAGATAAAAATCCAAATCTTAATCTTGTTAACAAAGAGGGGTTCTCAGCCCTAGATCTTGCTTACGCGCTTAGGATTATCACCCGGACCACTTACACTGATGGTAATGTCCCTCCGACAACATCTGTTAAAACAACACCTGAAATTGAATCCCTTATAACCGAAATGGAAAAAGCCGGGGCGAAAACGGGACAAGAGATTTTAAAGGAGGCAAAAGAAAAAAGCGGGAATCCTTCCCCCGACCGGAACATGCTCGCGGAAGGAAAGAGGATCAGGGAAATTGAAAAATTACTCTCGGCAGAAAAAGCGGGTGTAGTGGCATTAGACAAACGGCCGGAGGAATATCTAAAGGATGTCTTTGGCCAAATTGATTCTCTATACTCACGGTGGAGCAAAATACAAGAAGAAATAAAAACAGCCTTGGCCGAAAATTTATTAGCTATCAGGATAAAAAAAGGCCTGCCGCAAGCTAAAGTATATCACCGGCCAGCGTTAATTAGCCGGCTTGAAAGAGGAAAGTACAGTGGAAACATTTATCAATCAGATATAGCCGAAATCGCGGAAAATTTGAAAGTTTCTCAACAAAGCTTGATACCCGAATACAGCAAAAAGAAAAAAGCGCAAAGGGAAATAAACGAGGATTTAGACCGCGCCTACAAAACGCTGATCCTGCTGATAGAAATTACGATAAACGCTTACCATCTTAACTCCGAAGATTTACGCTATTCGCCAGAGGGGGATATTTACGGCCCGTATATAAAACTTTTAGAAAATGGAAAACTTTCCTTTTCTCCGACTAAGAGGATGGTTCTCGGGTTACTGCAATTTGTTAAAAGGGAAAAACCTGCCTCAGTGCCTTTCTCGATAGCGGAAATGCGCTCAGCCCGCTTGGAGAAATTAGCAAAAACAGGGTTTGCCAGGGATTTCAAGAAATTATTGGCTCAAAAAGGCGTTAACATTAACTACATCGAAAGGCCGTATGATTACAAAAACAAGGGCTTTTCTATATACAGTTTATTATCCGGGAAAACCGGCATATATAACAGCAATTTTAAAACCGTGGCTTTCAATTTCGGGATTGACTTGTCTCCTTTGTTTGATAAATGGGGCAAGATGTACGACGAAGCTCTAGATTTAATTGGACAAGTCGATAAGAGAAGGGAAGCCGCTAATAATTTTGCAATGAACTTGCTTCAAGGCGTTGATATAGAAAAGGTATCGAGAAAAACCGGTATCGGCATCCGCCGCTTGCAGGACATTCAAAATTACGAGCACGAATCAGTCCGCGAATTACTCGGCAGGAAAAAATGGACTGAAGGAGTTTTGGTCCCCAATTTAGCCTCCTTAGCCCCCGCCTTAGGCAAGAAATTCACAGACTTCTGGCCGGAGAAAGACCTGGTTGTTTTTAATTTTGACCAAGCCATGCTTAGCATAAGCGCTCATAACGAGCTTAATACATTCTTACGAACCGAAAAAGGCTCAAATATCGCCCATCAGCTGCGCCATATAAACCCCAAAATCTGGTTTCCTGTCGCGGTCGAATTATTAGAGGAACTTCGAGAGCAACAAGATGATGATTACCTTATAAAAGATACCGCATACAGAAGGAATTTTTTGCTTAAAAACGGGGAAAATGATTTAGCTTCGCTAACCAACGGTACAGTCCATATGTTCGGGAATGCCGTTTTAATAAAAATAAACAACCGTAATAAAGCCGAATGGGAAAAGGTAAAAATAAAAATTATTTCCTCAGGAAATGTTAATAATCAGGATTTATCCGGGTTGATTGAATCCGCGCTCCTGACTTTAACTTCCGAAGATAGAAAGTACGCTCCGCTTCTAAATAAGCTTAAAATTATACTTCAATTTGACCCTCTTTTTTCTTCGCGCAATAAAGCCGAGATATTAGAAATATTAAGATCGGAAACGAAAGAAATCATCGATACCTGCCACCAATTAATGGGCTTGCTTCTTAATAAAGGCAATTTGGATGAATTTCTCTCTTCGATCGAGGCCGGGACCGATACCCTCGCCGTGATTAAACCAGATGGAATTGAATTTAAAACGCAAATATTAGAATCTTTAGAAGCCGCCGGGTTTGAAATCAGCGTTGGCCCGGAAATCAGCATGAGCGAAGCTCAGGCGCGCGAGTTTTATAAAGTCCATGAAGGCAAACCTTTTTTTGAAAAGGATTTAATTCCTTATATAACCTCCGGCCCGGTTATTCCTTTGCGCTTGACGCGAAAAGAAGGAAATACCGTTAAAACTTTAAGAGATCTTTTACCTGGTCTAAGAGAAAAACTCGGCTCGGATAAAGTTAAAAACCGCATCCACGCCTCCGACTCCAAAGAAAACGCCGCTACAGAAACACAAAATATTGTTAAATTTACTGACTCGGCTATGCTCAGCCTAACCCAAGCCCAAGCGGAAAGCCAAATAAGGCAATTTCTGGCAACCAATCCGATTCTTCCCAGTTTCCACCATTATCCAAAAACCCTATGGATAACCGAAGCGGCGGAATTATTGGTTGAACTTAACGAATTAGGGCAAAATGCTGAATCTCGCGTTTCTTTTACTCAAGCCGCAAGAAAATCCTCTATAACCACCGATTGGGTGGTAAAGATACAGAGTTTAAACCCGAATTCCCTGATCATGTTTGCTCTCTTAGTCAGCGAACGTATCATGACGAAAAATGAAGCAAAATTCAACGAATTAGCAGGTCGTTTAAAACAAAATGAATTTAACAATCAAGATTTAACGGTTTTCATTGAGACCGGCTGGCTGGCAAATATATATGAAAAAATTAAAAGCGAATCCAGCGGGAATATCCCCAAATTAAGAAGAATAATAGAGAATGATAAAGATTTGGCGCAAAGGTTAAGACAAAATATTATCGAAGTTTTAACTTTTCCCTGGCGGTCGCCGGATTATACAGTACTGCAAGAACTGATCAAACTCTTATTAAAGGAGGGCGATCCCGGAGATAATTATTACGCCAAATATGAAGACGAAAGAAATTCGTTTTGGGATTTTGGGGAAGATGTCGAATTAGGTAAGGTAAGAAAAGGCGCTATACTTACGATAGTTAACAAGAGTAATGAAATTATTGAAATCTTTTTTGACCATCTCGGCAATGCAACATTGCTAGGTGAAATTGTCGACGACGAAGGAAAAGCGATAAAGATCGAAGATATCCGGTATTTAATCGTCGACTCGGCAATGCTGGGAAATTCCCTTAAGAAAATATTTTCGCTTATGGGATTTTCGCAAGGTTATTTTAATCCGCAGGAGGCGATTGCGGCGGATAAAGGCATCAGCCGCCGGGAAGCTATGGGCAGTTTGGCAGGGATGAGCTTGGCCGCGTTCACAATTTCTGTGCTAGGTTTCTGCCCGGGATGCGGAAAGTCTCCGACCGAACCTATCGACGAGCAGGTTAAAAGCTGGAGCGATGAAAAACTTATTTCCGGCCTTGATGACGGCAAATGGGAAATGCAAAAAGCCTGCGCCAGGGAGCTTTATGCAAGGATGAATCAAAAGGGCATAGAGTTGGCGCAAAATAATCTGATTTGGCCGCGAATCGAGCAGTTGACCCCTGCCGAATATTATCTAGTTTCCCACCTTGAAGCTTATAATCAGATTATCGAACTCGGCGAGATAACGACAGGGCCTTTAATGCAAAACCTTCAAGACCCAAATGCTCAAACCGACACCCGTAAATGGTCGGCACGTCTTTTAAGTTCTGTGGGCAATTTTGATACGGTTATATGGATTCTGCTAGAGGTGATCCGCAGTTCCGATGGGGGTATTTACGCCTGGTGGCATAGGGAGGAAGCGCAAAGAGGCCTGCCGGAATTATTCCACCGCCAGACAACAGAAAAATTATGGCAATTGGCGGACAGCTCCGACGAATATATTTCCTACTACGCCAGAGAGGAGCTTATCGACAGAGGCGAGATACAGAAAAAAGACCAGGCCATGTTAGGAAATGAGCCCTTGCCCAAATTAACTCCAATGCAATTAACATTAGAGGAGGACGGAGATATCGCCCAAATAGACATTTCACCTTTGCCTGAAGATAGGATCCTTAAATCTCTGGGGGAACTTGTTTCTACAATAATATCTCAATTGACCGACCCTAACCCTCTAAACCGGCAGATAGGGCTTGAGCAATTGCCTCTTTTAACAAGAATGCTAGATCCCGAACAAATGCTTGAAATATACAGGAAGTCTATAGAAAACCCGATTCCGGGAATGCAAATAATACTGATACAAGCTTTAGCCAAATCAGGGCTAGATCCTCAACATAGCATCATAAAAGAGACAATAACAAATAATGCTGATATTTCGGTTATTAATGCCGCGGAAGAGGCTTTTAAAAGCCAGGGATTACCTGAAGAAAATTTGATCCCAATTTATTTAACCGCGCTGGACAGCGCTGAGGAGAGCCCCAAAATAAACGCCCTCCGACGCATGGCCAGTTTAGGGGAACACTTTTTGAGCAACGAACAAATTACAGAGCTATTCTTCCGGGGATTGACAGACGAATCTCCGATGGTACGTTTTGCGGCAGAAGAAGCTCTCAGTAAAATTGGCGTGGCTAAATCAAAACGAGCCATAATGTTTACCCAAATACTAGCAGGTAACAATCCTAGAGTCCTGTCATTCGCGGTTTCACGGCTGGGAGAATTAGGCGATACTAGCGCCATTCCGCCATTGTTTAGATTGAGAGACCGAACTAATATTAAAAACCTTCCTCTTATAACAAAAATTAATTATGCCGTTAATAGAATATTAACGGCATATCCCGGGGATAACAATATAAGGCAAGAAGATTCAAGTTCTGAACAAACAGACCACGCAATGCTGGTTTCGCTGCCTCGTATTTCTATTAGGAAATTATTACAGCAGTTGGAATCTGCAATAAGTTTGTCCGGAAATGATTTATTTGTGGCACCCCCGAATAATCCGTATTCTCTCAACATTTCTAAAAATAATAAGCCTTCGGTTGTCGATAAACTTTCAGAATTATTACTGTATGACGACCCTCTTATGAGGGAAGATGCCCGAGCTATTGCTTTATCTTCGGGATTAAACCGATGGCAAAAATTATCCTTATATAAGCGGGTCATCGCAAGCCCTTACCCGTATGAACAAAAATTAGCCATTACCACTTTAGCAGAATTAAAAATCCCATCGGCCTGGGACATTATCAGGGAAAGAATTGCTGTTGACCCTGAAGACGAGATCATAAACTTCTCGGAAAAAACATTAAGAGATAATGGCTTTACCGATGACGATTTGATCCCTGATTACCTCAAGGCCCTTGATGGCGAGGAGGAAGCCCCGAAGATACACGCCATCCTGCGCCTACTGAAAATAAAAGACTCCCTGCCAAATACGGGAATATTTATCGATAAATTATTCAAGAATCTAAACGATCCCTCGCAGTTTGTCCGCTGGTGGGCAGACCAGGCGCTGAAAGCTCTTAAGGTAGGCCATATACGTTTAGTTTCACACTATATAAAAGCGCTTAATCATAAAAACGGATTTGTCAGAGTTAATGCTGTTATGAAGTTAGAAGAATTAAAAGATGCCCGGGCTATTAAAGCCCTGGAAAAGCTGCGAAGAAAGACGACTGAAACGTTTTTATATTTACGACTAACTCACACATTAAATATCATCCGGGAAGCAAACGGAATTACCACCAAGAACCGGCCTTCCCCGCTGGCACCTGATGAAAATCTTCAATTAAATCAAAGTGAAAATGAGGAAACACCCTCTGCGCCTTCCGCGGGGAATAGTAACTTGCCCTTAATGGTTCCCGTATCAGGCGACGATTTCGAAAATTCTATGCCGAACACAATTCCGGATGTGATACTTCAATCATCCGTTGCCGCAGCCACGCCCGATATGGCTACAATCGAAAACCTATCCCAATCCGTAAAAGATAATGCGATGCTGGGATGGGCGATCACGATCGCTGGCGTCGGCATCAGCGCGTTTACGATTTATCAAATCTGGCTAAGAAATACTGTTAGCGGGAATTTGGAAAGGCTTAAAGGCAAAAAATACCTCAAAGCCAAAAATGCTTTAGCTAATCTCGGGGCAACAAAAGAGCAAATGGCCAACGGTTACCTTTTGGCTTTGACAAGCAGAAATTTAAAGGCAGGAATCAATGCTGGATTAACTTTAACAGAATATCCGTATAACAGAAGTTTTTATAAACCTCTCAGCGGGTTTATCAAAAAATTGGAACAACATTTAATAAAATTAAATAAGTGGTTTAACTCTTTACCTGAAAGCATTCATGAACCAGAGTGGATACCAGCTCCAGATCCAACTGACAATAATTGGGATGTTGGAAAAGATATACCTAATCCGGAAAGAGAGAAACTTGGCGAGGAAATATCAGAAATAAGAAGCGCCATAGATAAAATTAAAATGTACTTAGGAAATTCCCTTCTTGGCAATAACTCTCCCGGCGGGATTGATATGAATGAGATCCCCCTGGACAGAAAGGGCGCGGCGCGGCAGATCCAGTTTGATGGTCAAATGTTAGAAGGCATGATTGATGATAATATCCAAGGCTTTGTGCCGGTGATTATCAATATCGTGCCCATTCAAAGCGTTTTGCCGCTGTTGGGATTAAAAAAAGAAGCCCCTCGGATTACCCTCGGGATGGCAAGCTAAGGGTGAACCGCAATATGGGGAAGGAGAATCCTATTTTCGTCATCCTGAACGAAGTGAAGGATTCCCTAAGAGATGTTTTGCGGTTTGACTTTTGTTCACCATCCTGAGCATATGTCGAAGGACTTCGCTCAACATGACGTAATATAAAAAGGCTATAATATAACTTAAGTTTACCAAAGTTAACTTTATCTTGACAAAGTAATCTTCCGTTTTATACTTATGGCGGAGGATGAAAAAATGGACAAAATATCTTACGCGGTAAAAATAGAGCCTTCCCTGGCGGAAAAAGTGAGGAATTTCTGCCTGGAACACGGCATAAAACAGGGTTTCTTCGTTGAGAAAGCGCTTAAGGAACAGCTTGAAAGGGAAGAGGCGCTTGCCGATCTTATTGATTTTAAAAACCTGAAGATTACAGAAAAAGACGCGATAAGCTTTGAGGAGTATTTAAAGAAAAAGAAAAAATAATGTATCACCTTAAGATTATCCCACAGGCTGAAAAAGACCTGGACAAAATCCCCCGCCAGTCTTTCGCCAAAATCAGGAACACAATATTGAATCTAGGTAAAAATCCCCGCCCACACGGAGCGGTCAAACTGACGGAAGTGGAAGGTTATCGGGTCCGTTTCGGAGATTACCGAATCCTCTATAGAATCGACGATGGCGCAAAAATAATTTACATATATAGGGTCAGGCACCGTAAAGATGTTTACAGGCAATAAAAACGCACTGAAAAAACGAGCAATTCTTTCGTCATCCTGAACGAAGTGAAGGATTCTATACCAACCGAGATCCTTCGTCGCTTAAAGGGCTCCTCAGGATGACGGGTAAAGCAGGCCACCAAGCTATTAAGCAACAATACACAGATGACTTGTACCCGGAGGCTTGCGACCTTACTTTGTGGCTTTGTGGTTTGAGACAGGTGAGTTACTATTTATCCCGATTCCCGTCAAGATAATTGTTGACATCTCACCATAAAATGTTATACTTTTATAACTTTTTAGGAATAATATTTTTTTATCTTTTATTGAGGGGAAAATGGCAGAAAAAAGAGCGAACAGAACTTACATGGCGAAAAAAGAAGAGATCATTCATAAATATTATCTCATCGACGCCAAAGACAAGATCCTCGGCCGTGTGGCCGCTAAAGCCGCCGCGCTTTTAAGGGGAAAACATAAAACTCAATATACTCCCAATATCGACACCGGAGATTATGTGGTCATCATCAACGCCGCGAAAATTAGAGTGACCGGCAAGAAATTGACCGACAAAGTCTATGACCATTACACCGGCTTCCACAGCGGGTTGAAAGTCACGTCTTTGGGCGAAATGCTCTCCCGACGGCCGGAGAAGGTAATGGAATTAGCGGTATCGAGGATGATCCCCAAAGGGCCTTTGGGTTACAGGACAGTAAAGAAATTGAAAATTTTCGCCGGCGATAAGCATCCGCATGCGGCGCAGAAGCCGGAAACAATAGAAATATAAAATAATCAGCAAACTTAACGAGGTTTATCAAAAATGGTAGAAGTAGTCAAATACGGTGCGACCGGAAGAAGAAAAAAATCAGTTTCCCACGTGATAGTTTCACCGGGAACCGGAAGATTTAACGTAAACGGAAAAACTATCGAGCAATACTTCCCGCGGGAAGTTGACCGAAGCGTTATTCTGGCTCCTTTAACCATGACCAATACCCTGGGCAAATTCGACGCCGAAGCCAAGATCACCGGCGGCGGCACAACCGGCCAAGCCGGGGCTTTGCAATTAAGCCTGGCCAGGGTTCTATCCGCAATCGACCCCGAAAACAAGAATATCCTCAAGAAGGCCACCCTATTGAGGCGCGACCCAAGAATGAAGGAAAGAAAGAAACCCGGTCAGAAGGGCGCGCGCAAGAAGTTCCAATGGGTTAAGCGTTAATTTTCGGGCAATAATCAAAAAAATATCAAAATTAATTCATTTGCGCGTTTAGGTTGAAAAAACGTATTTTCTCAACGGATTTTTTCTTAACCTTTCCCGTCTATGCTCGATTTTTGTATTCAAATTAAGTACCGATTACGGCAAGCGAACAATAAAGCGCCCTGTCACATTACAGACGGGCTGGGATTTGATAACTGAGTTAAGGAACAAAAATTAGTTAACCCCGCGGTTATGATTCACCGCAATATTTAGGTAAAGCATAAAGGTCCTTCGGGCGGATTTTGCATTAGCAAAATCCGGGTCTAAAATAGTTGACGAGAGAGGTTTTTTACTTTAATATAAACGCATTATTAAGCATTAATAATATAAGTATTATATACGGAGTAAAATCATGGTTAAAACCGGAATTGTGGGTGTAAGCGGTTACTCTGGAGGGGTGCTTTTAGAAATACTTTTAAAGCATAAAGACGCCCGCGTTACTTACGTGAGCGCAAACAATACCCAGGGAAAAATCGACGATATCTGGCCTAAGTTAAAAGGCCAATCGGAGCTTTTTTGCGATAAATTTGATTTAAAAAAGGCTGTTTCTCTTTGCGATTTGGTTTTCCTGGCCGTTCCGCACACAATCGCCATGGAAATTACCCCCGAACTTTTAAAACAGGGGAAAAAAGTAATCGATATAAGCGGAGATTACCGCCTGCCGACGGCAAGCGTATATAAGAAATGGTACGGGGCCGATCATAAAGACACAAGCAATCTTAAAAAAGCAGTTTACGGATTGCCGGAACTGTACCGGGAGAAAATAAAAAAAGCGGACCTTATTTCCAATCCGGGCTGTTATCCGACAGCCGCGATTTTAGGGCTTTCGCCTGTAGTAACTTCTTTTCCGGCCGGGATAAATTCGATTATTATCGACGCCAAATCAGGAATGAGCGGGGCGGGCAAGAAAGCTAAGACGCAATTTATTTTTTCGGAACTCAATGAGAATTTCTACGCTTATAAAGTTTTAAACCATCAGCACGCGCCGGAGATCGATTTGCATTTAGGGAAACTGGAGAAGAAAACACCGCCGGTCAATTTTGTCCCGCATTTACTTCCGGTCAATAGGGGTATTTTAGAGACTATATACGTTCATTTGGGCGAAAAGACAGGCTTGGAGAAAATTCATTCTATTTACAAGCGCTTTTACAAAACCGAGAGTTTCGTTCGGGTATTGGAGCCGCAAAAACAGCCTCAGCTCAAGGATATTGCCGGCACAAATTTTTGCGATATCGGGCTCGAAATAAGCCCCAACGGTAAACTCCTGGTCATAACCTCGGTTATTGACAATTTGCTTAAAGGCGCCTCAGGACAGGCAGTGCAAAACATGAATATCATGCTGGGGTTTAAAGAAACGGAAGGGTTATTATAATAAAATGAAGATCATCAAAGGCGGGGTGACAAAACCAAAAGGATTCAAGGCCAACGGGCTTTATTGCGGGATAAAACGCTCCGGCAAATTCGACTTAAGCTTGATCGTCAGCGACGTGACCGCGTCCGCCGCCGGAATATTCACCTCGAATTCCGTAAAGGCGGCCCCGGTTTTGGTCAGCCAGAAACACATTAACAAAGGAAAGGCCCGGGCGATATTCGTAAATAGCGGCAATGCCAATTGTTTCACGAAAAAAGAAGGGATCAAAAACGCTTATTCGATGGCGGAGATAGCCTCGGTTCTCCTTAAATCAAAGAAAGAGGAAATCATCGTCAGCTCGACTGGTATTATCGGACGGCAGCTGCCGATAGAAAAAATCGCCCTTGGAGCCCGCGAATTGTTTAAGGGTTTGGGGAAAACCCCTTCGCATGCCAATAAAGCGGCACTGGGGATAATGACAACGGACTTAAAGCCCAAAGAAAGCGCGGTAGAATTTTCTCTTAACGGGAAAATAGTTTCAATCGGCGGCTGTGCCAAGGGTTGCGGGATGATCGACCCAAATATGGCGACCATGCTGGCCTTTATCACAACTGACGCGAACATTTCGCCCAAGCTCTTAAAAAAGGCACTTATAGAAGCGGCGGATATGTCCTTTAACTGCATCACCATAGACGGATGCATGAGCACCAATGATATGGCGATTGTCCTGGCTAACGGCCTGGCGGGAAATAAGAAAATAACGGCCGCGGGTAAAGATTACGGAATATTTTTAAATGCTTTAAAAGCGGTTTGTTTCGATTTGGCTAAGAAATTAGTTATAGACGGAGAAGGGGCAACTAAATTCATCGAGGTGAAAGTAAAAGGCGCCCGGACAAAAGAACAAGCCAAAAAAGCGGCCAAGGCGGTTGCCAACTCGGTTTTGGTCAAAACGGCGATATTCGGCGAGAACCCAAATTGGGGGCGGGTGGCCCAGGCAATCGGCGCTTTGGGAATGAAGAACGTTAATGACGGCACTTTGAAAATAAATTTCAGCCCGTTCGATAAAAAAGAGATTTTGATCGACGTTGATCTGAATAACGGGAAAGAAAGCTCAAGCGCTTACACCTGCGATTTGTCCTACGAATATGTGCGGATAAACGCGGAGTATAATTGATTTTAAAGGGAAGCACTTCCCTTTAAAATCATCCCGAGGAGCACCGTGACGAGGGATTTCAACATTTTCCCTTCCCTTGATTGGAAGGGCTAGGGAAGGGTAATGAAGGTTTTTACTACCCCCTCCATAATCCTCCCCACAAGGGGGAGGAAATGATAGAAACAGAAATTTAAAAGGAAAAAGCTATGGAAGAAATAATAAAGAAGGCGAACACGCTTATCGAGGCGATACCCTATATCCACGCCTTCCGCAAAAAAATATTCGTCATTAAATACGGCGGGAGCATACTGGATAACGCGGCCATCCGCAAAAACGTACTCGAGGATATTGTTTTTCTTAGCTATGTGGGGATACGCACTATTTTGGTCCACGGCGGGGGACAGCATATCAATACCCGGCTTAAGGAAACGGGGCTTAAAAGCGAGTTCCACGAAGGTATCCGCGTTACCGACGAGGATACCTTAAAGATAGTCGAGGAAGAGCTGGATAAGCTTAACGATATCATCGTCGATGAAATCAAAACGCTTAAAGGCGATGTGACCGGCCTCAAAGGCGACGAAAATGTAATCTACGTCAAGAAAAAGAAGGCGGCAAAAGATTTGGGGTTCGTCGGGACGATAACCGCGATAAATAAAGAGGCACTGGAAGATCACTTGAAGATGGGCCATATAACTGTCGTTTCTCCTATGGGAGTTTCGGTCTCCAAGCAGACGCATAACATTAACGCCGATGAGGTGGCGAGCGCCATCGCCTCGTCCATGCAGGCGGAAAAGCTCGTCCTTCTGACCAATGTCCAGGGAGTGCTGCGTAACCCCAAGGATGCTAATTCGCTTATATCGACACTAACAACCAATGAGATCGACGATCTCATAAAGCTTAACGTCATAGACGGAGGGATGATACCGAAGGTCAATTCCTGCATCGAGGCCTTAAACGGCGGGGTTAAGAAAACCCACATCATCGACGCGCGGATTCAGCACGGCCTATTATTGGAGTTTTTCACCGACACCGGTATCGGAACGCAAATTTTAAAAGGATGAAAAAAGAAGAGATAATCCAGGCCTACGGGCAATATATTTTAAACACCTACACGAGATTGCCTTTGATTTTCGTCAAAGGCAAGGGCATGAAACTTATTGACTTAGACGGGAAAGAATACCTTGATTTCTTCCCGGGCTGGGGCGTTAACAATTACGGGCATTGCCACCCGAAAGTGGTTTCGGCGGTAAGAGACCAGATCGATAAGCTTATTCATGTGCCGAACAATTTTTATCACCCCAATCAGGCAAAGCTGGCGAAGGAGATCATCCGCAACTCGTTCGACGGAAAAGTATTTTTCTGTAACAGCGGCGCGGAGGGAGTTGAAAGCGCGATAAAGCTATCGCGGGCTTTCGGAGACGGGAAACGGTTCGAGATCATCACCTTTCTTAATTCGTTCCACGGACGGACAACGGGTGCGTTAACTGCGACGGGGCAGGAAAAATATCAAAAAGGTTTTCAGCCGCTCCTTCCCGGGTTTAAAACGGTTCCGTTTAACGATATTGAGAAGCTCAAAGGCGCTATAAATGAGAAAACAGTCGCGATAATGCTTGAGCTCATCCAGGGCGAAGGCGGGATAAATATCGCTGGCAAAGAGTACGTAAAACAAATCCGCCAGATATGCGACGAGAAAAATATACTGATGATTATCGATGAAGTGCAGACCGGAATGGGACGGACCGGAGAGATCTTCGCCTTTAAGCATTACGGCTTCGAGCCGGATCTAATGGTTTTGGCCAAGGCCTTAGGCGGAGGGTTGCCCATAGGAGCGCTGGTCGTAAAAAGAAAATTCGCCGATGTTTTAAAGCCGGGGATGCATGCCTCAACTTTCGGCGGAAGCCCTTTGATCTGCAAAGCCGCCCTGGGAGCGTTTAAAGCAATCTCGGCGGATAAAATGCTAGCGAATACCAAAAAAATGGGCGGGTACATTATCGAAAAATTAAAGGGAATGCAGGGTAAATTCGATTGCATTAAAGACGTAAGGGGGTTAGGGCTCATGATCGGGATAGAGCTCAACTTCGAAGGTAAAATTGTTTTCGAAGAATGCCTGAAAAACGGGCTTATTATTAACTGCACGCATGAAAATGTTTTGCGTTTGATGCCGGCTTTGAACGTAACAAAAAAACAAGCCGATAAAGCTTTGTATTTATTGGAAAAGTCTCTTAAGACTATAGCCGAGGGAAAACAATGAAAAAAAGAGATATGGTTTGTATAGGTAATTTTAAGGCTGATGAGATCTTCCAGCTTTTCGAGTCGACCAAACTGCTCAAGCAATATAAACAAAGGGCGCAGGACCACCTCAAAGGGTATAATATCGGCCTTTTGTTCCAGAAACCTTCGAACAGGACAAGGGTTTCCTTCGAGGTCGGGATAAACCAGCTGGGAGCGAATTGCATTTATCTGGGGCCTAACGAGATCAATTTAGGGGTGCGGGAGTCCGCGGTCGATGTCGCGAAAACATTATCCCGTTATCTTGACGGGATCGTCGCCCGGACCAATACGCACGAGGACTTGATAGAGCTGACTAAGAATGCCGATATCCCCGTTATAAACGGGCTTTCGGATTTTTGCCATCCCTGCCAGGGATTAGCGGATATTTTTACGATAATCGAGCATAAAGGAAAACCCAAAGGGATAAACGTCGCTTATATCGGCGACGGGAACAATGTCTGCCATTCGCTTATGCTCGGCTGCGTTAAGGTGGGGATGAATATTGCGATAGCGGCACCTAAAGGCTATGCGCCGCATCCTTCTGTTATCGATGACACGCACGCTTGCGCGAAGAAAACAAAATCCAAAGTAACAATTTGCCAATCGCCAAAAGAAGCGGTAAAGAATGCCGACGTAGTTTACACGGATGTATGGGTAAGCATGGGCCAGGAGAACGAGACCGAAAAAAGGATCAAGGATTTTCAAGACTTTCAAATCAACGAAAAGCTGGTTAAATCAGCCAAGGGAGATTTCATCTTCATGCATTGCCTTCCCGCCCATCGCGGGCAGGAGGTAACGGGGGAAGTCATGGACAGCAAGAATTCCGTTGTCTTCGACCAGGCGGAGAACAGATTACACGTTCAAAAAGCGATAATGCTCCTTTTGTTCAAAAGCTGATAAACATCATGAAGATCAAGAGAAATAAATCCGTTTATATCATCGCCGGGCCAAACGGGGCAGGAAAGACGACTTTCGCTAAAACTTTTCTTCCCCGTTATGTTAAATGCCAAAATTTTGTCAATGCCGACCTCATCGCTAACGGCCTTGCCCCCTTTGCCCCGGAAACCGCAGCTTTAAAAGCCGGCAAACTATTGCTTAAAGAAATTCATGAGTTTGCTAGCAAAGGAGTTGATTTTTCCTTTGAAACAACACTTTCAGGAAAGTCTTATATTAACTTGTTCGCTGATTTGCGAAAAAGAGGCTATGCCTTACATCTTTTCTTTGTCTGGATCCCCGGCGTAGAGCTGGGGATAGCAAGGATCAAAGACAGAGTTGCTGAAGGCGGACACGATGTCCCGCTCAAAGATGTAAAGAGGCGCTTTCCAAGAAGCGTTAATAACTTTTTTACAATTTATGAACACTTGCTAGACTCATGGATGTTGTTTGACAATTCAAAATCAGAACCGATTTTAATCGCCGCAAAAGAGAATAATCAGATACTAATAACTGACAAATGCTTGTTCAATCTTGCGCAAAAAAGTGCGAGGCAATAGATGAAAAAAAAGATGTCTTTACATGAAAAAGCAGAGGCTGCTTTAAAAAAGGCCGTCAAAGAAGTCGTCGATAAACATAAAAAGACCGGCCGTCCTTTAGCAGTGTGGGAAAACGGCAAAACTGTTCTAATTTCGCCTGACAGATTATAATAATCATTCCTTCTCAAAGAAGTAATGACTTTATGGGCAAATTGGAAGCAATAATGCTTTTTTTGTCCAAAGGTAAAGAATAGGGGAAAAAAATGAAAAAAATTGTATTAGCATATTCGGGCGGACTGGATACTTCCTGCGCCATCAAATGGCTTAAAGATAAAGACTATGAGGTTGTGGCTTTTATCGCCGATGTCGGTCAGAATGAAAACTTTGACGAAATAAAACTGCGGGCATTAAACACGGGAGCTTCAAAGGTCTACGCGCTCAATTTACAAGAGGAATTCGTAAATGATTATGTCTTTGCCGCCCTAAAGGCCTCAGCGGTTTATGAAAATAGATATTACCTGGCAACAGCTTTGTCGCGGCCTTTGATCGCCAAGCACCAGGTAAAAATCGCTCAAAAAGAAAAGGCATCGGCGATCGCCCACGGCTGCACGGGAAAAGGGAACGACCAAGTACGCTTTGAGGTGACCGCTCGGATTATTGACCCCAAGCTTGAGATCATCGCGCCCGTACGGGAATGGGAATTCAAAACCCGGGATGAAGAGATCGATTACGCCAAAAAACACAAGATCCCTATAAACGTCACGAAAAAAAGCCCGTACAGCGTGGATATCAACTTATTCGGCAGAAGCATAGAATGCGGGGTCCTGGAAGACCCCTGGCATGAGCCGCCGGAGGAGATTTATTTCTTAACGCAAAACCCGAAGAACGCGCCCGATAAACCGGAATATATTGAGATCGATTTTGAAAAAGGCGTGCCGGTTAAAATCAACGGGAAGAAATATGATCCTGTTTCGCTGCTTCATGAATTAAACTCATTCGGTGGCAAGCACAGCGTCGGCAGGGTGGATATGGTCGAGAACCGCCTGGTCGGGATTAAGTCCCGTGAAATTTATGAAAACCCGGCGGGGACAATTTTACATAGCGCTCACAATGACTTAGAAAGCCTGGTTTTAGACCGGGAAACATTGCATTATAAACAAGGTCTTTCCTACAAATACGCGGAGATGATCTATTACGGGCTTTGGGAAACGCCCTTAAAAAAGCAGCTCGACGAATATTTTAACAAAGTTCAGAAAAATGTCAGCGGTACCGTCCGGCTTAAACTTTTTAAGGGAACGGCAACAGTCGTCGGACGAAAGTCAAAATATTCGCTTTATAAAGAATCGCTCGCAACTTACGGCAAAGGCGATAAGTTCGACCAAAAACTGGCAGAGGGTTTTATCAAACTTTGGGGAACGCCCTATCAGAAATAGGGATGATAAAGGAAATCGTTATGAAAAAACTCTGGGGAGCACGGTTCGAGAAATCAACCGATAAGATGGCGGATAAATTCAGCTTCAGCCTTTCATACGACAAAAGGCTGGCAAAATATGATTGCCTGGCCGGAATAGCTCATACCCGCATGCTGGTTAAAACAAAAATAATCTCTAAAAAGGACGGTGAGGCGATCGTCCGAGGGCTAAAAAATATTCTCTCTCGGGTCGAAAAGGGAAGCCTAAAATTCAATCCAAAAGCCGAAGACGTGCATACGGTAATTCAGCAGGAGCTAAAAAGTTTGATCGGCGAGCCGGCGGATAAACTGCATACTGCCCGCTCTCGAAACGACCTTATTGTTACCGACGTGAAACTTTATTGCGCCGAGGAGATTCCATCGATAATAAATTATATCGCCGAACTGCAAAGATCAATCGTCAATTTCTCGGTTAAGAATAAAGCAACGATAATCCCGGCCTATACCCATATGCAGGCCGCGCAGGTCGTTTTATTGGCTCATTTTATGCTGGCTTACGTCGAAATGCTCGAGAGGGATAAGGGCCGGCTGTTAGACTGCTCGCTTCGCATGGACGAATGCCCCTCGGGAAGTTGCGCTTTATCCGGGACATCGCTTCCAATTGACCGTAAGTTCACCTCAGAGGCGCTCGGTTTCTACCGGGCAAGCGAGAATTCAATAGATTCCGTAAGCGACCGGGACTTTATCGTAGAAACTTTGTCGGCTGTTGCTATCCTGGGTATGCATATCTCGCGGATGACCGAGGATATAATAATCTGGTCCACTTCGGAATTCAAGTACGTCGAAATCGACTGGTCTTTGTGTACCGGCTCGTCTATCATGCCGCATAAAAAGAACCCCGATATCGCGGAATTGATCCGGGGAGAGACGGCCAAGCTTTACAGCAACTTAAACGAGGTCCTGGTCCTTTTAAAAGGCCTGCCGATGACGTACAATCGGGACCTGCAGCTTGATAAACCGCCTTTATTTGAGTCGGTAGACAAGATAAAAGAAACCTTAGGCTTGCTGGCAAAATTATTCGAAACGCTTAAAGTAAACGATAAAATACTCGAAAACAGGGTAAAGGACGAAGCGTTTTTCACGGTTGATGTAATGGAATACCTGATCAAAAAAGGCGTTTCTTACCGTAAGGCGCACGATATCGTCGGTAAAATAGTAAAAGATTGCCTGGATAAAGGAAACCCCATAGGTAATCTATCGATTCATCAGCTTAAAGGCTTCGCGCCGGAATTCGAGCTGGACGTTAAAAATCTTCTGCATGCCAAGGCATCGGTCAAGAATAAACGTTCTTTCGGCTCGACCAATCCTATACTGGTCGATAAACAGCTTAAGAAATGGAGCAAATTATTAAATGCCTGAAATTATGTTCAAAAACGGAGAGCTTTTCTGCGAAGGCTTAAAAGTCAGCGGCCTCGCAAAGAAATTCAAAACGCCTCTATATATTTACAGCTACACCAAGCTAATCAATAATTTCCGCGAAGTAAAAAACGCATTCCGGGAAGTAGAGCCATTGGTCTGCTTTGCGATGAAGTCCAACGATAATTTAAGCATTATAAGGGCGCTTGTCAAAGAGGGTGCAGGGTTTGATATTGTCTCGGGCGGAGAATTAAAAAAAGCCGTTTTGGCAAACGCCAACATGAAGAAAATCGTCTTTGCTTCGGTCGGAAAGACTGAGGAGGAAATACTTCTCGCTTTAAAAGCGGGGATATTATTCTTTAATGCCGAATCGGAAGGCGAGCTCCTTGCCATAAATCGTTCGGCTAAGAAATTAAATCTAAGGCCAAGTGTTGCTTTACGCATTAACCCGGACGTTGCGGCGGTAACGCATGATAAGATATCAACCGGTACATTAAGGAAGAAATTCGGTATCGACTTAAAATCCGCCCAGCGAATCCTTAGGAATCAAAATAAATATCCCAATTTGAACTTTAATGGCCTGCACATGCATATCGGTTCCCAGATAACATCAGTCGAGCCGTATGAAAAAGCATTAAGAAAAGCGGCCGCTTTTATCGAAGCATTAAAGAATGACGGCATAGGCTTGGAGTATTTCAATATGGGAGGAGGCATAGGCATTTCTTATACTGGAGAGAAAGTGCCCTCGCCGAGCGATTATGCCAAGAAATTAGTGCCTATCCTCAAAAAGACCGGGCTTAAGGTCATTATCGAGCCGGGGCGTTTTATTTCTTCAACTGCCGGAATATTTATAACCAAAGTTTTGTACCTCAAAGATAACGGGGTTAAGAAATTTCTTATAGTCGATGCCGGAATGAACGATATGATGCGTCCTTCTTTGTACGACGCTTATCACAAAATTACACCCTTAAAGCCCTCTAAAGGGAAAAACACCAAAATGGACGTGGTCGGGCCGATATGCGAAAGCGGGGATTTTTTCGCTAAGGACCGGGCTCTTCCTCCGACTAAAGTTAATGATTTTATAGCTATACATGATACCGGCGCCTACGGTTATGTGATGTCAAGCAACTATAATGTGCGTCCCCGCGGCATGGAGGTCATGGTCAAAGGGAATAAAGCCTTTATCATAAAAGAGCGCGAAACGTTTAAAGATCTCATCCGGGGAGAGAATATTCCCGGTTTCTTAAAATGAAACAGATAAATTTCACCAAAATGGCCGGGTCGGGGAACGACTTTTTGATCATTAACGCCCAAAATAAATTAGATTACCAAGCGCTGTCCAAAAAAGCCTGCGACCGTTTTACCGGAATCGGCGCGGACGGGGTGGTCATTCTAGATAAATCGAAAAAAAGCGATTACCGCATGCGCATCATCAACCCCGACGGAAGCGAAGCGGAGATGTGCGGGAACGGGGTGCGCTGCCTGGCGGCTTATATCGCGCGCAATAAAAAGCCGCGGAAAAAATTGTTTTCTATCGAGACTTTGGCAGGGACTATAATCTGCGAAGCTAAGGATGAATACGCAAAAGTCAGATTAAGCGCACCAAAAGATTATATTCCTTTTATAGCCTTGGATATTAAAGGAGAGCCGTTATCTGCCTCTTTTATTAATACCGGGGTGCCGCACGCTGTAATTTTCGTAAACGGGCTTAAGAAGTTCCCTGTTTTCGAATACGGAAGGATAATACGTTATCACGAAAAATTCCAGCCAAAGGGCACAAACGTCAATTTTATAGAACAGCTTAAAAAAGACACTATCGCCATCCGCACCTACGAGAGAGGAGTTGAAGGCGAAACAAGAGCCTGCGGGACGGGGTCGGTAGCCTCCGCAATAATCGCTTATTTCAAACTTAATCCGGCGGTTAAAAACAAAGCAAACGCGCAAATAAGCGTAAAAACCCAAAGCGGCGAAATACTAAAAATTAGTTTCGACATCAAAGATACCCGGGCCGAAAACGTCTGGCTTTCGGGAAGCTCCAAATTTATCGCCGAAGGCAAATATTTCATCTAATAACCTTTTAGAAAGGACAAAAGATGTTCAAAGGATCGATAGTCGCCATAATAACTCCCTTTAAAAAAGGGCGAGTGGATTATAAAACTCTCGAGGATTTGATCGAATTTCAGATAAAAAACGGCACAAGCGGGATAGTCCCCTGCGGCACAACGGGAGAATCTCCGACTCTGACTACCGAAGAGCACCTTAAAGTTATCGAAGCCACTATCGAAACGGTAAAAAAACGCGTGCCGGTAATCGCCGGAACGGGGTCGAATTCTACCGCGGAAGCGATCGAGCTCACTAAACACGCCTCTGATGCAGGTGCCGATGCCGCGTTGGTAGTTAGCCCTTATTACAACCGCCCGACCCAAAAAGGCTTATATCTGCATTTTAAAGCGGTTGCGAATAGCGTCGATATCCCGATAATCCTTTACAATATAGCCGCAAGGACAGGCGTCAATATCGAAACTCCGACGGTCGCCAAGCTCGCCCATGACTGCAAAAATATCGTTGGAGTGAAAGAAGCCTCCGGCTCGCTGGATCAGATGCAGGCGGTAAGGATCGCCGCTCCTAAGGATTTTGTACTCTTATCGGGCGATGACGCCTTAACGCTTCCTTTATTAAGTATCGGAGGGATGGGGGTTATTTCGGTTGTGGCGAATATTATCCCCGCCGACACGTCGAAAATGGTCGAGCTTTACCTCAAAGGGAAACATGAGGAGGCAAGAAAGCTTCACTTAAAAATGATACCCTTGATCAAGGCGATGTTTTTGGAAACAAACCCTATTCCTGTTAAGAAAGCGGCCGAGCTAATGGGGTTAGCCGCCGGAGACGTCCGCCTTCCGCTTTGCGATATGGAAGAAGGCAATTTCGAAAAACTTAAAAAAGCCTTAAAAGAATACGGGCTGATAAAATAATAAAATTCCAGAGAAAAGCCTGAACTTTTATTGGAATACATTCCTCAGGGAGGACTAAAAATGATAAAACTCGCAGTCAGCGGCTGCAAAGGAAGGATGGGGCAAAGGATAACAGAACTGGCTCTTTTAGATAATGAATTTGCTTTATCCGCACTCCTGGAGGCGGAAGGCAACTCTTCCGTCGGACAAAAGGTCGGGTATGTAAAGATCAATTCCGATTATGACTGTATCCGCGGCTGTGATGTCTTGATCGAATTCACGACCCCTGAGGCAACGATGGAGAACCTCGATGCCTGCCTCGAGCATCAGGTAAAGATGGTTATCGGTACAACCGGATTGGACGATAAACAGCGGATGAAAATAATCGAAGCCGCTCAGAAAATACCGATCGTTTATTCTTCAAATATGTCGGTAGGGGTGAATATCTTATTCAAGCTGGTCGAGATCGCCTCGCAAAAGACAAAAAATGTTTATAAACCGAGCATAACCGAAGCGCATCACGTACATAAAAAAGACGCGCCATCTGGCACAGCGAAGACTTTGGCGCAAATAATCGAAGAGGCCTCAAAGCAAAAGGTCGCGGATATCAAATCTATCCGGGAAGGAGAAATCGTCGGCGACCACACAGTAGTTTTAGACGGTCCAGAGGATATTATTACAGTAACTCACCACGCAAAATCGCGCGATATTTTCGCGAAAGGCGCTTTGGTTGCGGCTAAATTCCTGATTAACAAGAAAAACGGCCTTTTTAATATGCAGGACGTCCTGGGATTAAAGTAAATCGGGCAATTCCCCAAACAATAGAAAGGATTTATTGATGGCAATCAACATTGAATTTTCCGACCGGCTCAAAGAACTTCCTACTTATTTATTCGTCGAGATCGATAAAGCCAAAAGGGAAGCCATGGCGCAGGGCAGGGATATAATCAACTTAGGTATCGGCGACCCGGATTTGCCGACCCACAAACACATAGTCGATTCGCTTTGCGATGCGGCGAAAGACCCCAGCAACCATCATTACGCCTTTGACGCCGGCCTCCCGAAATTAAGAGCGGAGATAGCTGTATGGTTCAATAAAAGGTTCCAAGTAAACCTTGATACGGATACTGAAATTTATCCTTTGATCGGCTCGAAAGAGGGGATTGCCCATTTTCCTTTAGGAGTTATCAATCCCAAAGATAAAGTTTTATTGACCGACCCGGCTTATCCTGCATATCGGCCGACCATACAATTCGCCGGAGGGAAAGTAATAAGCGTCCCGATGAAGGCAGGAAACGACTGGATTCCCGATTTAAAAAAGATCGAAGCATACAAAGACATCAAAATGATGGTGATTAATTACCCAAATAATCCAACCGCGGCCGTCGCCACAAAAGAATTTTACCAAGGGCTGGTAAATCTCGCCCGGGAAAAAGGTTTTATTATCCTTTCGGACATGGCTTACTCTGAAGTTTATTTCGAGGGGAAAAAACCTTTGAGCATACTCGAGATAGAAGGGGCAAAAGATGTGGCGATCGAATTCCATTCCTTCTCAAAAACTTACTATATGACCGGCTGGCGGCTGGGCTGGGCCTGCGGAAATAAAAAGCTTATCGCCGCCTTGGCTAAGGTTAAAACCAATTGCGACTCGGGCATTTTCCAAGCGATACAAACAGCCGGCATTACGGCGTTAAAAACAAGCGATGATGTTATCGACGAAATGCGCCAAACTTTCCAAGATAGAAGAGACTACCTTATAAATGGGTTACGTTCCTTGGGGTGGAAAATCGAACCTCCCATGGCTTCCTTTTATGTCTTTGCTAAAATACCTAAAGGATTTAACAATTCGATGGAGACAGCTAAAGCATTTTTAGACAAAGCAGATATAGTTATCACCCCAGGAGTTGGTTTCGGCGAAAACGGCGAGGGTTATGTGCGGATGGCTTTAACCGTTTCGAGAGAAAGAATTAACGAGGCTGTCGAAAGGATAAGAAAAATATTGTAAGATGCCTAATGTTTTTATCGGAATCGGATCGAATTTGGGGAAAAGGGAAGATAATATAAAACAATCCCTTAAGCTAATCAAAAAAAAAGGAATAAGCATAAAGAAGGTTTCGTCGATCATTGAAACCGAACCCGAAGGAGGGCCGAGGCAGGGGAAATTCCTGAACACGGCTGCCCACATTCAAACAAAACTTTCTCCCTTAGAACTGCTCAAAGAGCTAAAATCCATAGAAAAGGAAATGGGACGCGTTAAGGGTGTTAAGAACGGCCCGAGGATAATAGATCTTGATATACTTTTGTACGACGATTTGAAATTTAAAAGCCCCCGGCTGACAATCCCTCACCCTCGAATGTATAAACGCGAATTTGTGATGGTCCCTCTAAAAGAAATCATTAAACACCCTAAAGAAATGCCAGATGAAAATAATCAGGTCGATTAATAAAATACAATCATTAGCCCGTGAACTACGGCAGAAGAACAACTCAATCGGCTTTGTTCCGACAATGGGAGCACTCCATGCAGGGCACCTCTCACTTATTAAGCGGGCTAAAGCGGAAAACGATATAGTGATCTTAAGTATTTTCGTAAACCCCGCGCAATTCGGGAAGAATGAAGATTTAAGCAAATATCCGCGCACATTTAAAAAAGACGCACAGCTCGCCAGGGAAGGAGGGGCAGATATAATTTTCGCTCCCTCCGCCAAGTCAGTCTACCCCGGAAATTATCTTACCTTCGTTGAAGTCGGCTCGCTCGGCGATGGTTTATGCGGTAAATTCCGCCCTAATCACTTTAAAGGTGTTTCGACGGTCGTCGCAAAACTGCTGAACATCATTTCTCCCGACGCGCTTTACCTGGGGATAAAGGACGCACAGCAGGCAGTTCTTCTTAAAAAAATGGTTGCAGATTTAAATTTCCCTGTTATAGTAAGAATCTGCCCGACGGTCAGAGAGAAAAACGGGCTCGCGCTAAGCTCGCGAAACATTTATTTAAATGCAAAGAAGCGAAACGAAGCTAGCGTAATTTATCGCTCATTAAAATCGGCAAAGAATTTGGCCATAAAGGGAGAAAGAAATCCCCGAAGGATAATAAGCTTTATATCAAAATCGGTTAAAAGCGGATCCAAAGGGAAACTCCAATACGTAGAGTGCGTTGACTTTAAAACATTGGAGCCGCTTAAAAGAATAGAAGGCAATGTGCTTTTAGCGGCAGCTGTTTTTTTCGGCAAAACCAGGCTTATAGACAATATTCACTTTAAAATCAAATGAATCCCGTCGGTAGAATAGCAAAGGTTGGAATATTAGGCTGCGGAGCAATAGGAAGCGGAGTTGCCAAACGGTTTAAAACCGAGCTAAAGAACTCGGCTAAACTTAGCGGGCTGTATGACATTGACGAGAATAAATCACGCCTCCTTGATAAAGAGCTTAAACCGTCCGCTTCGCTCGTCAAAAAAAATCTTGCATCTCTTATCAAAAGTTGTGATATAGTATTCGAAGCTGTCAGCGCAAAGAATACTCGTCAGATTATTATAGAAATCATTCAAGCAAAGAAAAGCGTAATCGTAATGAGTGTCGGGCAGTTATTAAACGCTAAGGAAGTATTTGCCTTAGCGAAGAAAAATAGATGCAAGATCGTGATCCCCTCGGGCGCAATTGCGGGCATTGACGCTATAAAAGCCGCCGATTGCTTAGGCATCGATAAAATCACCCTCACCACCCGGAAACCCGTCACGGGCTTTCGCGGCAATTCATATGTTGAAAACAAGCACATTAATCTAGATAAGTTAAACAAAGAAAAGTGCCTGTTTGAAGGAACGGTGGAAGAAGCGGTCCGGTATTTTCCCCAGAATATAAACGTCGCCGCTACTATCGCTTTGGCCTGTAAGGACAAGAAAATGCTCAAGGTTAGAATCATCACTTCGCCCGAGTTTAAAATTAATTCTCACGAAGTTGAAATTTCCGGAAAATTCGGCAAAATAACAACACGTACCGATAACACAATATCACCGGATAACCCTAAGACCAGTTATCTTGCGGTCCTTTCGGGCATACAAGCGTTAAAAGATTTTTGCGAAGATTTTTAAAACGCAACTTAACACAAACCATAATAAGGAGGTGTATTGATGGCAACCAAATGCGCAAAAGTAGGAATCAAGAAAGAAAAAGGTTACCTTTACTTCGTAGACAAGCAAGGTGATATTTCCTGCGCAGTAATGGCCCGCGGTGCCAAAAAAGGCGGAAAACCAAAAAAAGTCGCTAAAGTCGGATTGAAGAAAAAGGGCGGATTCTTATACTTCATCGATAAGCAAGGCGATATTTCCTGCGCTGAAATGGTCCGAGGCGGAAAGAAAAAGAAATCAAAGAAAAGATAAGTCATTAGTCACCGCTTATCAGAATAAAAGAACGGCTCTTGTGTTAAAATACGACACAAGAGCCGTTTTTTAAAATTATGGAATCAAAATTCATTACAATCCAAGGGGCAAAAGAACACAACCTTAAGAATATCAGCCTCGATATCCCTCGGAATAAATTCACCGTCATAACCGGATTATCCGGCTCGGGGAAATCATCTTTGGCTTTTGATACGATATATGCTGAGGGCCAAAGAAGGTACGTCGAAAGCCTTTCGGCCTACGCCCGGCAATTTCTAGAGCAGTTACAGAAGCCAAACGTAGAACATATTGACGGCCTTTCCCCGACTATCTCGATTGAGCAAAAAACAACCAGCCGAAACCCGCGCTCAACTGTCGCGACCCAAACCGAAATTTATGACTACCTGCGTTTGCTTTTCGCACGGATAGGCACCCCACACTGCCCCAAATGCGGTAAAAAAATCGAGCGCCAAAGCGCCCAGGAAATTGTAGATCAACTGCTAAAATTAAAGACGGGAGCAAAAATAACCGTTCTAGCCCCCATAATCCGCGGCAGAAAAGGCGAATACCGCGATATCCCGGGGAAAGTTGCCAAAGCCGGTTATTCCCGGCTGCGTGCCGACGGTAAAATATACGAAACACAGGAAAAAATACATTTAGACAAATATAAGACCCATAACATCGAAACCGTTGTAGACCGCCTTACCTTATCCGGGAACATAAAAAAAAGGCTGACTGATTCCATTGAAACAGCTTTGTCCCAGGGTAACGGAATTGTGATAGTTGATTTCGACGGTAAATTCCCTGAGACCACTTACAGCGAGAAATATGCCTGCGTCGAGTGCGGAATAAATATAGAAGAGATCGAGCCTCGGACCTTTTCCTTTAATTCCCCTTACGGCGCCTGCCCGTCCTGTAACGGGCTCGGCACAAAAATGGAGATAGACCCTCAACTTTTAATACCTGACTCCGGAAAATCATGGGTAAACGCAATCGCCCCGGCCAAGAAAGGAAAAAGAGGTTACCTGATGTATTACCGGGCAGTAATGAGGGAATGGTCCGGGCTTTACAAATTAGACCCGTACAAACCATTTCATGAGTTAGCGAAAGAAACAATAAACACCATTTTTTACGGCAGCGAGGACATTGTCTGGGGAAAACCGTTCGAAGGCGTAATAAAATATCTGGAGAGGATGTTTAGAGAAACCGATAGCGACTGGCTTAAAGAAGAAATATCGCAATATATGTCGATCTCCCCCTGCCCGGCGTGCCAAGGAAGCCGATTAAAAAAAGAATCTCTGGCTGTAACAATAGAGAATAAAAACATTTCCGATATATCGCAATTATCCATCAAGGAGTCAAAGAAATTCTTTGCCGGGCTCAATTTGCCGGAGCAAAAGAAAATAATTAGCCGAGAAATAATTAAGGAAATAATCCGCCGTCTGGATTTTTGCATCGACGTAGGCCTCGATTATCTGACGCTTGACAGAAAAAGCTCGACACTTTCCGGAGGAGAGGCGGAACGCATACGCCTCGCGACACAAGTCGGCTCCGGGCTGGTGGGAGTCATATATATCCTGGATGAACCGAGCATCGGGCTGCATCAAAAAGACAATGAGAAGCTCCTTTCAACGTTGCATTCACTCAGAGATATCGGAAACACATTAATAGTTGTCGAACACGACGAGCTAACTATAAGAAAAAGTGACCATATAATCGACTTAGGACCGGGCGCCGGAGAATTCGGAGGCTCGGTGGTATATAGCGGAGACATCCAGGGATTGCTAAAATCAAAGGATTCCTTAACCGCAAAATATTTTAACGGCGAATTAAGTATTCCAGTCCCTAAGATAAGACGGGAGATAAAAAACACCCCTCAGCTAAAGATCGTCGGAGCAAGCGAAAATAACCTAAAAAACATAACTATCAGCATCCCCTTAGGCACATTTACCGCGGTAACTGGAGTATCCGGCTCGGGAAAATCGACTTTAGTCAACGAGATCATTTATAAGGCGATAAAACATAAATTATATAATTCAAAAGAGAAGCCGGGCAAGCATAAAGACATCTTGGGCGTTCAAAATATCGACAAGGTTATCGACGTAGACCAATCACCTATCGGGCGCACCCCGCGCTCAAACCCGGCGACTTATACGGGGGCCTTTAACCTTATCAGGGATCTGTTCTCGCAATTACCGGAATCAAAAATGCGAGGATACAAAGCCGGCCGGTTCAGCTTCAACGTTAAAGGCGGACGCTGCGAATCCTGCAAAGGCGACGGGATCTTAAAAATCGAAATGCATTTTTTGCCGGATGTATATGTCGAATGCAGCCAATGCAAAGGAAGAAGGTTCAACCAGCAAACCCTTGAAGTTCATTTTAAAGACAAGAATATCGCCGATATTCTCGAACTTTCGGTGCTGGAGGCATTGGAATTGTTTAAAAACATCCCCCGGATCACAAAAATATTGCAAACCTTAAACGACGTCGGGCTTGGATATATCAAGCTCGGGCAAAGCGCCACAACCCTTTCCGGAGGCGAAGCCCAAAGAGTAAAGCTGTCCAGCGAATTATGCAAAACTTCGACCGGTAAGACCCTTTATATCCTCGATGAACCGACAACCGGCTTGCATTTTGCCGATATCGATAACCTCTTGCGGGTTTTACAGCGCCTCGTAGATAAAGGCAATACCGTAATAGTTATCGAACATAACATGGAAGTCATCAAAACCGCTGATTATATAATCGACCTCGGTCCGGAAGGAGGGGACAAAGGTGGAGATATAGTTTTCGCCGGGCCCGTCGAAGAAATAATCAAAAATAAATCATCTCACACCGGTAAATACTTAAAAGATGTAATTAAAAGAAACAATTAAACAGTTTCTCCGTAAAATAACAGTATTCGCACACGCTTCTTCGAATATAATTGATTTAGCCATACTTTCTTTCTTTGTTGCCTGGGTTACATTCCAGCCATTTTTGCATATAGGAAGAGTTAATTTATTTGAACTCGGGATTTATTCTATCTAAGAGGACCGTTCGATTTTTACTTCTCGGTACTCTTAGGGATGGTACCTGGGTTTAAAGGCTTTAAATACTTGACTCCCGCGTATCTTTATCCGATCATATCCGGGACTTTTATTTCTCTACCGGCCAAAAAGAAAACACAAGCCCTTAATAAAGAGATTATACTTCTTGGCCTCCACGGCTTTACTCTATATATTTTGGCTTTTCGATTAATTGAAAGAGCGCAATTTAAGACGGCCTTTCATCCGGAAAAACTGCTTTTATGCGTCTTTATAGAAAAAACATGTCTTTACTTGAACCGGTCTTACGCATTAATGAGCTCGGGATTTATAATTTTCTTCTCGATCAGCCGACTGCCGAGCAATTTCCTATGTCTATATTCTCATGGATAAACAAACGCTGGCATTTTAAATACATAGAAAGCATTACAAAATCCCGCCCTAAGATCGTTATCGCAGATACAACTCCTCCGGCCTGATTTGAATAGATTTATTTTAAAATAAAGAAAATAAAGATAACTACGACCAAGTCGCCGATTATGTTAAAACAAATTATAAACAAGCGAAAATTACCCAGACACTGATAATCTATAAGCTAAAGGAATAAAAAATAGTCGGAGGCATGTTCCCTAAATATGCCTTGCAGGGCCATTTTTCCCTTCAAAGAAGTCTCGTGGTTTTGTCAAATAAATTGTGTAAATTGGGTTAAAGGTTTAACTTGCCATTTGAAATTCATTCTATAAAAGATAGCATAAATAATCCGGCTGATACTATCGGCATTAGT
>JADFZM010000140.1 GCA_015232535.1 Candidatus Omnitrophota bacterium
AAATCCGGTGATCTTTAAGCTCATTATTAGGCTCTTCGCTGTCCAAGAGGTCAAAGGCCGCCTGCACCTGCAATAAATAATACCTATAATCGTGGGAAAAACCATTGATAGTCCAGTTCAAACGATTTAAAAGCCTCTCGGCTACTGCTTTCGCCGCTCCGTCCTCGGGGTAAGAACTTAATTTATTTTTAACAACGCTCCAGCCGTTCCCAAAAAGAACGCGGTTATTATAAATCCGCAGGTAAACTTGCGCTAATCTTTCTTTATAGGTAGAAATCACATAGGGATCTTGCGCATAAAGTTGCTCTTTTATCCTTATATGGGCTTTCAATGCGACAGCCGAATAATGCCGGGCTTCCGAACGGGAAATATATGGAATATTGCTGACATCATCGGTTTGCTCGGTTGAAACTAATCCGTATTTATAATGCGGCCGGGTGGTAACCTGCTTAAGGGGGCCTAAAATAAAACCCCGAATACCATTTTGCGGGTCAAGCATTGCGGTTAATAAATCGGCATAAAAATCTTTCTCAATTTGCGATTTTTGTTCTTCCTTATAATTAGGCCTTTGCGGGGTAACAAAAACCATTTCATCGCTTATTTTATCGGATAAATAATTGAGGGCGTCTTTTATCTGCTCGATAAAAATAGCGCGTTTCTCTGCGGTAAGGTTATTATAAAAAAGTTCTAAAGTCATTGTATCGGGCTCAAACTGCTGGTCGGCTCCGGATAGAATAAAAGCGTGTGTTCGATTAAAATCATCGTTTCTTATTCTGATAAATATCTCCGGGACAGTTGTGTTATCTGTTTGCTCGATTCTTATGCTGTAATTCATTTCCCCGCTTAATTTCTCGGTCGTGATCTTGACTCCCGGCAAACTCTCAGGCTCAACTACCCTTTTAATTCCCATTTGTTCCAATAGGTCATCAAATCCTTTTCTTATTTGTTCGTCTTTTTCATTTTTATTCTCGCCTAATTGCTTTAACGCGTTGTCAATAATCTCCGAAAGGCCTTTAAAATTATTTAATGCGGTATTTTTAAGGTCTTGCACTTCCGGGAGCTGTATTTCAGAAGACAACTTTAAAAGCTGAAGCAGGTCATCCCTCAAGCCGTTTAAAACATCTTCCTCTATTATTGATCTTCTGGTTGCTTCTTCATACTCTTTAACGTTTTTGGTTATTGCCCGGATAAATGTTTCCGGCGCCTTGTCTTCCAAAACTAATCCCAGCCTGATCAATTTTCCAAGAAATGAATCCCGGTCTAATTCAAAATCTTCCACGGTTAATAAACCGCTTAATTTTTCATGGCCCAAATAAGCTCCGATCAATTCTTTCTGGCCGAGACCGATTGACTCAAGGGCGGGAAATTTCTGAAATTTTCTCCCGCTCATAAGAGGCTTAGCATCTGAATTATTAGGCTTTTCTATCGCGCCTTCCGAGGATAAAATCTCTAAGGAACTAACTTCACCCCTTTCAATTGACTCTCTTTGAGCTAATAAATACCATCCTTCGGGAGACTTATGATCAATGTTTCCCTTATGCGCCTTTTTGTGGCTGGCTATTAATTCTTGAATCATATCCACCGGAGTAAGCCCGAACACCATCTGCCGCAAAAGTTTTAAAGTCTTGGCGCGTTTTTTGTAAATTTCTCCCAACCGTGGGTCAAATTCAGGAAAAGCTTTATATATCATTTCCTCGGTTAAATTCATATTGCTGCGCATTAGTAGCGCCATAAGCCGGTAAAAAACAAACCTCTGCGGGCCCAAAGCCGGAATTCTCTTATCCTGGTCTTTTTCGGAATAGAATCCTCCGACAAAAAAGAGCGGCCGCAAACTGTTTCGCACCCCTTGCCGGTCTGTTTCCACCTCGTCTGGTCTATCCTTCCAACTTTCTCCCGTCAACATACCCGCAAAATATTCCAAACTCCTTTTAAATCTTTCCATAATCGGGAATTCGGCATCTTCTCCATCATGATATTCTAGCCGTTTCGCCAAGAATTCATCCAGAAGCCTTAGATGGTCGGGATTCTTGGCCATAAGCTCATATACGCCTTCGTATAAGTCGTCCAGACGGGAAGGAATATCCTCGAGAAAATCTGACATTGCCTTACTGACGTTTGCCGCTACGAGGCCGCCTGTTTCTTCGGCTTCTCCAAAAAGCTTGTCTTCCTCAACACGGTCTTGCATCCAATCCTCATCCTTAGCCCTTCTTTTATATGCGGCCCGGCCTTTCTTAATTAAGCTTCCTAAATACCTTAATAAATGCGCCTTGCGGTGTAAACCAACGGTATCAAGAATTGTTAAATGTGTTTTAAAAGGCGAGGGCCTTAATCCCCGTCCGATCCCCTGAATAAAACGGATTATCGAATTTGTATCGGCCCATAACATAACCATATTTATCGAAGGAATATCCGTTCCTTCCCGGAAAATATCAACGGCAATGACGACTTTAGGAACAGGTTCATTAGAATAAATACTCCCCTCGGGCCATTTGCCGGTTTTCCAAGCCTGATAATGGTCTTCAAACCAATTCGGTTCTCTTTTGGGATCCCTCTGTCTATCTTCGGAGGTAAGCGTGATTGCCGCTACTCCTTTACTGGCAAAATACGCGGCTAAGGCCCTGGCTCTCTCTTGATTAGGCGCGAGTATTAGATTGTTTTCCGCCAAATTATCCTTTACATGGTCTTGATAAAGTTTTAATAAATCCGGGAAACGGCTATCATCATACATAGCCCTTTTGTACTCTTTAGATAAAGGAGTGCCTTCTTCAATAATCCCGACTTTTGCGGGATCGAAATCAAATTTCTTGCCCAAAGACTCGAGGATATCACTATCCGCGTCAAGATAATTAAACTTAACCAAATACCCTTCCTCCATGCCCGAGGACGTCGGATAATCTACAGGTACTTCATACCCAAAGAATGATATAACGCTCGCTTCATCCGGCCTCACGGGAGTTGCGGTAAAACCCATAAAAGCGGTTGCCGGGTCTTCCTGGATACGCGAAAATATTTTAGTCTGCGTTTGCGCCGGTAAATGGTGCACCTCATCTACTATCAAGGCGGCTACTTTTCGCGACTTTAAAAGTCGTTCCAGGCGGTTTTTATTAGATAAAGATAATGACGTAGCAAAAATAATATCGGTATCACCTCTATAAGCATCAATTTCGGCTTCTTTATTGCCGCCGTACATCCTGCCAGCTTTATATTTCCCCGGGAACATCCTGGCTAAACTTTGCTCGGATTGCTCTAGTATTATTTGATTGTCTACCATAAAAATAATAACGCCGGGGTCTTCTCCCGGCTCTAAAGAATTTTTCCTTTCTGTTAAGAATTTATCCATAGCATCAAAGGCCACAACTGTTTTTCCCGCACCAGTAGCCATGACCGCTAAGGAGCGATTATTTAAGCGCAAAGATTCGGATATTCTATCTACCGCTTTGACTTGAAACTCTTCCAATTCGACTGTTTTTTTGGTAAACCTCTTGTTTAAAACCGGGTCGGCGATCGTAGTCGCCCTCCAGGCATTACGGACTGACCTTAGGGTATCTTCGTTCCAAACACCTTCCGGGACTTTGATAATATTTGTTTCGATTCTAGAAGGTATCCGGGGAGATTCAACCTTTTCGCCGCCGAAAGTAATTTTATATTTAAATTCAACCGGCTCTCCTTCGTAATCCGCCGTATGGGATATTTCAACGCTGACTCTGTTTGTCTTGACTTTAACATTATCCGGCAAAGCGCCCGATACCGGCACAATTACGTGCTCGAGTAAGTTATCAACCGATATAGCCAGCATGGCTGTATCCGGCCCTTTTTTAAAAGGCTCAATGCCGGTAGACATCCCTGAGTATTCTCCCCGGGCTTTAGGCAGGGCCATTCCCGGGACTCGGCTCATTACTCCTTCCTTTATTCCGGCATCAACGCCACCTGAAAAATATTTACGCTCAATAAGCGTTTGGGTATCGGGGTCATAATCTTCCTTGATAATATCGTATACGCCTTTTTTAAATGCCTCTAAATATTGATCGTAAATCTTCTGCTTGATTTCTCTGTCCTCAACTTCAATGCCGTTAACTTTTCTTTGATTCGAATAAAGCTTATTTAAGAGCCCTTCCTTTAAAGCTTCCTTATACCAAGCCGCCAGAATTACCGAATTAAAGACCTGCCGCAATGGCGCGAATGTCTTTCCCTCATTTACTTCTCTTTCTATCTCCGGAATAATAATTTCGCGTATAATTTGATTGATCGCATTTTGATTTTCTGTCGCTGGGGCGCTGGAACCCGCTTTTGTATTCCAATTGGCCTGAGCCACGTCCCTAACAGGAGTTAGGGACTCCGCTTTTGTATTCCAATTGGCCTGAGCCACGTCCCTAACAGGAGTTAGGGACTCCGCCATGGCTTTCTGATTGGCCATGGCTACGTAATCTGCTTCAAGCATTACCTTTAACCGGCTCTCGGCCAGAAATGCCCCGGATTGGTTTTCATACACCACTGCCTTTTGCGGAACTATCCAAACCTTACTAAAGGTATTTAAAGGGATCTCTGTTGTGCCCAATTCCTTTTGAGCCCTTTGATAAACTCTCTCCCAGAAATTCTTTCCTAATTCTCCCTCGGGAAACATTAAGGAAGCTGTTAATTGTTTGAGCATATAATCCTGAGCCAATAGATCACGGCCCATTTCCGTTATTCCAAAAGCATCCGGTATAATCCTGTCTTTTTCATAGGGCGATAAGTTTACCCAAAGCTCTTCTTCCGGCACGGTAAGGGAGGCTAAGAAATATTTTATCAGCTTCGTTGATTCAGCTTTTAATTCATCGTTTTTTAGTTTGGAATCACCCGAGTCA
>JADFZM010000141.1 GCA_015232535.1 Candidatus Omnitrophota bacterium
GCCACCAGGCAATTTGCAATTAAGTTTTAACTTCGTCTAATTTGGACGGCAATGTAGTATGATATAAACAAAATTCAAGGGAGGGCATATGGGTTTATATTTATTAAATAATCATAATAGAAAAGCTTTTACTTTAGTTGAGATCATGCTGGTCGTTATTATAATCGCCGCTTTATCGGCAATGGTTATCCCCCGTTTAGCCGGCCGATCCGAGCAGGCGAAAGTTTCGGTCGCTCGTTCCGATATTGAGGCTCATTTATCAACGGCTTTGAAATTGTATGAGCTGGACAACGGTACTTTCCCCACAACCGCCCAGGGTTTGAGCGCGTTACGGGAAAAACCGAATATGCCGCCAGTGCCTGATAGCTGGAACGGCCCGTATATTGAGAAGGACCCTGTAGACCCCTGGGGCAATCCTTATGTATATTCTTCGCCGGGGAAAAACCGTCCGGACTATGACCTTTTCTCTAAAGGCAAAGACTCTGCTTCCGAGACTGATGATATCACTAATTGGAAATAAAATTGATCCGCAGCTTTTCCTCTTGTAAGAATCAAAAAGGTATGACTTTTATAGAGGTAGCTATAGCGATAGTTATCCTCTCTTCAGGTATTGTCGCTGTTTTCCGTTCTTTTCTCTATTGCCTTGATCAAACCCGGTATATCACTAACCGTCTTTATGCCGATAACTTCCTGGAGAATCGGCTGGATAAAATATCCGTCGATTTGAAGCTGCATCAGGCCTTGCCGGTTAGTACTGATGATGTAAAATCAATTGACCTCAAACCAACCCCTTTAAAAATTAAACAGTCGATAGAAATCAAAGAGGTGGACGATTTTCTCGATATCTTTCAGATAGATTTATATTTATCATGGAATGAGAACGGGAGGGAGATTCGTCTTAGCCGCTCGGCTTACCTTTCGGAGTTCTGAGGATGATTAAAGTTTCATATACAAGGATTTTGCGGAATAGAAAAGCAATGACCTTGGCCGAGATTCTGCTCGTCGTGGCAATTTTCTCGGTTATCACTATCGCCATCTATAATTCTCTCTCCTCGGGGATAAAAGTTTGGAATAAAAGCCGGGAACTGCTTGTTGAGGAAGATATTGTCATTTTTTTTGATAAGCTCAGCATGGATTTAAGGAACGTTTATATCCACTCAAAAATAAAGGCCAAAGGCAATGAGCATAGATTATCATTCCCTTCTATTGTCATTATCCGCTCAAAAGACGGTAAAGAAATATCCGAACAATTAGGCAAAGTCGAATATTATTATGATCCTCCGACGGACGCGATTTACCGACGCCAGGCCGGATACGGGGAGGCTCTAGCCGAAGTATTCTCGAGCCCTCAGGCGCTGGTTAAAGGCGTTAATGGCTTTAAATTAAGTTATTTTTATCCGGCAGAAGAAGGGGAAAATTATAGCGCCGAAGCAATGGATGATATTCCTTCGCGTATTGAGGTGGAAGTGAAAACCGGCGAGTGGCCTAACGAAAGAGTCTTAAAAAAGCGGATCAGTGTCCCTTTAAATCAATAAATGAAACTTATAAATTTAATCTTGTATTTTGCATCAGACCCGCATTCGCGGATGTCGGCGAAATTCGCCCAAAGTGCTGCTTCGTTCCGACTGACCCTGAATACTTCCGGTTTACCCCTTTACAACGGCTTTAGTAAATTTTGCATTTTTCTTTGCGCGCTTAACCGTCGTGTTTTTAGTTGTAATGCAAAATTTGTGTTAAATAAAAATCGTTGCGGCTCGGTATTAATACTTGCTTTGTGGACCGTATTATTCCTGACCGTGTTAGCTTCCAATATAGGATTTAGGATAAGGCATAGGGCGATGCTTCTTATGCGCATTGAGGAAAAGGGTGCATTACATCATTTAGCGGAAGCCGGGGTAAAAAAAGCGATTTCCTTTCTTAGGAAAAATTTTGAGGAGAGCCGGCTTACCCTTAATGCCGCGCTAAAAGAAGAACTATATAATAATCCGCGCAGATTCGGCCGAACGGTCTTAGGGAAAGGCAGCTTTGAGGTTTCCTACCAAAACCCCGGATGGGGAAATAATTCTGAAAACAAGAATTACGGAGTGGTTGATGAAGAGAGAAAGCTTAACATTAATAAGGCTCATAAATCGGCTGTAAGACGGCTTTTGGCGCAATTAATAACGACTGACGAGGAGCTGATTAAAAAAATGGCTAACGCGATAAACGATTGGAAAGAGATCGGAAAGGGGGAGGCGGAAGGATTTTACAGCGAAGATTATTACTCCAATCTTGAATTCCCTTATGAGCCGAAAAAAGGCGATTTTGAAACGATAGATGAGCTTTTGCTTGTTTCGGGTATCAACCAGGAAGTTTTCGATATTTTGAAGAGTTATATCACTATTTACGGCGACGGCAAAATAAATATTAACACCGCATACAAAGAAACCTTGATAGCTGCCGGGCTGGATTCTGTATTGGCCGAAAAGATTATCGATTTCAGGGCAGGAAAAGATGCGGTAGAAGGGACATCTGACGACAACATCTTCCTTAAGCCATTTGACATCGCAAGTGAGTTGGGAGCGCTTAATGAGCTGACCAAAGAAGAAATTAAGACTCTGGATAGGATAAATGAATCGGGCATTTTCAAGGTTAATTCGAGCGTTTATTTTATTGAGAGCAAGGCAAGCCTGAAATCAGGAAAGAAGCAGTATAAAATATCGGCCGTATATAACATGAGTGAAAAAAGAATCCAATACTGGAGGGAAAAATAATTAATTTTTGGTTAGAACAGATGTTAAAATAATGTATAATGTAAATAATAATACGGAAGTATTATTTTAATATTAATATAAAATAAAAGAAAAAAGATGATCAGTAAAAACAAAGAATTTGTTTGTATTTCCCTCTCGGAAGAAAGCCTTAAGGTTGCTTATGTCAAGGGTGTTGGTAATTCTCTGTCAATCGTGAATGTTGTCAATCGTGATGTAAGCGGAATAACCGAGCTCGAACTCCCAAAAATAGTACAGTCTTCCTTAGGGGGAATAAATGTCAGGGGTTCCAATCTTGCCTGCGTTGTACCTCCGGGGATGATAACCACTAAAAATATCGAGATCCCCTCCACCAATGAAGAGGAAATATCTTCTATCGTTAATTTACAGGCCGGGAGGCACACTCCTTTTTCCCGCGACGAGATTCAGGTCGGTTATATCAATCTTGGGGTATATAAGGCAAATTACACTAAAGTTCTTTTGGTTATAGCCAACAAGAACCTTCTCAAAACACAGCTTTCGGTCTTTGAAAGGGCAGGATTAAGGATAAGGAGGGTATTGTTTGCACCGGAGGGAATAGCTTCTTTATATGCCAATAATTTTAAGATGAAAGAGGATGCGAGCCCGTCTGCTATTATCGATATTAACCGCAGCACTACAGAATTTCTGATTATTTTTAAAGGCAAGGTTATAGCATCGCGCAGTATTCCTTCGGGGAGGGTGCAGTTTGCCTCAGACCCTTCCGGGACAAAAACTAAGCTTGTTGATGAAATAGGCAAGACTCTCGAAGCTTATAAAAATGAAGATATTGATCAGCTTCCGGCCCGATATATATTGACCGGCAACGACTCTTTATCTGATCAACTAGCCGCGGAGATAAAAGATAAGTTAGGTTGGAACGTTGAAGCCGTTTCTTATATTGACAGTATTAAGGCAACTAAAGGGGCTTTAACCCGCCTGGCGAATGCAGGAGATAATTCCTTTCTTGATGTTATCGCATCTGCTGCTCAGATGTCTGATTCGACCGTTAATTTATTGCCGGATGAAATTCTCCTGCAGAAATCAATCGAGGCACAGGGAAAAGAATTAATCAAAGCAGCATTATTAGGTTTTTCAATCCTTATTCTTGTCATTGCCGGTTTTGTTGCCAAGCTGTATTTTCATAACAGTTATTTAAAGCTCCTGTCTAAGAATACTAATGGAATCCACGAGAAGGTTGTGGCCCTAGAAAATCTTTCTGCCCGGACCAAGGTCATTCAGGACTATATAGGCGGTCGAATGATTAGCCTTGACACGATTAAAGAATTATACAGCAGCGTGCCCAAGGAAGTTTATCTGACAGGTATTTATATGGATGAAAAGGGCAATATAAGTTTGCAGGGCATTTCCGATATCGGCTCAGTTGTTTATGATCTGGGTAATAAGTTGAAGGAATCGAAGCTTTTTAAAAGTGTAGAGATAAAATCGACAACTTCCAAAAAAGACAGAGGTAAAGACGCAACGGCTTTTGAGATAACTTTACGGCTTAAGAATGCCCCGGATGAGGAAAAAGAAAAGCCGAAAACTAAGAAGGCGGAGGAGTAAAGAATGCAAGGCTTCTTCTCAAAACTGTCTCCCCAAGAAAAGAAGATATTTTATATTGCGGTCATCGTGATTGTATTAGTTGCTTTCGACCGTTTGTTCCTTGGGCCTATAACCGATAAGCTCAAGTCTATCGACGCAGAAGCGCTGCTTAAAGAAAATGTGATAAAAAGGGATACGCGTTTTTTAGTTTATGAGGACAGGATAAATTTAGAGTATAAGGTTTTTAGCAAATATTTCACCAAAGAACTGGCCGAAGAAGATATTATCAAGAGAGATTTCCTCGGAAAGATCGAGCAATTGGCAAATAATTCAAGCGTGAGCCTCGCTAAGAATTCTTTCTCCAATATCCAAAAACATAAAAGTACGATAGAATACTACACTAATCTTGAATGCACCGGCACGCTAGAGAATATGCTGAATTTTATTTACACTATAAACTCCGGAGATGATTTGCTTAAGGTGACTACGTTTAACATGTCTGCGAAGCGCGGGGCG
>JADFZM010000142.1 GCA_015232535.1 Candidatus Omnitrophota bacterium
CGTCAGATTCTTCACTGCGTTCAGAATGACGAAAAGTAGCGTCAGATTCTTCACTAAGTTCAGAACAATGTTAAGAAGCGTCAGATTCTTCGTCCTTCGTACTTAGAATGAAGAAAAAAGGCATTTTGCATCAGTCCCGTAATCTATTTGCCGCGCAGACAAGCTGCCCTAAAGATATCCCTCCGTCGTTGGGAGGTACTTCTTTATGGCAATACACACTAAACCCTTCTACCTTTAGTCGCTTAACAAGCCTTTCCGTTAAATATTTATTTTGGAAACACCCTCCGCTTAGAACGATTTTTTTCATATTGATTAATCCGGCGATCTTTACCGCGATCTCGACTAAGGTATTATGAAACTTTACCGAAATTAATTTAACCGGCCTTTTTTTACGCAAATCGGCGATAATGCCTTTTATTAAACCTTCCCAATCCGCTTCATAAATTTTCTGACTGCCGAATATTCTATCACGGATTTGAAAAGGATAAAAAGAATTGCTTTTGTGCCCTTCAATTGCATGCTCGAGCATTATCGCCGGCTGGCCTTCAAAAAAGGAGCGTTTGCTTAAACCGATAAGCGCGGATACTCCGTCAAAAAGCCTGCCGACGCTGGTTGTGCGAGGCGAATTGATATCTTTTTTGAGCATCTCGATAATAAATCTTGCCAGATTAGGATTAATGCTTTTTAAGAACGGCAAATTGAGGGTTACCGCCTTGTCTTTGAAGACTTCAAATAACAAACTCAAAGCGCTTCTTATCGGCTCTTTTACCGCCAATTCCCCGCCGGGCAAAGCAAAAGGCCGAAAACATCCGACCCTTTTAAAATCTTTTAAATTAGCCGACAAAAATTCCCCGCCCCAAATCTCCTCTTTTTCCCCTAACCCTGTCCCGTCCCATGCTATGCCGAGGACTTCCTCATTAAGCTTATTTTCCGCCATGCAGGAAACTATATGGGCATGATGATGCTGAATTTTTATTAAATGCTTGCCTTCTTCTTGGGCGAACCGGCTTGATAAATAGTTAGGATGCATATCGCAAGCAACTGCCTCAATTTTAGGTCGGTACAAATCCTTAAAAGCGGCAATTGTTTGCTTATAAACTTCAAAGGTTTGTTTTGTCTCGAGATCCCCTATATGCTGGCTGATAAAAACATGATTTTTAATATTAACTGCAAAGGTGTTTTTTAAATGCGCGCCGACCGCTAAAATGCCGGGAATCTCGTTTTTTATCTGGATCCCTAAAGGGGCAAAACCTCTGGAGCGCCTTAAAACCATCGCCTTAGAATTAACCACTCTTACTATCGAATCATCGACATGGCGGACAATTCTTCTGTCATGGATCAAAAACAAATCGGCAATTCCCTTTAATCTTTGCAACGCTTCATCATCTTCGTAACATATAACCTCATCCGATAAATTTCCGCTAGTCGCAACGATAGGTATTTTTAAATTTCGCATCAAAATATGGTGTAAAGGAGTATAGGGAAGCATAACTCCCAGGCAAGGATTACCCGGAGCTATCGGCTGATAGAAATCTTTCTTTATTGCCAACTTTTCCAGAATAACAATCGGGGCTTCGGCCGAATTTAAAAGTTTTTCCTCCGTCGAAGAAACTCGGCAGAACTTTCTTACCGATTCAATATCCGGGAACATTAAGGCAAACGGTTTTTCTTCCCTATGCTTTCTTTCCCTCAAGGCTCTTACCGACCGTTCATTTTTCGCATCGACGATAATTTGAAAACCGCCCAATCCTTTTAGGGCAATGATTTTACCTTGCTTGATCGCCTGAATGCATAATTTCAGAGCCTCATCTTTAAAAGCCAGCGGCTTTCCTTTTTCATCAATCAAACATAACTGCGGCCCGCAGGCATGACAGGCATTGGGCTGGGCATGAAAACGGCGGTCTCGCGGATTATCATATTCCTCTCGGCAATCGCCGCACATCTTAAATGTTTTCATCGAAGTGTTTTTGCGGTCATAGGGGAGCTTTTCAATAATAGAAAACCGTGGGCCGCAAAGCGTGCAGTTAGTGAAAGGATAAAGATAGCGGATGTTATTTTTATCGAATATTTCCTTTAGGCACTGCGGGCAGGTAGCGATATCCGGCAGGACTAAAACCGATTTCTCGGATTTTCTGCCGCTTACTTTTATAACAAATTCGCCGTAACCAACACCCTTTAGATATTTGCAATCTATAGCGGTGATCTTAGAGGCTGCCGGGCATTTTCGGGGGATAACCTTTATAAATTCCTCAAGCGGCTTTTTTTCCCCTTCGGCTTCGATCAGAACCCCGACGGGATTATTGGACACGAAACCTTTCAAATTCAGCTTTTGCGCTAAATTAAATATAAACGGCCGGAACCCGACGCCCTGAACAGCGCCTTTAATATTTATCCTGACTCTTTTTTTTGGCATTTTTTAATCGAAGCCTTGATTGCTTAACTTCACAGAAATAAATTCCAGGGCTTTCTGTAAATTATCCTTGGCCCGAGGGCTTATCTCCTGGCCGAAGGAATCAAATTCATATCCCCTTATCTCGATGATATATCCTTTTGTGTTGGCAGAAAACATCTCCTGCGCCAATGCCAAAACGGATTGCGGGCTTATGCTGTGCGAGGTAAATGTTATGTCTTTGGAAGGATTTAGTTCTTTGAATTCGAAAGGCTCGAGGCAATTAATTGAAGCATCGGCAAAAATAACCGTATCAAATCTGCTTATATGCTCGGCATCTTCAACGTTAAGCTGGTAGTTTGAGTCCAGGGATACATCGGGAATCCGTTTTTTCTCCAGTTCGTCAATCAACGCCGGGCCTAAGCCATCATCAAGGCGGCCAGGATTCCCGAACCCGATCAATAAAACTTTCCGCCCGGGCTTCATCCTTTAGTTTTTTTAGCGATCAAATTCCCCTGATGGTCGAAAAGGCTTACCTGTAAAGGCATCTGCCCCATTGCGTGAGTCGCGCAGGAAAGGCAAGGGTCATATGCCCGGATCGCAACCTCTACTCTGTTCAATAACCCTTCGGTCAATTCAACGCCGCTTAGATATTCTTCCGCGACTTTCTGTACCGCGCGGTTCATCGACTCATTATTGTTGGTCGTTGAGACTATCAAATTCGCCATGACCACTTGATCGTTTTTATCAACCTTGTAATGATGGAACAAAGTCCCCCTCGGGGCTTCGATAAGGGCGATACCCTCTTCGCGGCGTTTGCCTTTTAGGACCAGATCGTCCTTCTGCAAATCAGGATCGTTCAAGAGCTCTTTTATCTTTTCCGTCGAGTGTAAAAGCTCGATCATTCTCGTCCAATGGTAAGCAAGAGTAATATTATTCGGCTTGCCTTTTGTCAGAGCCATAAACTCTTTTCTCTCTTTTTCCGCCTCGGGGGTATCGATAAAATCGCAGGTGTTGACCCGCGCTAATGGGCCCACTCTATACCAGCCTTTTTCCGGGCCGATAGAGCGGATAAAGGGGAATTTCATGTATGACCAGTCTTTGACCTCTTCTTGAATATACTTGACGTATTCCTGGTAATCAACCTGGTCGAATATCTTGTTCCCCTGGTAATCTATTGCCCTTAAGTTCCCGTCGTAAAGGTCCATCGCCCCGTCTTCCCTTATCAGGCTTAAATGGTTGGAATCAAAAGAGCCGAAAGACCCGAGGTCTTTTAAATGCTCAAGCGTATAATCCTTGGCTATCTTCACCGACGATATTGACCACTTCATCATCTGGTCGATATCTTTAAGGAATTCATCCCTTTCTTTGATCGAAATATTCTTATTCACGCCGCCGGGGATAGCGCCTGTTCCGTGTATCTTTTTCCCGGCTGTGGCTTTAATCACTTCCTGTCCGTATTTTCGAAGCATAACACCTTGGACCGCCAAGTCGGGGAATTTTTTCGCCACACCGATAATATTTCTTATAGCCGGGTCGGCGTCAAATCCGAACAAAAGATCCGGCGAGCAAAGATGAAAGAAATGCAAAGCGTGCGATTGCAAAGTCTGCCCGTAATGCATCAAACGGCGTATTTTCTCGGCGGTTGGGGTAAGCTTATCGACCCCGACAATCTTATCCATCGCCTTAGCGGCCGCCAAGTGATGGCTGACCGGGCAAATACCGCAAAGCCTTTGCACTAAAACCGGGACCTCCCAATAAGGCCTTCCCTGGATAAAACGCTCAAACCCCCTGAATTCGACGATATGCAGGCGGGCTTGTTGTACTTTATTATTCTCGTCGAGCAATATGGAAACCTTGCCGTGGCCTTCCACTCTCGTTACGGGTTCGATTATCACTCTTTTTAAATTAGTATTTAACACTTTATCGGCTCCGTTTGTAAATGATTATTAATCGTATTTGATCAATTCGTAAGGCAGTTTCAAAGGCCTTCCCTCTAAAAGCGCGGTCACAGCCTCCCAGATAGTATCGCCCGAGGGAGGGCATCCGGGCAAGAAATAATCCACCTTGACCACATGATGGCAAGGATAGACTTTATTTAAAATAAGCGGGATCTCTTTATCATTAGGGATAATTTTATTCGGATTATAAACAGTCGGCCCGCTTAGATAGGCTTCGTCAAAACATTCCTTTAAGGGGATATTGTTGCGCATCGCGGGGATCCCTCCGTCTACGGCGCAGTCGCCAAGAGAAACCAAAACATCGCAATGTTTCCGGAATTCCTGAAGGACATGGACATTTTCCTCGTTGCAGCATCCGCCCTCGAGAAAACCCACCAGGTATTGACCGGTAAATTTCTTGATATCGTCAACAGGAGACTTATCAAAATCGA
>JADFZM010000143.1 GCA_015232535.1 Candidatus Omnitrophota bacterium
TTTAAGATCTTTGGAGCCTTTTTCTTTTTTGTCTCAATTAAACTTACAATCTCTAGGCCAAAGGCATAAAGCATTTATTTCTTGTTTCCTTAAGGAGATATAGTATAATCAAGTAATTTTATAATCATTAAAAAAGAGGTGGGAAATGAAAAAGTTTTGGCTATTGTTGGTCTTGATTTTAGCGGTTATCGGATGTCAGGCGAAAGAGAATAAAGAGCAATTCCAAGGCGTAAAAGCCAAGCATGATTATATAGCGCAAGGGCATAAGTATTTGACTTCCGGGGATGTGAAGAACGCCATTGCCAATTTTGATAAAGCTATTCAGCAAGACCCGACCAATCCTGAGAATTATCTCATTTTGGGCCAGGTTTATTTGCATTTAAAGAATTATAAGCGTGCGGTCGACACATTTTCTGCCGCGAGCAGGGTTGATCCTTCCAGCGGAGAGACGTTCTATCTTTTGTCTTTGAGCAGGGCTTTTGAAGGGCAAAAAGAAGAGGCGATCAAAGCCGCGAAACAAAGCGCGCTTATATTCCAGAAAACAAATGAAGTTGCGAAAATGAACCGGGCATTATCTTTATGGAAGAGCTTGTCAGAGACAATGCCTTCGGTGCCAATTGACCCAACCTCTTTAGAAAAATTACAGCAGCCCGCTGAGTCAGGAACCAACTGATAATTTAGGGATTTCTCTTTGCCGATACCGAGAGACAAAAAACACAGAGTGATTTGTTTCTTGGTATCGGCACTTTTATTGTATCTATCTTTCCCCAACATAGTTAATCCCATGGGCTTTAGCTTCTTGATTTTTCTTTTTGCGATTCCGCTTTTTTTCTCCTTAGAAGGTTTAAAAATAAAGGGCCGTTTTTTTGTCGGCATGGCCTACGGCATACTTTCCTATTCTCTTTTAGCTCATTGGATTTATCCGGCGAACAAGCCTTTATTTTTCTTATTTGTTATGGGCTTAAGCATACAAAGCGTTATGTTTTTCTGCCTGTTTCTCCCTTTAAGGGAAAATAGGAAAAGGTTTGGTTTATTTTATTTGCCGTCAATTTGGGCCTTAAGCGAATGGATACGGGAACAGGCTTTAGGAGGATTTTGCTGGACTATAGCCCAGTCGCTTAGCTTTAATCATAAATTTATCCAGATTTCTTCTGTGATCGGCCCATACGGCTTATCTTTCATGATCATTCTGGTAAATATTTTGTTGTATGAAGCATTGGGAACCCATAAGTTATTCTTTCGTAGAATTTTCACGGTGATTTTGATAATTGCTTCCCTGTATTTGTTCGGAATGGCAAGGATTTCTTTCCTCGAACGCGATAAAGTCACAGAGTTTAATGTTTGCGTTATTCAGCCGGTAATAAGCAGGGAAGACAAAAAAGATGCAAACTTAGTGGTTGCGGGGATCAAAAAGCATGTGGAGTTGAGCTTAAATTGCCCCAGGGAAACGAAGCTTATTATTTGGCCGGAAACTGCCGCAACCGACGATGCTCTAAATAATCCTGAAATAAACGGGCTTATAAAGAATTTTACCCGGCAACTTAAAATACCGCTTCTTATGGGGACGGCTACCTGGCGTAAAGGAAGAGATTTCAACTCTGCCGTTTTATTCGGCGCGGACGGCAATATTTTAAACGAATATAATAAAATCAAGTTGATCCCTTTTGCCGAATATTATCCGCGAGCATTAGGGAAGTACTTTAAAAAAAGACTATATGGCAATAACTTTGATTTTGTCGCCGGAAAAAAGAACGGGGTCTTTTATTTCAATCCGCCGTTTGGAGTTCTTATTTGCTCGGAGGACGCGTATCCGGGGCTTTTTAAGGCTCTTGCCCGGGAGGGGGTTAATATTGTGTTTGTTATATTGAACGATAATTGGTCGCAAAGCAAAGAGGCCTTATATATGCATTTGGAAAATTCAATATTAAATGCGGTTTCGTTTGGCATGACAGTTATCCGCAGCGCTAATAGCGGGATAAGCAGTTATATCGATCCCTCAGGAAAGGCAATTTTTGATGGCAAGGATATTAATAGCAAGAAAGTATTCTTTTACAAGACAGCTTTATCTGAAAACGGAACGTTATATTCGCGCTTAGGAAATATTTTTATAGGGGTTTGTTGGCTTTTTGCTATAATAAATCTGCGATTTAATCTATTTTTCGATAAAAAGAAATAAAGAAATGCGAAAAGAAATAATTTTATTATTTTTGTGTGTTTTTTTGTTATTGCCAGCTGTTGCACGGGGCGCAGGGGTTGCCGCTCGGCAAAGGGAGATGAAAGAAAAGCGCGAGGAGATAATAAAGAAACAGATCGAGCAAAGAAAACTTTCACAGGCAGAGCCGGCGAGAAAGAAGAAAACAGAAGATCAATTCTTTGCGCCTGATACTAATAGCGGCGGAAGTGAACATGAAATAGGCCTGAGGGACCTCTGGAAAGAGCTGGAAACAACAAGCTTGATTTGGAAGGATATCGCGGACGAAGGGGCTAAGCTTAAGACGGTCGAGATGTATATCTCTTGGTACGCCCAGCAAGGCGTGAAGATGAGGAAGCCTCCGGAAGAATATGTTTTCTTAATAGACGATATTGCCGAGAACAATTCTCCGATGTTAAACGGCTCTTTCCGCGATCTTTTGAAAATGGTGGCAATAATTGAGTATGATTTCGACAACGGAATGGATAAAGATTCCCTTGCTAGACAGGTATTGGGCGAAAGGGAATATCAAAAGAATAGACAGAGACTTGGCGGACAGTAAGGGTTTTTGAACTTGCAATCTAAACGCTAATTGTTATAATTTGGTGTTGTTTCTCTGCGCGCGGGTGGCGAAATTGGTAGACGCGCACGTTTGAGGGGCGTGTCCCTTCACTGGGATGTGGGTTCAACTCCCACCCCGCGCACTTATTCTAACCCTTTATTCCTCTTTAGAAAAATTTCCGGCCGGGCGAAAGGCTTAAAATTGCGTAATTTACTTTCTGATTTTAGCGGCGTCTTTTTGAGCAGCTTTAGGTTATTCAAAGCGCAGTTTCTTTCCTTAATGATCGCGGGAAGCGTTTATTTCATCCCATATCTTTTGTCCGATAAATATTTTTATAGCATAATTTCTTCATTGAATTTCTATATACAAGGCCGCGTTATTGATTTGGGAACGCCGATAAAGGTTTTTTTTACTTTTTGCTGGGGAATGTTTTGCCTGTTGAATATATCGGCTTTATTTATATTGATTGACGGGATAAGGAAGAACGAAAAGACAGCTATTGCCGGCGCCTATCGGAAAGCTTTTTTGAAGCGCAAGGCCTTACTCGGTGTTTTATTTCTTTATTACATCAAGGTTTTCTTGTGGTCATTTTTGTTTGTTATCCCCGGCATTGTCATGGGGATTAAATACAGCTTGTCTTTATTGATCGCATCGCTCGAAGATAAAAGAGGAATACAAGCCCTTTTTTCATCCCGTAAAATCGTCGAATACGATTTTAACAAATATTTAGATTCGCTTCTTTTCGGGGTATTAGCTATAATTGCGATTATAGCGCCTTTTATTCTTGTTCTTAAAACAGTCGTTGCAATGTTCGTTGCACAAAATATGATATGGCAGGCTAATGCGATAGATTTGGTTCAAGCCTTTATTGTTGTGTGCGGGATAGTCCTGTTTCAGGTTTTCAGCCACGATTTATATGTTTTTCTCAAGACGGCTCAAGAAAGGAAGAACGATGAAACATCTTAAAGTAAGCGCAAGTATACTCTGCGCAGATTTTGCCGACCTTAAAAAGTCGATAAAAACGTGCGAAGAATCGGGAGTTGATATGCTGCATGTTGATGTGATGGACGGGCATTTTGTCCCTAATATTACAGTTGGGGCGATGATTGTAAGCGCCATCCGCCCCTTAACAAGCCTGCCGATTGATTCTCATTTGATGATTGACCATCCGGCTGATTTTATTGACGATTTTATCAGCGCCGGATCTGATATAATATCCGTTCACGCGGAATGTTACGGCCTCAGGGTACGGAACAGTGAAAAATACGGAATTTATCCGAAAAGAATCGAAAATCTTGATCAATCTTTGATCCGAAAGGATATCGATAAAATACATAAATCCGGGAAAAAGATATTTATTGTCCTCAATCCGGAAACGCCCTTGCTTATTAAAGAAATACTCAATGATATTGACGGGGTCCTCATTATGTCGGTTAATCCCGGGTTTGCTAAACAGAAATTTATGCCTGAGGTCTTGCCAAAGCTGCGAGAATTGCGGGAGATTTTTAAAGGCGAGATCTCGATAGACGGCGGGATCAATGATGTGACCGCACTTGAGCCTGTCAAAAGCGGGGTCGATATCTTAGCTACAGCAAGTTATTTTTTCGGCTCACCCGACCCAAAAGAAGCGGTGAGGAAATTAAAAAGATTGGCATAAAGACAGCTCGTGGTTTAGCGTGGTTTAGCGAGTTTGCGCAAATAATATATTCATGCTATATTCTTTTTAGGAGAGAAAGATGCTTAACTTAATGTTTGAAAATCGGAATAAAATTAAACGAAAAGCCCAGGCGGCAGTAGAATACCTGCTTCTTTTAGCGGTTGTTGTAAGCGTTGTTATGATCGGAATGAAAAGGTATTTCCCGCGGGCTCATACTTATACTGAAACATATTATAATTACTCTGCCATGGGTGTTATGGGTCAACTTAACCCTTGTG
>JADFZM010000144.1 GCA_015232535.1 Candidatus Omnitrophota bacterium
TCTAAAAGCCATAAAGAGAGGGCGGTAGCTAGTTTAGGCACTCAGATGGACACCAATATGGACACCAAGGGTAATGCGACGGAAATGACAGAAGTTGAAAGACTTCTTAACTCTTTGAAAGATAGTAAGTTAGAAGATTTTGCTGGCGTAGCTCAGTTGGTAGAGCAACTGACTTGTAATCAGTAGGTCGGGGGTTCGAAGCCTCTCGCCAGCTTATATGAGGCCCGAATTTGCATAAGCCAAAGGCTCATGCAAATTCGATGGCCGAATTAATCCCGATAAATCGTTTTTTATTTATCGGGATAAGAAAGACCTGGGGAATTGGATTTGGGGATTGATGTAACGGGTATACTTGCTTGCCCTAAATTACGGATGTAGCAAGTATAACCCTTTTTATTCCTGAAAGAATAGCGGTAAAAAAGGGTAGGTACTCAAGTGGTCAACGAGGACAGACTGTAAATCTGTTGCGCTTGCGCTCCGGAGGTTCGAATCCTCCCCTGCCCATTGATTTTAATTATGTCACGGCTGGCAGGTCCCAGGATACAAATTAAAGGATTTATTCGAAGAGATGATTTTGGGCTATGTGCCTGGTGATTTGGCTCAGCAAGATTAGTTCAGTTCTGATTTTCTAAAAGATTTTAAGGAAATCGGGATTCCGATTACTATAGTGTCTTTGGAAAGTCGGGATGGTAGGAGCTAAACATATATTTATTTGAATAGTGTTTGTTTTTAATGTTCTATGCGAGAGTAGTTCAGTGGTAGAACGCTAGCCTTCCAAGCTGGTCACGAGGGTTCGATTCCCTTCTCTCGCTTTGACAAAAACGCGGCTTTTTCAAAGCCGTAAATAATATAAACGGTACCTTATCTTAAGAAAGTCATAGTGAAGACCACCCTACTTATCCCTACATTAAATGAAATCGACGGCATGAAAGCGATCATGCCTAAAATCAACAGGGAGTGGTGCGACCAGATCTTGATTATCGACGGACAGTCAAAGGACGGGACCATCGAATATGCCAGAGAGCAGGGGTATGAAGTTGTTATCCAGAAGAAAATGGGCATGCGCCACGCTTACATGGAGGCCTTGCCTTATGTTAAAGGGGATGTGATTTTGACCTTCAGTCCCGACGGAAACTCAATTCCGGAATTGATCCCGGCTTGCCTTAATAAAATGCGGGAAGGCTATGATATGGTCATTGTATCCCGTTACGCCGAGGGGGCAAAAAGTTACGATGATGACCCTATAACCGCCTTTGGCAACAAGCTTTTTACCACAATGATCAATCTTGTCCACGGGGCAAAATATACCGATGCGATGGTTATTTACCGCGCTTACCGTACGAGCTTGATTCGTGAGCTTGACTTGGATAAGGATTTAAGCTACGAAACAGCCGAAAAGCTGTTTTCAACCAGGATAAGCTGGGAGCCGCTTCTTTCTGTCCGGGCGGCAAAGCGGAAATTAAAATGCGCCGATATTCCCGGGGACGAGCCGAGAAGAGAAGGGGGCGAGCGGAAGCTACAGGTTATTCGCTGGGGCGGGGCTTATATGTTCCAGGTTTTCCGAGAGATATTTCTTTGGAAGTAAAACGCATTTCTTTCAAGATGAAATTTAAACAAATATTGCTTAACCTCATCGATTCCCCTTGGTTTATCGCCCTAATTTTACTCGGGATATTCTTTATAGCGACCGGATACAAATACGGTTGGGACGACCAGCATTTGGAGATCCCGCTTTTAAAATCGTTGATCGACCCCTCGCTTTTCCGGGGCGATTATTATGTAGAGAGCCTCAAGAAAAATTTCACGTCTTATTTCTACCCTTTGCTTTCCCGGATAATAACCGTTGAGCAAATCCCGGCGGCGTATCTGTTTCTTTACATTATTTCGCGGTATTTTCTTTTTTTCTGGATCTATAAACTTTGGCTTTTTGTTACCAAAGATAAGCTGAAGGCTTTTAGCTGCGTATTAGTTTTTATCCTTTTGACCAGGGTGGATGAATTCCTCTATCGCACCTTTTCCCACCAAGAATTCACCATGATCTTTATCTTTGCCGGGATATATTATTTCTTCAGGGAAAGGTTTCTTCTTTCCGCGGCCCTTTTCGGGATAGGGTCGAACTTCCATGTCCTGTATTGTTTTTTTCCGATGTTTTATTTGGGCGTTTACCTTTTGTGGGATATCAAAAAGCATGGTTTTAAGAAGCTGATGCAATGTTGTATTATCTTTCTCGCTTTAGCCTCGCCGGTAATTTTATGGATCGCCCAAATAAAGATGCAAACATACGGTATTTTACCGAAGGCAATTTACTTCAACTGGGAACAGCTTTATCAATTAGCCTGCCCGCAGAACTTTATCATAAGAAATAACCTCCCGTGGGCTTTACTTAAGTCCGACATGCAAAATGTTTTTTATGCTGCCCATTTTTATCTGATGGTCTTATCGATCTTTCTTTTGAACATCTGTTGCAATAAGTTTTTCCGGAAGGATAAAAAGGCCTTGGTTTTCAGTATCAGCGCGGTTTTCTTGCTTATTGTTTGCGTTGTTTTCACTTACCTGAAGCCCGAGAGGTTTTTTCTCGATTTGAACCTGACTCGAAATGCTCAGTATTTATTGTTTTTGATGATGGGTTTTCTGACAATATTTATTTTTGATATTACCGAGAAAGAGTCGGTTCTTACTGCTTATTGTTTTTCTATTCTTTTTGCGTTTATAAAATTCGACGATATAATCGCTTTTTACTGCGCTTTATCGATTATCGCACTTTTTGGCCTGATCCGCTCGTTAAAGGCTGAAAATCGCTTGCTGCGTTATTTCTTTTCGGTTGTTTGTATGATATTTCTCGGGATGCTTGTTTACAAGGTTTACCATAATTTTGACGTTACCCGATATAAATTTCCGGCCAGGCTTTTTTTGTTAATAGTTTGTACCCTTTTAACGGCTAATTATTTTCTTTGCCGTTTTGCTAAACGCGAATCGGTTATCCGTATGTCTAGAAAGGGGTTTGTGCTTATCCCGCTTTTTGTTTATTTAGTCCAGTTCGGCGTTTACCACGTAAAGAGAACAAGGGCCGAGAATACCGAACACGGATTCTGGCGGATGCAAAGAAGCTGGGAGGACATGCAGAGGTTTGTCAAGGCCAATACCGATAAGGATTCGGTTATTTTTATCCCTTATAATATGGAGATGTGCGGATTCAGGATATTATCCGAAAGAAAGGTTGTTGTTTCTTACCGGGATTGCGGGGTCATCGGTTTTGATTATATCGCGGCACTGGAATGGAAAAGGCGCATTGATGATGTGCTTGCTTTTAAGATCGATGTTCGTGAGAATGCCAAAGTACCCATACAAAACGCGATTCTTAAATACGGAGCGGAATATATTGTTTTTTTGAGGTATGCTACTCCGCATGATGATAATGACCTTTTAGAGCGAATATACACTAATACGGATTTTGCCTTATTTCGTGTCATGGTGCATCCGGCAATAGACCAGATGAAGGCCAAGGTAAAAAGCACCCTTCCTTGACGACAGAAATAAATTAAGTTTGTTATGGATTATATGCCAAATAAGATAAAAAATATCACAGTTATCGGAGACGGGGGATGGGGCACGACTTTGGCCTTGCATCTGCTGCAAAAAGGATTCTTTGTTTCTCTTTGGGGGCCGCATCCCGCTTATCTTAAGGAGATATCGAGTCAGCGGATAAACAGGAAATTCCTTCCCGGGATAATAATCCCTGCTTCGCTCAACATTATATCAAACCTAAAAACGGCGCTTGATTCCGGGGATATGATAGTCTTTGCCGTTCCTTCCAAGTATGCGTTTGCTGTCTTAAAAGATATAAAAGCAACCAGATCTATATTAAAAAGAAAAATATTTTTAAGCGTGACCAAAGGAATAGAGACGAAAAAGTTGCTTCGGGTTTCAGAGCTTGTAAAGGTATCTTTGGGGGATGTTACTTTCGCGGTTTTATCCGGACCGACTATTGCAAGCGAGGTCGCTAAGGGAATACCTTCGACAGCTGTTGTCGCTTCACGCCAGCTTAAGGCCGCGAAGCTTGTTCAGGAAGTTTTCAATTCGGAAACTTTCCGGATATATACCAATGATGATGTTATCGGGGTTGAGTTAGGCGGAAGCGTTAAGAATATCATAGCCATAGCCTGCGGGGTATGCGACGGGTTAGGTTTTGGCTCAAACACCAAAGCCGCGCTTTTAACCCGAGGGTTAGCCGAAATGTGCCGCCTAGGAAAAGCCCTGGGTGCGAAACAAGCGACCTTTTCCGGTTTAAGCGGCCTGGGGGATTTGGTAACAACTTGTTTTAGCCCGCAAAGCCGCAACCGTTGTGTAGGAGAGATGCTGGGAAGAGGAAAATCTATCGTTGATATAAATAGTGAAATGGAAATGGTGGCCGAAGGAGTCGAGACGGTTAAAGCAGTCCGCCTCTTGGCTAAGAAAACTAAGATCTCTATGCCGATAACCGAGGAAATATTTGAAATAATTTACCATAACAAAAAGCCGCTTAAAGCAGTGACTTCTTTAATGTCCCGCAAAATCAAAGCCGAGTAATTCAAAGGTTTCCTTTGGCGGAGCTTCTGTTCCCTTATTTTTTATGTAACACCAAAATGGTAATGTCCTAAATGACCAAAATGAAAATGTCCTAATCTG
>JADFZM010000145.1 GCA_015232535.1 Candidatus Omnitrophota bacterium
ATTATAAGGATTCCGGCTCGTCTCGAGGCGAAGCCGCGGGCATTTCAGCCGGAATGACACCTGATTCTGTAACTACCGTCCGGAATGAGGGCAGTTTTGCCTTAAGAAAAACCATTCAAAAACAAATAATAACCACCTATTAACGGATTCAAAACGCATTTTTTCATAAAATATCTGCAAGAAAAACAAAGCATAACGCAAAATGACCTTTATTCCCGGTAATAATGATTTACCAGCCCGCCGAGAAGTTGTTCCGTGTAAATATCTCCATACAATTTAATAGGCTGTTTTATAAGAGGTAAATTGCCTATCCCGGAATGCGGCCGGAAATTATTGTAATATTTGGTAAATTCGCTGATTAAATATTCTAAATGTATTTTACCTAATACAAAGAAGTGGTCCAAGCATTGACGCTTTATCCGCCTCCGCAGAAACACACGATTCGCCCGAGGACGAAGGTGGAATTTGGGTTTCTGCTTCGGGGATGTTCGCCCTTATCTATAGAAAAGGTATAAAGTTTAAGAGGGAGGGCTCCATCGTCGCCACCCAGCTTTCGTCATAAGGGTTCAGATTAGGCGAACGGAAAGGGATTTTCAGAACATTGAAATTATTCGCCTTGAAAAATTCGTCAAACTCTTGTGAAAATTTCCCATCTCTATCACGTACCAGCGCGCATTTACCGTCCGAATTCTCTAAAAAAGGTTTTATTTGCCCGAGGCTTTCTTTAATCCAAGCTGAATCGGGCTTATTGGTTATTCCGGCGATATGGACTTTTCTGGTTTTGATGTTTATAAAAAATAGAACATGATATAACTTTCTTCCGCTTATTGTCCAAACCGACTTTGAAAAGAAGTCGCAAGCCCAAAGGGTTTGAAAAGTACGTTTTAGAAAATCATCCCAGGTATCTTCTCGACGGTAATTTAAGGGGTCTATTCCGTATTCTTTTAAGACGTTTTTAATTGTTGTTTTAGCGGTTTTGATAACACCCAACTTTTTAAGCTCACCCAATATTTTTGTATATCCCCATTTATTATGCTTTGCCATATGGACAATCAGCTGTTTTATAGCCAGGGTTATTTTGGGCGGACGTCCGCGCTTATCTTTTTGTTTTATCCGAGGACAGTTTAAATCCTGAATCCAATTCCTGAAAGTCGAATAATGAACTATTGAAATAAGTTTTTTGACATCCGAGCCTAAAGGCAGAGCAAGTCTGATGATTTTGTTCTTTTCTCTCTCAGTTAAAAATATTTTATGCTTTACATAATGGCTTCTGAGGATCTGATTTTCAACCCTGAGGAATTGGATTTGTTTCTTTAAATTGCTTTGGGTTATTTCGGCAAAGAGGTTGATAAATTGGTTATTAAAGTTCATGATGCTCCTTCTCGATTATTCTGCATTTTATCCCTTGACAAAGCAAAGGATTGTAAAGTATACTTAATTAACAGAAACGATAACTAAGTATACTTAGCTGATATGAGCTACAAAAAGCTTAAAACTATCAAAGAAAAAATATTCGATCTGAATTCTTTATCCAAGGCGCTCGGAATTGATAATGCCAGCGCCCGGGTTTCGGCCAGTAGGCTGTTAAAACAGGGTTTAATCAAAAGGATAAAGCGCGGTATTTATATCTTAACCGAGAATTTGGATAATATAACTTATAAAGGAATATTGTCAATCGCCAACATTATCCAAGTTCCTTCCTACATATCATTAATGAGCGCTTTGGCTTATTATCAAATCACGACCCAAATCCAGCCCGATTTTATCGAATCGATTTCACAAAAAAGGACATGCGAATTTAATGTGGGGGATAAAACCTATAATTTTACGAGAATAGACGCGGATTTATTCTTTGGGTTTATTAAAAACGATGAAGTGTTCATTGCCAAGCCGGAAAAGGCCTTTTTAGATGCCATGTACCTGCGGTCTTTAGGGAGGTATAATTTTGACGTTAGTTCTCTGGACTTAGGGAAGTTAAATCAAAAATTGGCCGGTAAATATAGCAAGAATTATCCGCTTCGAACACAAAGGAGCATAAAAGCAATATGTCAATTTTAAAAGAACACGAAAAGTTTGAAATGGAAGTATTAGAGAAAATGAGCAGCGCCAAATTGTTAGAGCCCTTGGTTTTCGGTGGGGGGACGATGCTCAGGCTTTGTTACGAATTAAACCGTTATTCAACCGACTTGAATTTCTGGATAATAAAGGAGATTGACGAAAGCAAATATTTCAAGAAATGTAAAGATTATTTGAAGAGTATTTATGAAATAACCTACTCGCAGAATAAGCATTATACTTTGCTTTTTGAGCTAAGATCAGAAAATTATCCCAAAAGGCTTAAAATTGAAATAAGAAAAGGAATAAGCGAGTGCGAGTTTACTCAAAGGATAGCTTTTTCCCCATTTACCAATAAACAAATATTCCTCAAGGTTCATACTTTAAATCAAACAATGGCTAACAAAATAGCGGCGGCAATTGACCGAAAAAATATCCGTGATGTTTACGACATTGAGTTTATTACGAAAAGAGGGATAGGCCTTCCTACGGACAATCAGCAGTTAGCGGAATTGAAGAAGATAATTCTTGGTTTTAAAGACCGTGATTACAAGGTTACCTTGGGTTCTATTTTGGAGGCAAAAGAAAGAAAATATTATATCGAAAAGAAATTTGATTTTTTAATGGAAAAATTGGGTTAAGAATGAATTCCATCTTTACATAATTCCGATAATTCCGGGGACGCATACTTAATTATTCTTTATGGTGATCCGGGGGCGGATCCTTAATGATATTTAAGATCCGGTTATTTTTTACCAGAAAATAATCCAATCCCAAAAGTCGTCCCAATCGTCAGAAAAGCCATCCCAAGTCCTTTCTGCTTCGATGTGAATATTGTCATCAGAACGCCTTAGAATGCCTTAGAATGCCTTTATTTTATGTCTTGACTTAACGGGCAAAGAATATATTATTATATACTATAAGCTTCTTCATTTAACCCAGATTTTGCAATTCGAATTATAATGTCCTCTATAGTAAGCGCACAATAAAGTGCGCTGCAAAATTTGGGTAACCCCGCGTATAACTTGTTCTGCTATATGGCAGAACAAGTTGGCGGCCCTTCAGGCGGATTTTGCTAATGCAAAATCCGGGTTTAATCCTTCAGGAAAGGAATAGACATGCAATTCTTACCCATTGTTTTAGTTGTCTCAATAATGCTTTTTTTATCGGGTATCCGGATAGTCCGCCCGACAACTAGAGGGCTGGTTGAAAGATTGGGGAAATACCATCATTTCGCCCATCCGGGGTTTAACTGGATCATACCGGTCATTGACAACATGTATCTGGTAAATATAACCGAACAGATGGTCGATGCCGAGCCGCAGGAGATAATCACCTACGACAACCTTAACGCCCGCGTTGATGCTCAGGTTTATTTCAAGATAAAGCCGGATGAGGCAAGCGTCAAGAATTCTCAGTATTACGTTAATAATTTCCGCTATCAGATCGTCAGCCTGGCGCGTACCACTTTGAGGAATATTATCGGTACAATGACTTTGAAGTCAGCGAACAGCGAGCGCGGAAAAATAAATATGGAGCTCTTAAAAACCCTTGAGAAGGAAACAGGAAACTGGGGGGTTGAGATAGTACGCACCGAATTAAAGGAAATTGACCCTCCGAAGGATGTTCAGGAGACGATGAATAAGGTAGTTAAAGCCGAGAACGAGAAACTCTCCGCGGTTGATTTCGCCACCGCCACAGAGACTGTTGCCGACGGAGCAAAAAGGTCGGAGATCAAAAAGGCCGAAGGCATCAAGCAGGCGAGGATCCTGCAGGCCGAAGGCGAGGCGGAGGCGATCCGTTTGCTCAACGAAGCGGCGAATAAGTATTTTACCGGCAACGCCCAGGTATTAAGGAAGATCGAGGCGGTAGAAAAGTCGCTGCAGCATAACACGAAGATAGTACTTCCTAAGGATTCGGAGCTGGTAAACGTAATAGGCGATATGGCCGGCGTGCCGCCTATAAGGATATAAAACCTTTAAGGAATTCATTATGCAAAATACATTTACCGACAAGAACCCTTTAAATTCGCTGATGGATAAGGTGAGGTTAAAAGACGTAATGGATAAGTCTTTTTCCTCGGTCTATGACGACCAAGACTTGAGCATTGCTTTGGGGAAATTCCTTAACCGTCCGATCAGCCATCTTCTTGTTTTGGACCGCTTTGAAAAGCTTTCCGGGATCTTAACTCCTAAATATTTGTATAAAACTCATTCCCCGCAGAAGATAATCAATGATACGATAGAGATAAGCCGCGAGGTTATGATCGACGGGGACACGTATTTCAATAAGAATTCTTTGAACAGTTACATACTGCGCAGTATTATGAAAAAAGACCCTCTTACTTTAGGGCCGGAAGACTCTTTATCCGCGGCTATTTTGAGCATGAAACGCAATAATTTGAGCTGTATACCGGTTGTGAACAATGATTTAAGGGTCTTAGGGATAGTCACAAATACCGAGATAGTTGATTTTCTTTCGTGCCTTATCAAGTAAACAAATATTGTTAATCTTTCTTTGAACTGCTTTCTAATTGTGGTATTTTAAATAAACCTTTATATATCGGCACGGCCTA
>JADFZM010000146.1 GCA_015232535.1 Candidatus Omnitrophota bacterium
CTAATTTCTCAGACTCTTCATTGATCTCATCCTGTTCGAAATTTGTGTTCCCGCTATCCACAATAAAGTCAAACCTAAATGGATCATCTGTATGTATTGTCATGCCCTTTAGCAATACGGGCACAAACGCAGGGCTTTGGGTAACCATTACACCAGGAATGGGATTATTTAAAGTGCTCTGAGAATAGCTAGCTGATGGTGCAAAGACCAGTGAAAACGAAAGCATGAAAACCAGGAATTGAGAAAATACACGAACTGCCCAATTGGGATTACTTATTTTGAAAAATGAAAACATTGACGGCCTCATATGTTATACAGCCCAAAAAAGTTACAGGATTTCTAATGTCCTAAAAGACAGAAATGCCAGTAATTTTTCTCTTCCTCCGTGGCGGAATAAAAGATAAGAAAAGGTGGTGATAAAATGCAAGTTTAAAAACGCTTCCTTCTATGTGTAAATATGCCATATTATTATTAATAAAGCAATTTTTTGGCAGTAACTTATTATTCCTTTTTTTATGTAAGTTTGATGGTATAATTGCGACTAAAGACAGGAAACTATAACATTATCAAAAAGGAGGGGAAATGAAAAGAACAGTTTATATTTTAGGCTTACTTCTCGTTTTGGCTGCGACTTCCGCTTATGCTAATTGCGGAAATTGCGGGATGGATGCTAAGGAAGGGGCTGGAGAGCACAAGGCGATGAAAACACCGGAAGCAAAGGTGGCTATGCTCCAGGCAGAGCTCGGGTTGAGTGAAGATCAAGTGCAAAAGATCAAGCCTTTGGTTGAGGAAAAGATGGCTAAGATAGATGCTTTGAGGGAAGAACACCATCAAAAGAAAGAGGCTCTTTCCGAAGAATACACTGCAAAGATCAAGGCTATTCTTAGTGAAGAGCAGGCCATGAAGTTTGAGGAATGGAAAAAATCTCAAAAATCTTGTCCCCTTGGATGTGGCTGTCCTAAGTGTCAGGCAAAAAAGGCCATGTCAGGCAGCGGTGAAGAACACAAGCATTAAATCATAGAATTATTAATTCCGGGGACGCGTACCCAATTAAATGGTTATGCGTCACCGGAATGTCCTCCCCGGAATGCCCCTTATTTTTGTCGCCATTTATTCTTCTTGCGAGAAAGCATCTCTTCCCTTAAACTAAAGCTTACGTATTGCCAGCAAGCTTAGTTTATCATGAAAAAAATAAATAAAATATTATTGATTGGTTTTTTGGTGATTTCTGTGTTTTTTACCGGAATTTTCTTTTGTCGGGATATTATTTATAAATATTTTCTTGTTAAGGCAATAGAGAGTATGTTAAACGCGGATTGTACGATAGAAGGGTTGGATTTAACGCGTAAGGGCATTTATATTACAAATATGAGAATCTTTCATGAAGTATTTGATGGTATCATTAAAAAGGGTTTGATCGGCTGCAATATCTTTACATTAAGAAAACATGGTATGGGCTCTTTCATGGTAGACGGGGCGTATATCAAAGTAAAGAAAGCCAAAAGAATCCAACTTATTTCAAGGGATGCTCCGTTATTTTTAGATTTAAAAAATATCCATGTTGTGTTTAATCCCACCATTAGCATTGGGATGGGTTTTAACGTTTCTTATAAGGGTGTGCTCCATCATAAGAAAATATCAAAATCCGATTATTTTGATATATCCAATTTCAACATTAATATTGGTAAGCACAGAATAAATAATTTAAATTTGACGCGCGTCAAAGGGCAAAATTATTTATTAAAAACAGATGAGATAGTCTTAAACGAAAAAAGCCTGAAGAATCTTCGATTTCCCATGGAACTTGATAAAAATTTTTTTATTTTGAACGGGGTCAACATAGCTCCGCTGGGCCCAAACTCGCTGGCAAGGGGTCGAATAGAATTCAATGGTTTTAATGATGTTTGCCTGAAAACAGATTTTGAGAAATTGTCGCTGAATGAGATCATGGGAATCTTTTTTGATAAAAAGGATGTTATGATGAAAGGGCAATATCAGGGGTTTTTTAATATTTGCGGATCCGGACGAAAGGTTTATAAACTTGAGGGAAAGTTTGTTAATGACAACGGGGGCTCGATTGAGATTAAGAATGAATCGGCCTTCCGGTTTTTATCTAGATATTTGAATGAATCGATTTATGTAGCGCTAGTTGATAGTTTGAAAGAATATACGTATGATAAAGGTTCAATAGAGATCAATAAAAAGGATGATGATTTAGTCTCGAGCTTTAACCTGTCCTCGGAAAAGCAAGGACAAAGGAATTTTGATATTAACTTTCATGATATTGCAGGGGAGATCAAATGAGAAAATTTTTATTATTATCGGTTATTTCAGTTTTTTTAATGAGTTGCACCAGTGTTGACCTAAAAACATCCAAACCGCTTAAGGTTGATGTCAATGTCCGGATAGATGTGTATCAGCATATTGCCGAAGAAGTGCATTCGATTGAAGAGGAGATTTACGGTGATCAGAAAGCGGATAATGATCTGATGAGCTTTTTTGGGTTAGTGACTGATGCCTACGCCATTGAATATCCCCTTGAGCTTAAGCCGGTGATTGAGCGGCGCAAGAAGCGCTCGGCCGAGGTCCTCGAGGCTCTTGAGAACGGGTCGGCGGGAGAAAATGAGCACGGCTATTTGGAGATCATTGATTGGACGCTGCCTCATAAGAAAATAAGCGCGCTTGGCAGATTGATTGAAGCGGAGAACAGTGACCGTTCGATTGTTTTCCAAAAACTCGCGCGGGAGAATCAAGTTGAGGTTTCAGAAATTGAAAATGCCTTCTTTAAAGAACACTTTAAGAAAGCATCCGGTGTCTGCTGGTTTCGGCTTAAAAATAAGGAAAAGGGTTACTGTGTTTGGACGCAAAAAGGCCAGGCGGATGAAGTTCGCGGATATAATTTTGCTGATCTTCAAATACCTGTTTTAAAAAACGCAGAGCACAATGCTTATTTGGGTGTTGAGGGTAAAAGAAAAACTTTCGGATTATTTGACGTTAAAGCAAAAATCGTCATTGTTGAAATTTTTAGCATGTATTGCCCTTATTGTCAGGAGGAGGCGCCTGAAGTTAATAAATTTTATGATCTACTGAAGTCTTCGGGATTAAGTGATCGTGTTAAGGTTATGGGGATTGGCGGCGGCAATACTGTCTTTGAGGTGGAAAAGTTTCAGAAAAAATATGAGATCCCTTTTCCGTTATTTCCGGATAAAAGTTATATGATCTCAAAAACGTTCAGCCCCGGACAAGTCGGCACGCCTCATTTCTTAATTATTGAATTACTGCCTGATAAAAGAGCGAATGTCCTGTATTCCAAAACAGGGGGGTTTGGCTCCGCGGAGCGTTTTTTGTCACTTGTGCAAGACTTAACAGAGATCAAATAATATGACATTAAATAAAAAAAGGCGTTTATCGATATTATTTTATGCGTTAGCAATGCTATTTGTTTCGCTTGCAACTAAAGGTTATGCGCAAAAGTATCAAAATGTTTACCGGATTGAGTCGATGAAACCGGTTGATAGTATGTTGAAGGTTAAAGAAGGTGATCAAGCTCCGTTATTTACTCTGCGCAGCGTAAACCATGGCGTGGTCAGTTTAGAGCAATATCGCGGAAAAAAGAATGTGGTATTGTCTTTTGTGCCGGCGGCTTGGACGCCGATATGCTCGGACCAGTGGCCGGGCTATAATATCGTTGAAGATATTTTTGAACAGCATGACAGTGTGTTATTGGGTATTACTGTTGACAATATTCCGACTTTGCACGCCTGGATGAAAACCTTAGGGAATATGTGGTTTCCTGTGCTTTCGGATTTCTGGCCGCATGGAGAAGTGGCCGGACAATATGGTGTGTTGCGGTCAGATGGCCTGTCAGAAAGGGCCATATTTATTATTGATAAGAAAGGCATTATCCGTTACATCGATGTGCATGATGTTAATATCCGGCCGGAATTAGAGAAATTAGTTAGAGAATTAGAGAAAATAAATTAGAGAATTCCGGGGACGCGTACTCAATTAAATGGTTATGAGTCCCCGGAATTGCGTATTTGTGCCGCCTAAATGGTCGGGGTTATAGTCCCGTATCGTCCCATTTTATATATAAATAAATTGGTAATTATAAAAGATTTGGTACAAAACTAGCCATTAATTGAACTAGTAAAACGAATAAATCTTTATCACGATTATTGTATCTGTATTCTAGTTCTTTCAAATACAACGGGAATTTGTCTTGCGATACCCCGTGATATTTCATTAAACGCTCTTTGGCAAAGCTCCAGAAGCCTTCAAGGCCGTTGATGTAGACCTTGCCATTGGCAAAATATTTGCCATGGTCAACTTTAAGGTGCCTGTAGCCACAGAACATAAGAGCATCATAGCTTTTATATTTATCTGTGTAAACAATGACCTTCCCCAATTCAGTGGACAGGTTGTTTAGCTAGAGCCGCTCGTTTTTCATATTCAAACGGGCTCAAATTTCCAAGCGTTGAATGAGCCCTTTTGCGATTATAATACATTTCCACGTATTCAA
>JADFZM010000147.1 GCA_015232535.1 Candidatus Omnitrophota bacterium
CATGATATTTATATTATTCAATACCGTTCAGAAAAGATCACTTATGAAACCTTTCTCCGAACCGGCCAAAGGATGCGAACCGACAAAGTTTCCCGGGAAAGATAGCGCTTTTTGGGCCGCATCAACAATCGCCGCTTTAGTGCTTCCCATATCAGTAAGCAGGCATCCCCTTTTGATATTCGCGTTTACCGTAGGAAGAAGCTTTACTATCGTGTCAACAGGTGTCGCAAAAACTACTAAATCCGAGTTTCTTACCGCCTCTTTTATATCGGTAGTCCCATTGTCAATAGCTTGCTTCTTTATCGCCTGCATTATCGATGATTGATTCCTCGATAATCCGACGACCTCTTTAGCAATATGGTGTTTTTTCAGGGATAAAGCTAGTGAGCCCCCCATTAATCCTATACCTATAATAGTGACTTTTCTGAACATGTTTTTCCTTATTATGTATCCCGCCCAATTACTTTGGCGATCTGTTTTATTTCCTGCATTAAAACACCGAATTTATACGGGAGCAAAGATTGCGTTCCGTCCGATAATGCCTCCTCGGGATTATCATGAACCTCGATCATAAGCCCGTCGCAACCTGCGGCAACAGCGGCTTTCGCAGCGGGAGAGACTAAATTCCATACGCCTGTTGCATGGCTAGGATCAACCACAACCGGCAAATGCGACAATTGTTTAACAAGCGGTATGGCATTTATATCCAGGGTATTTCTCGTCGCTGTTTCATATGTACGGATACCACGTTCGCAAAGCATAACATTAAAGTTCCCGTTCGAAAGAATATATTCCGCCGACATAAGCCATTCTTTTATCGTGGCACTGATACCTCTTTTAAGCATGACCGGCTTATGAAGTTTCCCGATTTCCTTAAGCAGGGTAAAATTCTGCATATTCCTAGCCCCGATCTGCAAAATATCGGTATATTTGCATATAAGCTCAAGGTCCCTTACATCCATTACCTCGGTAATAGTGGCCATGTTCAACTGTTCGCCGGCCTCTTTTAAATACTTGAGCCCCTCTTCTCCTAAACCCTGAAAATCATAAGGAGATGTCCTCGGCTTGAATGCTCCGCCGCGCAAAACTTTTGCCCCGGCTGCTTTGACTTTCTTGGCAACCGATAATGTCAATTCCTTGCTTTCTATCGAGCACGGCCCGGCGATAACCAGCACTTTATTATCGCCGATCTCCACTCCGTCCTTGATTTTTATTACCGTATTTTCCTTGCGGAATTCCCGCGAAACAAGCCGATAAGGGGCTAAAACAGGGATAACATTTTCGACCCCCGGGAAAACATCTAAAGGCGTTACCCTAAGGACATCTTCCGGGCCGATAAGGCCGATAACGGTCCTTTCAACTCCCCGGGAAATATTCGGCTTCAACCCGAGCTTGGTTGTTTTCTCCAGTATATGCTGTATTTGCTCCTCGGTTGCGTCTTTCTTAAGTACGATGATCATAATATTGTCTCCAAAGCTTTAATTAACTTTTTGTTTTCTTGATTATTCCCGATCGTGGAACGTATAAATCCCGTCATTCCCCAGTGTTTCATGTCTCTTACGATTACTCCCCGGGAAAGCAGCTTATTGACGATATCCGTCGAATCACCGCTTATCTTTATCAGGCTAAAGTTGGTGCAAGTCTCAACAAAATCCAGTTTAAGCCTTTTAAACCCGGCGTAAAGTAATTTCCGTTCTTTTTCTATTTTGCTCTTAACGCTTAAGTAATATTTTTCGTCCTTGAGCGCTGCTAAAGCAGCCGCCTGGGCAAGGGAATTGATATTGAACGGCTCCCTGACTCGGTTTAATATATCTATGATTTCCTCCGAGGCAATCCCGTACCCGACCCTTAAACCGGCCAAACCGTAAAGCTTAGAAAAAGTGCGGGTAATTATCAGGTTCTTATATCTTTTTAATAAATCTATTGAACCGGCATAATCTTTAGCCTCGACATATTCAAAATAAGCCTGATCCATAAATATGAGAACATTATCCTTAATACCGTCCATGAACCATTCAAATTCGTTTTGCCTTATATACTGACCCGATGGGTTGTCTGGGTTACCAATAAAGATTATTTTTGTCCTAGGAGATATTGCTTTCTTCATCCGCCCCAAATCATAACGAAAATTAATTAAAGGAATTTGAAACAATCTAGCGCCTTCTATCGTTGAGGCGATATCGTAAATGAGGAAAGTCGGTTTAGCCAGGACCACCTCATCCCCTGGGCTTAAAAAAGCCTTCGCTGCAAAAACAATGATCTCATCTGATCCGTTGCCGAAAACTATCTGCTTAGGATTTATGCCCAAACGTTTTGCTATTTCGCTACGAAGGTAAAAACAATCTCCGTCCGGATAACGGTTTATGGAAGAAGCTGCCGCCTCCAATGCCCTCATTACCTTAGGCGAGGGAGGGAACGGGTTCTCGTTTGACGCGAGCTTGATCACATCCTTCAATCCCAACTCCCTTTTTACTTCCTCGATAGGCTTTCCAGGGATGTAGGGTTTAACATTCAATACGGATTGTTTGGCTTGATTCTTCATTTTATTCAACCGGGTATGATCCGACGATCTTTAGATATTTACATAAGTTTTCCAGCTGTGCTAAGGCTTTTTCTACGCTTTTGTCCAACCGATGGCCTTCGAGATCGACAAAGAAATAATAATCCCAGGCCTTTTTCTTGGACGGGCGCGACTCGATCTTTGTTAAGTTTATTTGATTCTTATAAAAAGGTATCAACATATCATGCAAAGCACCCATGCGGTCTTTGATCGAGAAAATGATGGAAGTCCGGTCCTTTCCCGTCGGCGCGGAATCTTCCTCGGAAACTATAAGGAATTTTGTCGTATTATGCGCCATGTCCTGGATATTGCTTTTAAGTATCTGCAATCCGTATAGCTTTGCCGCTTCGCTCGAAGCTATTGCCGCGGTATTTTTATCTTTAAGCGCCAGCTTAGCCGCTTCTGTAGTTGATGTCACCCAAATCTGCTCCGCTTTGGGAAGATGGCTCAAAAGCCAATTTCGGCACTGGCCGAATACTTGCGGGTTAGAATAAATCTTCTTGATCTGGATCATTTCGGAAAGAGACATCAAATGATGCGATATCTTTATCATCCTCTGCGCGCAGATCTTCAGCTCGGAATCGACCAATAGATCAACTGTGTGAGTAACTGCGCCCTCAATTGAGTTCTCAACAGGTACCACACCGTAATCGCAATCTCCGTGCTCGACCTTTCGAAAAACCTCAGCGATACTTTCGCATGAATCATATCTTACCTGAGAGCCAAACTGCTGCTTTGCGGCCATGAAAGTAAAAGAGCCTTCGGTTCCTAAATACGCGACTTCTTTTATTTTCTCCAAAGCTAAAGACACCGACATTATCTCCCGGTATATGGCTTCTATGGCCTCATTAGTAACGGGGCCTTTGTTCAAATTCTTTAAACGCCGCAATATCTCTTTTTCCCTTTCCGGGGAGTAGATACGCTTATTAATACTTTTTTTAATTTGGCCGATGGCAAGGCTCATCTTGGCCCTTTCATTCAATAGGCCGATTATCTTGCCGTCGATCTTATCAATTTTATCGCGTAGGTTAACTAATTTCATTATCTGTCCACTCTTTATTTCCTTCCTTTTGTACAGCTTTTTCGCCTTGAAGCATTAAATCGCCCGCGGCTTCCGTCGCCGCTTCTATAGGTAATTGTTCAGCCACTTCTTCCGTCAATGCTTGGCCGTTAGTTTTAATTTCCTCTTCCGGCTGAATTATGTTCGCCTCCTGACGGGAAACAAAGTCGGGGAATTCCTCGAGTTTAGGTAGATCCTCCAAAGCGCGCAACCCGAAATATTCCAAGAAAAGCTTAGTTGTCCCGAACACAAAAGGGCGGCCAGGGACATCTTTCCTACCGGATATTTTAATAAGCTCTTTTTCCACCAAATGGGCAACAACTCCGTCGGAATCAACGCCGCGGATTATCTCTATCTCGGAGCGGGTGACGGGCTGCTTATAGGCAATTATAGCTAAGGTTTCTAAGGCCGGCTTGGAAAGCTTCTCTTTGTGCTTAGTTTTAAAAAAGGCGCGCAAATACGAAACATACTTCGGGTTTGACAGCATCTGATACCCGCCGGCAATCTCGACGATGCCTACACCGCCTTGCTTTTTCTCATAATCATTGTTCAAAAGGTTAATGATATCCTTTATCTCTGAAGGGCTTACCGTCTCCAGGACCTTTTTAATCTGGTCGATTGTGACAGGTTTTTCGCTTACGAAAAGCAATGATTCGATTATACCTTTTAACATGTCGATTTGTTCGCTGTCGTAATTTTGCATTAGCCACTCACCTTCTGTTTATAAATT
>JADFZM010000148.1 GCA_015232535.1 Candidatus Omnitrophota bacterium
TTCCGGCTTAAATGTCTTTTTAACCTCGTCTAAAAGCCGGGTTTTCATGTCTTCGTAAGTTACGCTTTCCTTCTGGGCAATGAATCCTAAAGAGCCCTGTTTCCTTAACATTTCCGCCCCGACGTTGGAAGTCATAAGGATGATCGTGTTCCGGAAATCTACCTTGCGCCCTAGGCTATCGGTCAGGCGGCCCTCTTCAAAAACCTGTAGAAGTAAATTGAAAACATCCTGATGGGCCTTTTCGATCTCATCCAAAAGGACCACCGAATAAGGTTTTCTCCTAACTTTCTCCGTCAATTGCCCGCCTTCTTCGTAACCTACATAACCCGGAGGAGCTCCGATAAGCCGGGATACGTTGAACTTATCCATATATTCGGACATATCAACCTGAACCAAGGCTTCCTTGCTTCCGAACATAAATTCCGCCAACACTTGTGCCAATAAGGTTTTACCGACTCCGGTAGGCCCCAAGAATATGAACGAACCGATCGGTCGCTTCGGGTCCTTTATTCCGGCACGGGAACGGCGTATAGCCCGGGCTATCGCGCCTATCGGCTCTTCTTGCCCGATAACTTTTCCCCTTAACTGCTCCTCCATTTTAAGCAGTTTCTCGCTTTCTTCCTGCTCCAAACGGGCTAAAGGAATTTTCGTCCACTGCGAAACAACTGCAGCGATCTGTTCATAACCTATCGTTATGTCGGCCTTATCCCTTTCTTCCGTCCATTTATTGCGAAGGTCCTCTAATTTTTTCCGGTTTTCCCTTTCGGAATCGCGCATCTGCGCCGCTTTCTCAAAGTCCTGGCTCTTGATATGTTCTTCTTTTTCCTCTCGAAGCTTCTCGATCTGCTCTTCAAGCATTTTTACTTCCTCGGGGACGACCATAACCGAGAGGCGAGCCCTAGAACCGGCCTCATCCAAAATATCTACCGCCTTATCGGGTAAGGCCCGTCCCGAGATATACCGGTCGGAGAGCTTGACCGCAGCGTCTATAGACTCATCGGAGAACTTTACCCTGTGATGCGCCTCATATTTGTCGCGCAAGCCCTTAAGTATCTTTACTGCCTCGTCGGCCGAGGGAGGATCGACCATTATCGTTTGAAAGCGCCTTTCCAAGGCAGCGTCTTTTTCGATGTGTTTGCGGTATTCATCGAGAGTGGTCGCGCCGACGCATTGGATCTCTCCTCTAGCCAAAGCCGGCTTTAGGATATTCGCCGCATCGATAGCCCCTTCCGCCGCTCCAGCCCCAACGAGAGTGTGAAGCTCGTCGATAAAGAGGATTATTTTACCCGAGCGCCTTATCTCATCCATTATGGCCTTTATACGCTCCTCGAATTGCCCGCGGTATTTTGTCCCGGCAATCATCAAAGCCAAATCCAAAACAATTATATTTTTGTCCCTTAGTATTTCCGGAACATCACCTTTTACTATCATCTGTGCCAGCCCTTCCACAATAGCTGTCTTTCCGACACCTGCCTCACCCAGAAGTACGGGGTTATTTTTCGTCCGGCGGCTTAAGATCTGAAGGATGCGCTGGATCTCCTCTTCCCTTCCGATTACAGGGTCTAATTTCCCCTCCTTAGCCAGTTTATTCAAATTGCGGCCATAGGCATCGATAGCCGGGGTTTTATCCGGCTTCGTAGCGTCCTGATTGTTGAACCCGGGTATACCGGAACCAAGAAGTTCCATTACCTCATTTCTCAGCTTAGCCAAATCTAACCCCAAATTAAGAAGTACCCGATAAGCCATGCCTTCGCCTTCTTTTACCAGGCCCAATAAAAGATGCTCCGTGCCTATATAATTATGCCCCAAAGCCCTGGCCTCTTCCGCGGCTAATTCCAATGCCTTTTTAGAACGAGGGGTAAAAGGGATATCTCCCAGTACTTGCGTTTGCGGGCCCGGTTGAACAAGCTTCTCAACCTCGATCCTTATGGTCTCAAGATCCAGGCCCAATTTTTGCAATACGGCGGACGCAACACCCTCTCCTTCGCGGATCAATCCCAGAAGCAGATGTTCCGTCCCGATATAATCATGATTAAAACGCCGAGCCTCTTCTTTAGCGTAAATAATGACTTTTCTGGCCCTCTCGGTAAATCTATTGAACATATTATCTCCCTCCTAATTTTTCTCTTATGACACTAGCCCTTTTCCTATCTCTTTCAGAAGTTGACAGCTTTTTTCCTTCTATTTTCTGCAAGTGGGCAGGCTGTATCATAATAAATAGTTCATTGATTGATTTTCTGGTTATATTCTTAACCATATCCAGGTCAACACCCAACCGGACCATGGAAAGCAAATCGACCGTTTCCTGGCTCGAGATGATATAGGCGTTTTTTAAAACCCCCAATGAGCGGTATATTTTGTCTTCTAGAAGAGACTTGTTCTGTACCAGCATCGCCTGCCTGGCCTGCTCTTCTTGCTCTATAACCTGGCGGATAAGGCCGTTAATATTCTGTATTACATCCGTCTCGCTATGCCCCAAGGAAACCTGGTTTGAGATCTGATAAAAATTTCCGCTAGCCTGCGTACCTTCTCCGTAAAAACCGCGCGAGGCGAAATTAAGCTTTGCTATAGCCGCTAACACCTTATTAATTTGTTTTGTCATGACCAATGCCGGCAAGTGGAGCATCACCGAGCCTCGCATCGCCGTACCCGCATTCGTCGGGCATGACGTCAAATAACCCCACTCGCTGTTAAAAGCGAACTCGATTTTCTCCGCCAAGGCATTATCGATATTGTTCATTATCTCCCAAGTCGCGCTCAAGTTAAAACCGGAATGCATAACCTGCAGGCGTAAATGGTCCTCCTCGTTGATCATGACCGAAAGCACTTCCTCTTTTGAGACTATTAAGGCTTTCCCTTCGGGGTTAGCCGCGTGCTCATGGCTCATCAAATGCCGCTCGATAAGAAACTGCCTATCGACGGTATCAATTTCACCGATCCTAAATAACTGAGAATCCTTGAAATAAGGGATGGCACTCGTAGCCTCTTCGACCAGCCCTAATACCTGAGCTAAATCTTTTTTCTTCGCCCGACTGGGGAAAGGGATCTTGTTTATATTGCGGGCCAAGCGTATCCTTGAGGAAATGACAATATTGGGATACTCGCCGGTTCCCTTAAGCCATTCGCCGGTATGATTTATCAGGTCGTCTAGGTTCATTGTTCTTTGCCTTTCCTCTCAAATGTCCTTATTTTATCGCGCAATTCCGCGGCTTTCTCAAAATCCTCGGACGATATCGCCGTTTGCAACTGATTGCGCAAAGCTTCGATGTCTATGGAAGTTTTCTTTTCCTTCTTAACCGGCAGCGCTTTCGGGGCTTTGCCCAAATGTTTGTTTGAGCCGTGGATTTTCTTTAAAAGCGTCGATAACGATTCCCGGAAAGAATCATAACAGGCATTGCAACCCAATCTGCCCAGCTTTCTGAACTCTTCGTAGTTTAAGCCGCAGTTAGGGCATTTAAGCTTGGTCTGCTCAACCTCCTTAACGTGTTTACCGAAGTCTGATAGCCCCGCTAAAAGATCGGCCAAGCCGAATTGCTGTTCCATCTGCACGCTTTGCTCCTTGGCGCAATCCTCGCATAAGTGCAGTTCAGTTATCTGGCTGTCGACGATCTGTGTCAGGTGAACAGTCGCTTGTTTTCCGCATTTATTGCATTTCATTATCTTGCTCCCTTAATATTTAACCCCGTCTTTAGTTGTCAACTCCTTGAAAAGGCCCAGTAATTTCTTGGTTATTTTTCCCGGCTTGCCGTCGCCGATAACTCGGCCGTCGACTTTTATGACCGGAATAAGCTCGGCGGCTGTTCCGGTAAGAAAACACTCGTCGGAGGTAAAAACCTCGTGGCGGGTTATAAGGCGGATCTCGGTTTTTACATTAATCTTTTGCGCCAAGCCTAAAACCGCGTCTCTGGTAATACCTTTTAAGATCCCTTGCCGGGGAGTTATCAAGGCTCCGTCTTTGATGATAAATATATTGTCTCCCGTGCACTCCGCGACAAAGCCCAAATGATCGAGCATTATCGCCTCATTATAGCCGGAATTGCTTGCTTCGATCTTCGCTAAAATATTGTTTAAATAGTTAAGCGACTTTATCTGCGGGTTGACAGCCTCGGGAGTGTTGCGGGGCGTGGGGACGGTTATTATCTCCATGCCCTTTGAATAAAGCTCTTTCGGATATAAAACTATCTTATCGGCGATAATGATAACC
>JADFZM010000149.1 GCA_015232535.1 Candidatus Omnitrophota bacterium
AACATCGCCTTTAAATTCATGTATTCCTATTGTTAACCATATTTTAGAAAAGATTAAGGACAATACACAGAAAAATATCATTTTTTTAAGCGAAACAAATACCCCCTCGACCGCTTTTATAGCGAAAGGTACTAGGATCGGAAAGAAAAATATTAAATGCCTCGATTCGCTGTCTAAAGAAGCTACTAATATGAATGCCGCGACTAGTATCATTCCGGTGCCGCATTTAATTATTTCATCGCATACTTTCCTGAAGGAAAACATCATAAGGATTATTATCGGGCCAAAATAAGTAACATGGGCGATAAGAAAAAAAAACGGGGCACTTATGGAAAAAATAAGCCTGTTTTCAAAAAAAGTATTCCAATTGAAGTGCTGGCTGATAGCGGAAAAATAATTAATAGTGGTTTTAACCGTAAAAATCAACATAGCAGCCAAAAATATTTGTTTAAGGATTTCTTTTCTTCCTGCGTCTCCTGATAACAAAGCAAACCCGTTTCTAAAAAGCGTTCTTAAAGAAAGAAAAATATACCCAACTGCGGCCATTACGCTTAAGAAAAGAAAGCCGGATAAAGGCTTCACCGCCCCGAATTGAAACATGCCTCGGGAAAAGGCCTCACTGGAATATAATGGCTTTAAAACCTTCATATAAATGATCCCTAGCGAAAATGCAAACAACGCTGGGAAAAGAATATACCCGCAATTATGTTTTGCACCCTGTTCCGGCCTAAAAACCTTTTCGCTCCTCGGAAACAAAAGGAAAATAAATCCGATCCAATAAACGGTGGGCCAGGCAAAAGACCCGATAAAAGAAACCAGGAATAAAGGAAAGGTTTTACTCTCAAGGTAGAGATACACTATTAAAACACCTAAGAAATAGGCAAACATATCTGTTGTAACTTGTGTAAAAGGTAAATACTTCAAAATAGCATAATTGACGTACAACGTTATGAAGCCAACCCATACTCCGTTAATGCCTATCCTTAAATTTTTGCATATCAAAAGCCAGAAGTGGGCTGTTAAGACCTGTAAGACAACATTGAAAATACAGAATATATTCACTGTATTATCAACCGTAAGCGAGGTTGACGTTATTTTGGCAAACAGATGGACAAGAAATGGCGGCAAAATCCTCTGAACATAATATCTATCTAACCCGAAACTAAAAAGGATTCTTTCCAAATCCAGCGAGATTAGATAATATATGTTTTCGTCCCCAAGGATCCCGAAAGAAGCTCCGAGACGCTCGCCGAAAGTAAAAGTCAGGATGGCCAAAGAAAAAACAATGACAAAAAACTTTTCCCTCAGGTTTATATACGGCATATTGTTTGGCTGACATGAATTCACAAGAGATAATATCCCTAAACAGAAACCGGCGTTCCTTTTTCCTTTAAAGATTTGTGGGCGGCGGTAAGAAGTTTAACAACCCTTAATCCGGATTCTCCGTCGTTAATCGGCTTTTTATTATGCGAGATACAATCGATAAAATATTCTAACTCTACCTTTAGGGCTTCGGTGCGGTCGATTAAAGGAGCCCACATATCACCCGAACGGTAATCGATAAGGCGCTTGTATATCCCTTCTTTATCATCAACGCTTACCCCGCGGTCGTATATTTTGATTTTCTCATCCGCCTCAAGGTCATTCCAAACCAGCATTTTCTTTTGACCGCCTATCAATGTCGCGCGTATTTTTACCGGAGAAAGCCAATTTAAATTAAGATGCGCCAGCATATTATTCTCAAAATAAACGGTTATATAGGCAATATTTTCATGCCCGCGGTTAAAATGGTCTACCCCCTGCGCAGTAACCGTCAAGGGTTTATTTTTTATCACATAATCGATTATCGAGAAATCGTGCGGAGCCAGGTCCCAAACAACATTAACATCCGACTGAAAAAGCCCCAAGTTTACCCGGGTGGAATCGTAATAATAGATATCACCTAATGTCCCGTTATCGACCAGCTCTTTTATTTTCCGCACCGCTCCGGTAAAAATGAAGGTGTGATCGACCATAATAATAAGGTTTTTCTTTTGCGCCAGAGCGATCAAGATTTCTGCCTCCTCGATCGATGCCGTGAAAGGCTTCTCGACGAAAATATGTTTGCCGTTTTCCAAAGCCGCCTTCGCCAGAGCAAAGTGAGTCGAAACAGGGGTAACTATCGCGACGACATCAACGTCTTTTCTATCAATCAAATCTGAAGGGTTTGAACAAACTTCAACTTGCGGATAAAGTAATTTGACTTTCTTCAGCGCCTGAGGATTAGAATCGCAAACCGCTTTTACCGCGCTCCCCTCCGAGGCAGAGAATCCCCGCACAATATTAGGGCCCCAGTACCCGTAGCCTATAACTCCCGTTTTAAGCATTGATTATCTTCCTTCTTTTAATCCGTTTGGAAAATCATCTGTTATACGGGTTTTCATCCTTTTGTTTCTCTCCCATATAACCGTCAACTGCCCCCTCGGAAGCACTATCCAATACCTTGGTAGTTTTACCTACTACCTTTCCGGTTTTAGTGGCCGCTTTATTTGCCGTTTCGCATGCGCTAACCAACATAAGAAACAAAACGCAGATTATTATCAGTGATATGCTTCTCATGGCTTTCCTTCCCTGACTACTTTTCCTGGACTAAATCACCTTTGGCAAAATTTCCCTGGCCAGAGCCGGCCGCTTTGCCCTTGGAAAACTTCTCCTGTACTTCGGCAATGCTGACTTCTCCTATCTTGGCAGTCTCTTTGCCTAGTTCCATTCCCGTATCCGGATCAACCAGGGCCTCTCCCTCGCGGTAAATCTCGAATTTATCCCCAACTTTAACATTCGCGTTAGACCCTGAATTTATATAAATCATTCCGTCTTCTTTAACCTGAATGACTTTTCCTTTCCAAGGTATCTCGTTCATCTTCTTTGCTATGTAATCAACCGCGCGGTCAATCGCCATTTGGGCGGCCTTTCCTAACGGTGTTTTCTTGAAATTCGAAGAATTGATGCCGATATCCCCGCTATAACCTAAAGATAACCCTCCCGAAGCTGCCTCGCCTTCCACCCTTTTTGACTCGATTATCTCACCGGTCGTTGAATCTACCAGTTGAACGATTACCGCCATGTGGGCCGATGATTTTTGCGCGCCTATCGAAAATCCTTTTATACTTATTCCCTGTCCCCCGCCGGATGTATTCTCCTGAAACTCCGTAATCTGCCCTTTTATAAGGATTTGAGCCGGGACAATCTTTCCGGTCTGCGCGGTCGTACTTTTAGCCATCCGGTTACTTTGGGCTAAATCCTGTTCCGCCATTACCACATCAAGGTCTTTCCTGGTCAGAACGATAAACTGGCCGCTTTGAATCAAAGCGTCTTGCAGTTGGACTGAGAAATCCTTGCCCAAATCCCCCTGCGATGAATATCCGGAATCATTGGAAAAGTCATATACCGCGACTGTCTTCTTTAATCCCTTATGCTCGGCGTATACTACCGCGGATATCCAACCGGCAAAAACAAATATGCCAAGCATTAATAATGACTTTTTCATAAATTCCCTCAACTTTTTAATAGCAAATCACTCTTTTAATATCGTCTATGCTGCCTGTATATTGAACGGTATTTATACTGTTTCCCGTAAAATCATAGATATAATAGGCGGATGATTTGTCCCCTTTTTGCACTGCTATATATCTCTTATTCTGCGGGCAATCGGTAATATGAAAGTTTGAAGCCTGCGAAATACTGATCAACTGTTGATTTAAGAGGTTTAACCCGTAAAGAAAACCAGTCCCGCTTGAGTCATCATCCAGATAAAAAGCATAGTTTCCGTCTGAGGAGAAAACCACTCCCCCGTTTGAACTGCTATATTCCCTCTCCACGATTACGCTTCTGCTACCGTCCTGCTTTGTTATCATCCAGACGGTTTCCTTTTGGTCTCTGTCCCCTTTGGATTTGAAAACCTTAATGGCTTCTTTAGCCTCGTCACTATCTTTGATAAACACTTTTCTAGCCGGCGCTTGAGCGTATCCCTCTTTTAGATTATTGTAATCTATCGCTTTTGCGCCTTCCGGAGCCTCGACAACTATTTTCCCATCGCTTAGGACGGCAGCATTCTCCTGCGCAAGGCATATTGACCCCAAAAATAAAATAAATAAGATGATCGGAAGAATTCTTTTCAAGAAAAAACCCATTTCTTTT
>JADFZM010000014.1 GCA_015232535.1 Candidatus Omnitrophota bacterium
GCCATATGCGAATGGCACTCCGGCAAAGAGGGAGAGTCGCTTGTTGCAAAATAAAGTCAGCCAAAAGATAAACAGGATGGTTCAATATTTCGAGGTTTTGGTATCGGATAGGTTTTTAAGCTTCACTGTTTTATTCGGATTTATTCTTTTATCGCATTCCAATATTTTCGTTAACGGCTTTGTGCATGATGACCGCCCTTTTATTTTAAATTGGCCCTTGATAAGAAGCTGGCAAAATTTACCCCAATTCTTCGTTAATTATACCCCACCCGACGGACAAGAGGGGATATATTCTCCCCTAAAGACGCTTTATCATGCAATATCATACCGGCTGTTTGGCCTGAATCCTATTGGTTACCATGTTGTGTCTCTTTTGGTCCATTTCCTTGGCACAGTTTTTGTTTATAAGATAATTCTTGAATTGTCAAACCGGGCTACGGCTTTTGCCGGCGCTTTATTATTTTCCCTGCATCCCGTACATGTGGAAGCGATAACCTATATAACTGCCAGCCTTGATACTGCGGGGATAGTGCTTCTTTTCGCTTCAACCTATTTATTTATATCCGCGAAACAAGGGGATAATGTATTTCACATAAGATATGGGTTTTCGATTCTTCTTGCCTTACTGGCCGTATTCTCTCACGAATTGGCGATATCGCTTCCTTTGCTTATTGTTTGGTACTGCCTTTGTTTCCCCCGGGGTAAAGGATGGACAGATGCTTTGAAATTATCCCTGCCATATTTTGCCATTGTTATATTTTATGTCATTGCAAAGTGGCTTGTTTTGGGAGAGATTTCGCGCGGAAATTATGTGTTGGGGAGTTTTTATTTGACTTCGCTAATTATAGTAAAAGCCTTTGCCAAATATGTTTTGATCGCCTTGTTCCCTTTTACCTTGTCTCACAATCATGTGATATCTAAGGGAATTTACTCATTTGCTACAGAGGATTTTGATAAATACTATGTTATGACGCAGTCTTTTTTTGATTTAACGACCTTTAGTTCTCTGTTGTTATTGGTTGGCTTGTTTTCAATGGCGGCCTGGTATATGAAGAAGAGGCCTCTTCTGGCATTCGCGGTAGGTTGGTTCTTTATATCCCTTTTGCCTGTAGCGAACATAATCCCCAGCGGTGTTTATTTTGGGGAAAGGTATCTTTATCCGGGGTTACTTGGGTTTGTCATAATTTTTGCTTATTCCATATTCCGTTTGTCAGAAGGAAAGAATAAGGGCCTTGCTTTTGTAATTATGGCGGGCTTTGTATTATTTTACGGCATAAGGACTTTTGCGCGTAATCCGCATTGGAGGGACGATGTAAGCATGATGGAGTCAGCTGTTAGGGCAAATCCAAAGAGCGCTTTAATGCGTAACGACCTCGGATTAGCTTATACTAAATCCGGGAAGTTAAAGGAAGCTCTTGAAAGTTTCAAAGAAGCTTTGGCAATCAAAGAGGATGACCCGGTTATTTATTTTTCTCAGGCGGAAGCATTTATTCAGCTTAACCAATACACCAAAGCCTTGGAATCTTTGAATAATGCCGTGAAGCTTGACCCCAATTACGCAGAGGCCTTTTATAATCTGGCGGGGATCTACGGATTGTGGGATATGAAACAAGAGGCGCTATTAAACCTTAAGCTGGCAATAAATTCTTACGAGAAACAAGGAAGAGCGAAAGAGGCCGAAGCCTTAAAAGAAGCTTTCTTTTCCTTTTATAAAAGTATTCCGCAGAAAGATTTTTACTGATCTCTGCTTTATTAATAATTTTTGTCAGTAAATAAAAGATAATGCTTAAAAGATAAATTTTGACTTAGCAGTCTTGCGCCTAAGAAATTCTGTCCTCATAGATTACGATTAAAGCTGTGGATTCCTTAAAGATGGAGGAAATTTCTTAAATGAATAAGCGCATAATGTTTTAAAATAAAAGAGAGCTGAATAATGAAAGATAATAATTTAATACAGGAAATAACGAAGAACACTAGGGCAAGCTTATTTGTGATTTGTATTTTGACTTGCTTGGTTTATGCGAATACTTTTGTGAACGGATTTGTCCTGCAGGATAAATCTTTTATAGTTGATTGGCCGCTTATTAAGGATTTAAATAATTTATTTCAGTTCTTCGGGCCGAATAATCAGCCGGAAGCAGAAACAGGCATTTATTCCCCTTTGAAAACTTTGTTTTGCGCTTTTAACTATCATTTTTTTAAGGAAAATCCGCTAGGATATCACGCGATAGCGCTCTTGGTGCATCTTGTAGGAGTGATTTTTGTTTTCAGGATTTGCCTGCTTTTAAGCGTTAATAACCTTGCCGCTTTTTTATCCGGCCTGATATTTGCCCTTCATCCGGTTAATTCCGAGGCGATAACATTTTTGACTGCCAGTATTGATTCGTCGGGGGTTGTTTTTCTTTTTATATCCTTTTATTTCTTCATCAAGGACGGAGGAATTAAAGATAGGATCTTGTCCGTTGTGTTTGCTTTTTTAGCGGTATTCACTAACGAATTAACAATAACCTTGGCTTTGCTTTTTATGTTACACGAAATTTACTTCAGAAGAGAACGGGGAATAAAAAAGTTGTTTTTAAGGGTCGCGCCTTTTTTCCTCATTGCCGGGATATATATTTTATCAAAATACCTTGTTTTAGGTTCAGCGGCCAGGGGCGGTTATCTTTTAGGCAGTTTTTATCTGACGATAATCGTGCTTATCAAGGCCTTTGCAAAATATATTATTTTATTGTTATTTCCGTTCAATCTGGCGGTTAATCATAGTCTTTCTCCTGGTATATATTCGGCCGATTGGAAATATTTCGACAGATATGCCTTCTTGTCCCAGTCTATTCTCGAATCGCAGGTTATAGCCTCAATATTGATCATTTTCGTATTGTTTTATTACAGCGCAAGGTTGGCAAGAAAGAACAAGATTATTTCTTTCTCAATTTATTTCTTTTTCGTATCGCTTCTACCGGCTTTGAATATTATTTCTTCGGAGTGTTATTTCGCAGAACGTTACCTCTACCTTGCGAATCTAGGATTTTCACTCGCCTTTGGGGTGGTGGCCGCTTCTTTATTGTTAAATAACCAAATCGTTAAGGAGAGAAGAAGATATATCGCGTATATCGTTTTTATATTGTTTTGCTTTTATGCTTTCCGGTCTGTCTTGCGAAATAGCGATTGGCAAAATGAGCTGACCTTGGCCCGCGCCGAGCAAAGGGCCTATCCTGAAAACCCCCAGGCTAACAAGAATTTAGGTGCGGTTTTCTTGGTCACGGGGATGACGGGTGAAGCCCGAAGATATTTGGAGAAGTCGATTTCGCTTAAGCCCTCCGCCGAGGCCTATTATTTTCTTTCGCAGGCTAATTATGAATTAAAAAATCCCCAGAGTGAGATGGAATTGCTGAAAAAAGCGCTCAGCCTCGATCCTCTTTTCTCTGAGGCCCATTATAATCTAGCGACAGCCCTCATGAATCTCGGGGAAAAAGAGGAGGCTCGGGAACATTTATCCCGGGCTATTTCTTTGTTCCTCTCGGAGGGGAAATATGACGCGGCTCAGGTTGCACAGCAATTGTTTGATAAGTTTTTAAATATACCGTAAGTAAGGGGGGCGCAAAGCCCTATTTCTCCATACTATTGGTATTTTGCCTCGGTTGGCGGATTATTTTATAACTTATAAGAACTGTTTTCTCTGATTAGTATAATTATATCTTTGATCGCCATTTAACCTGTGAAATGTCGTGTTATTCTTGATATCCCGGCCCTGAAAATCAACTCCCCGGCAAAGAGAGCGCCATGAAAGAAGGCTGAAGTTAAACGAAGCTTGAATACGGTTAAGATAGTAAGGCATGGAGGCCTAATATATTTGCAAGGATACAGCCCGAAGGGAAACACGCGGGAGTTTAACGGTTTTTTATTCTTGCGGCTTGATGCTGTATTTGCCGCTAATTTTTTCAATAAGAGCTCTCATTTTAGGTGATTCGAGCAGTTTTTGTATTCGCGGATTTTCGCTGACTTTCTGGGGGTTAAAACTCAAAACAGCGCTCATTACTTCCGGGTCGGAGAGGATCTGCTTGACCTCTTCGTCCTCCAAAAGAAGTTTTATCTCGCTCATAAGCTCTTCGTCTTTTAGTATGCTTTTTTGTAGCTCATAGGCCTCGCCTTTAAGCCCGGAAATATCTTCAGAGGGCGCTTCTTCAGCCAATGCGGTAATTTCACCGGATGCGGGTCCGACCTGGAGCACATTATCTTGCTCGATGTTTATTTCCCCAATGGAAGCAGTTTCTACGGTGTATATCCCATCCTCAAGCTTTATTATTTTCCCTATAACCTGCGAGCCGTCTTTAAGCGTAATTGAGTTTTCGCCTTGAGCAAAAGAGCCGTTAACCGATAAAAGAAGGAAGAGTAAGGATAAAAAACATGTTATTATTGATTTTTTCATATTGGATTAAGTTACCATAAAAATAATCGGTTGAATACTTATTTCTTTATTATGCATAGACATCGACGCTGAAGCCGGTTATAATCGAAAAAGATGTAATTAAGGCAAGGAATGGTTTTATGCTGATTCTTCTGTTTGCTGGGTTAATGCTTATTTTTGTCGCGGCCCTTTTTATTATTCCGGTTGATACAGCCGGAATCGTTTCGCATCCGCGGCCGGTTTGCGGTTATACCGAGAGCATGCGGTTGATAGAGGATAAAATCGCGCTGGAAAAAGGCGTCGCCGCCGATTACGGGAAAACGCGGATTCTTTCTCACGGGGCAAAGGTAAAAAGAGCCGTTGTCCTTTATCACGGATTCACCAATTGCCCGCGGCAATATGAGAAGCTCGCCGAGCGTTTCTTTTCTCTGGGATATAATGTTTATGTTCCGAGGATGGTTTATCACGGGCTTAGCGACCGCTTCACAAAAGAAATCGGCAAGCTTAAGTTAAAAGACCTCATCGAAGGCTGTGATCACTCTGTTGATATCGCCCAGGGGTTAGGGGATGAGGTGATTGTCCTTGGCCTTTCGATGGGCGGGGTTATGGCCGCCTTTAATGCCCAGTTCCGCAATGATATAAGGTTATCGATGATACTGGTTCCCAGTTTCGCCTGGTATTTCCTTCCGGGGATAATCAAGCCGATAATAAATGTGGCGTTTATCCTCCCAAATTTATTTTTGTGGTGGGATCCGAAAACGAGGGAAAAAAGGAAATGCCCGTTTTCGATGTACCATCATTTCCCGACTCGTCCTACGGGTGACATCCTTAAGATGGGGCTTGCAATACTGCGCGCTGCAAAGAAAGCGTCTCCTTTGACAAAAGATATTGTGATCATGACCAATGAGATCGATATCGCGGTAGACGAGATTTCTACGCGAAAGTTGGCCGCTAATTGGATAAAGCACGGCGCGCGGCTTATATATTACCGTTTCTCCAAGGAATTAAAAATGGAACATGATATCATCGACCCGCTTCACCCGAATACTAAAACAGATTTTGTCTATGACAGAATTATTGAGCATATTGATACTGCCTTAAGATAACCGCAAAAGAGCCGCTTTATTTTATTCCAAAGTAATATTCGGTGCGTGATTCAGAGGGGCTGCCAGAAGAAAGATTTATTTAAGAGTGTTGCTGAAGGCTTCGAAGAAGAGCCGGGGTAGAGCGTCCGCCTCTACTCCGGGACTTTTCAAAATTAAATGCTGGAGGAGGGAGTCGAACCCTCACGGCTGTTTAGGCCACCGGTTTTTGAGACCGGCGTGTATACCAATTTCACCACTCCAGCAGTTATTTGTAAAAGAGGGCTTTGCCTTTAGGGCTAAGCAATAAATAAATAACAAAAGCGTGATAAACTATTGAGCATAAATTCATAAGCCCAGACGGCAAACCCGTGTAAATCGCTCCGTTCAAATGGATTATTCCCGCGTAAATCAGGATTTTACTGCCGATTATCACCGTCGAGAAATATAATAAAAGCTTATAGGCTATTTTGCTTTTCGCGATAATGCCAATTCCAAGCACAGTGGAGATTCCGGCGCTTATTACGACAAACAAAAGGACATTTAGCGGCTTACCGTTGAAACCTAAAACGATAGATAAGAAAGTACCGAATAAAGTTACCGTGCCTAATAATATCTCTGTAACCCCCACTAAAAGTATTAGTTCTTTTGTTTTCACGGTCAAAAAGTTGAAGGCCTAAGGCTTTACAGCCGGGGCTTTTTTTCTCCGCGTCGCGAAGTTTCTCGGCGGGATAAAACAAATTTTCCGCCAAAGAGGAATATTTGTGGAGCTGAGGGGGATCGAACCCCTGGCCTCCTGAATGCCATTCAGGCGCTCTCCCAGCTGAGCTACAGCCCCCTAGTTTTCCGATAATCTTATAATCTTCAAAACTCTGTCAATATAGCATTCGATTGTACCGTTGTCAATAAATCCTGTCTAATCGGAAGAGGACAATTGTAAACCAAATAACTATATCAAGTTGACAATTGCTTAAGCGGCGGATAAAATACCGAAAAAAGGCAAGGTAAGATGAAGAAAGAAATAATTGGGTTTTTGAAAGAAAGCGGCGGATTTATCTCCGGGGAGGATATCAGCGCGAAATATAACGTAAGCCGCGCGGCCGTTTGGAAGCGTATCCAGGAATTAAGGGATGAAGGCTATCTTATAAAGGGATCGCCGCATCTCGGATATAAAATAACAAAATCTCCCGATAAGCTTCTTCCTTATGAGATCAAAAGCGGGCTTGATACGAAGCTTTTAGGTAGGGAAATACTTTATTATGATACCGTTGAAACAACCATGGATATCGCTTTTAAGCACGGTTTAAACGGTGTCCTTGAGGGGACGATTGTTTGCGCCGAGTCTCAGACCAGGGGAAAAGGCCGGATGGGAAGAAAATGGGCTTCTCCCAAGGGTAAAGGTATTTATTGCTCTGTGATCCTGCGGCCGCAACTTTCCGTTAATGAAACTTCCAAGCTTACCATTATGGCGGCGGTTGCCGTATGCGAAGCGCTAAACAGCATTCCAAAGGTCGCCTCAAGAATAAAATGGCCGAATGATATCCTTATACAGGATAGGAAAGTCGCGGGTATATTGACTGAGCTAAACGCAGAGATGGACAGGGTACATTTTGTCGTCTTTGGCCTCGGGGTAAATGTTAACTCGCAAATAAGCTCTCTTCCTAAGAATGCTGTTTCCATCAAGGCTGTAACAGGCAGGGAGCTTTCTAGGGTTTTTGTATTACAGGAAATCCTGCGCTCTATAGAGACGCGCTACTTTGAGGCGAAAAAGAAAGGGTTCTCTATTGTTTTTGCCCGGTTTAAGGAACTTTGCGTGACATTAGGAAAGAGAGTCAGATTGGTTAACTTATCCGACACTGTAGAGGGTACCGCGGTTGATATTGATGAATTAGGGCGATTGACAATACGGCTTGATAACGGAACGATTGTTTATAAATCCTCCGGAGATGTGGTAAAGCAAATGCAAATAATATGAATTTGAGAAAATTAAACCTGAATACAGAAGGCCTTAATAGGAAGCTAAAGTTTATCGAAAGCAGCCAAGGCCCGCGTATCACGGTAGGCACAAAAGTCTTGATAAACTTTTCTTCAAACGATTATCTTGGCTTGGCATCCGATGAAAGGTTGAAGAAAGCCGCTAAGGATTCTATTGAAAAAGAGGGCGTCGGAAGCGGCGCATCCAGGCTTATTTGCGGAGGCAGGGATTCGCACCGTAAACTGGAGAGCGCATTAGCTGATTTTAAGGGAACGCCGCAGGCTTTGGTTTTTAATTGCGGGTATATGGCTAATGTCGGGATTATTTCGGCATTGTTTGATAAAGGCGATATTATTTTCAGTGATAAACTGAACCATGCCTCTATTCTCGACGGGATAATCCTTAGCCGGGCGGAATTAAGGCGGTATCCTCATAAGGATATGGGCGCCCTAAAGCGAATGCTCGAAGGATGCTCCGGCTATAAAAGGCGGTGTATCATAACCGACAGCGTCTTTAGCATGGATGGGGATATTGCGCCAATAGATGAGATCGTTTGTTTGGCTGAAAAGTATGATAGTATTGTTATGATCGACGAAGCGCACGCATTCGGTGTTTTTGGCAAGAAAGGCAAAGGCTTAGCCGAGCACTTTGGGTTGGAGGGAAAAATAGAAATTCAAATGGGAACCTTATCCAAGGCCGCGGGGGCGACCGGCGGATATGTATGCTCCGAGGAAAGCCTTATTAGTTATTTGGTCAATAAATCCCGCAGTTTCATATATACGACAGCGATGCCCCCTTCGATAGCCGCAAGTGCCTGTAGGGCCGTTGAAATAATTCAAACAGAACCCGGGCTTCGGGAAAAGCTTTGGGAAAATACGAAGCTGGCTATAAAAGGCATAAAAGAAGCCGGTTTCAACACCCTTGATTCCGCAAGTCAAATAATGCCGATTATCGTCGGGGATGAGGAAAAAGCCGTTAAGTTTTCAAAAATGCTTATAGAAGAGGGGATATTCGTTGCTCCTATAAGGCATCCGAGCGTTCCGCTTAGGTCATCACGCCTTAGGGTATCGATAACAGCCGCGCATAATAAAGAGGATATTGAAGGATTGATCAATTCTCTTAAGAAAATCGGAAGGAAATTATGCCTAATATAAAAACGAATACGGGAATAATCTGGGATTATGAGGTAAAAGGCGAGGGAAAAGACGTCTTTTTTATTCACGGCTGGGGAGTTGATATGCGCATATGGAATCAGCAAGCCAAATATTTCTCCCGGAATTATCGGGTAATAAGGGTAAGTTTGCCCGGGCACGGAGAGACCACATTTAAAGAGGCAACCTTAGAGTGCATGGCCGAAGATATTTTTTCAATATTAAAGTCTCTTAATGCCGTCCCGGTTACCGTCATCGGCAGTTCTTTAGGCGGCTTGGTGGCTTTGAAATTGCATTCTATTGCGCCCGATTTATTCGAAAAAATAGTTTTCGTCGGAGCCTTGCCGAAATTCACGGCTTCGGAGGATTTCCCCTTCGGGCTGGATGTGGCGAGGATAAGGAAGCTTAACGGACAGCTTGCGGGGAATTATCCGTCCATAATAAATATATTCTTTCGTTCGCTTTTTACGGACAAAGAGAGGCAAAGCCGCCGTTTCCATTGGCTGCAGCGTTTCCGCAGGGATATCGCCCTTCCTCAGATGGAAGCCTTGTCGAAATATCTAGCGATACTTGAAACTGAGGACTTAAGGGATGAGCTTAAGAAAATAGTTGTCCCGGTCCAGTTCATAAACGGCCGCGAAGACACAATTTGCAGCCCTAAAGCCCTCGAGTATTTAAAAGGCTTCCTCCCGTCGGCAAGCTATGTTTATTTTGATGATTGCGGGCATTTTCCTTTCTTAAGTAAGCCTTATGAGTTTAACGAAGTTTTAGAAAAGTTTATAAAATCGGGAAAAGACGGCGATGGTTCAAGAAGTGAATGATATCCGAAGAAAATTTTCCCGCGCGGCGAAGTCATATGATGAGTATTCTTCTTTGCATCGGGAAATCGGCAATGACTTGGCGGATTTGATCATAATTGATAACCCTATCGATAACATATTAGAAGTTGGCTGCGGGACAGGTTATTTTTCCGGCAGGATAAAAGAAAAGTACTCTCGGGCAAATGTCGCTTCTATTGATATTTCCGAAGAAATGATTAAAAAAGCGATGGATGTAATCTCGGGCATTGATTTTATTCAAGCCGATGCTTTAAGGTTGCCTTTTAAAAGCGGGATTTTCGGCCTTTTATCTTCTAATTTGGCTTATCAATGGGTAAGTGATTTGCCTTTGGCGATTAGTGAGACCTATCGGGTTTTGAATGAGGGAGGAAAAGTTTTTCTTACCCTGTTCGGCTATAACACGTTTTATGAGTTGTTTGAAGCTCTCGAGGAATGTTGTTTGCCGGGGAGAAACGAAAGCCTTTTGATCAGCCGTTTGCCGACGGACAGAGATATTGAGTCGTCACTAAAAATATCCGGATTTAAGCAGATCAGGATATCGAAGAGTCTTCACGCGTTAAGGTTCGATAGCCTTAATATCTTTCTGGAGTGGATCAAGAATATCGGGGCTAACGGCTTAAAAAGGAATTTTTATCTCGGCAAAGACCGGCTGGCTAGGATCAGCGATTATTATCTTGATAATTATTCCCATGATGGGAAGATCAGCTCGACTTTGGAGGCAATTTGGGCAGTGGGAGAGAAATGAAAAAAGGGTATTTTATAACCGCGACCGATACGGGAGTCGGCAAAACAGTCGTTACAACTGTTTTGGGCGTCCTTTTAAAAAGCCGGGGGTTTAAGGTCGGGATCATGAAGCCGGTGCAATGCGCCGGAGGCGATGCTTTATTCTTAAAGAAAATGCTGGGATGCGAAGATGAATTAGCGACAATCAATCCGTATTTCTTGAAAGAACCGCTTTCTCCGCATCTTGCGATGAAAAGGGAAAGGCTTGATTTTGATATCGGTAAAGTTATCCAAGCCTACCGAATTTTGCAGGATAAATACGATATAGTTTTGGTCGAAGGGGCGGGAGGAATATCAGTGCCGCTGAAGGATAATTATTTAATTGCCGATCTTATCCGTGAAATGGGTTTGGATATAATTATTGTTTCCCGCCTTGGCTTAGGCACTATAAATCATACGCTATTGACAATAACACAAGCCAGAGAATGCGGATTGAACATAAAAGGGGTGATATTTAATAAAACACGCTTAGGGAGAAACGGATTAGCGGAAAAAACCAACCCGCAGGAAATCGCACGCTTCGGCAAGGTAAAAGTGTTAGGAAATATATCTTATTTAAAGAAAATAAACCCTCAAAGTATTATCAAGAGTTGTTCGGGAAAGGTAGATATTAAGGAAATCCTGGATGAATCCAATCCTTCCCAGGCGAGCAAACTGCGCGAATACGATAAGCGATACGTATGGCACCCTTTTACTCAAATGCAGGATTGGCTCAAATCTGACACTTTGATAATCGAAAAAGGCGAAGGAAATTATTTGATCGATACGGAAGGCAATAGGTATTTGGATGGCGTTTCCAGCTTATGGGTTAATGTGCACGGACACCGCAAGAGAGAAATAGATAATGCGGTAAAATCCCAGCTAAATAGAATCGCCCATTCAACCCTCTTAGGTTTATCTAATGTGCCGTCAATTAATTTGGCCAAGAAGCTTATCGAAATAGCGCCAAAGGGATTGCAAAAGGTTTTTTATTCCGACAGCGGCTCGACTGCGGTTGAGGCGGCTATAAAGATCGCTTATCAGTATTGGCAGAATAAAGGATTTAAAGAAAAAAAGATACTCGCTCATTTAAGTAATTCCTATCACGGCGATACTTTAGGAAGCGTAAGTGTCGGGGGGATAGATCTATTCCATCGGGTTTATAAGGGATTGATATTTGAAAGCCTCAAGGTCGATTTCCCCGATTTTTATCGTGCGCCAAAGGGAAAAAGTTATCCGCAGTACACCGTTGAGATTTTAGACAGGATGGAGGATCTGCTCAGAAAGAAAAGAAACCGGATCGCGGCTTTAATTATTGAGCCGATAGTGCAGGGCGCGGCGGGGATAATCGTATGGCCCAAAGGGGTTTTGTTAAGGATAAGCAAGATTTGCCGCGAAAACGGTATTTTATTGGTGGCAGATGAAGTCGCGACCGGGTTCGGACGTACGGGAAAGATGTTCGCTTGTGAGCACGAAAATGTCAGCCCCGATATATTATGCCTAGCTAAGGGATTAAGCGCAGGGTATTTACCTTTGGCCGCGACTTTGGTAACTCAGGAAATTTATGACGGATTTCTATTTGATTACTCTAAAATGAAAACATTCTTTCACGGTCACACCTATACCGGCAATCCTTTGGCTTGCGCGGCCGCTTTAGCTAATTTGGAAGTTTTTGAAAAGGAAAGGACTCTTATTAAGCTTAAGCCGAAGATAAAATATTTAGAAGAGAGGTTAAAGGAATTTTCTGGCCTTAAGAATGTCGGCGATGTGAGGCAAAAGGGTTTGATGGCCGCTATCGAGCTGGTCAAAGATAAGAAAACAAAAGCGCCTTTCCCTTGGGAAGAAAGAATAGGCGCGAGGATTTGCCAGGAGGTGCGGAAAAACGGCGTTATTTTAAGGCCTTTAGGGAATGTAATAGTTATTATGCCGCCTTTAAGCGTGAAGAAAATTGAAATTGCCAAGATAATGGAAACAATCTATAAAGCAATAAGGCTATAATGGGATTATTACGGATATTGTAAATTACCTAAATACAGTCTGGCGGGCCTCCCCGAGATATTGAACAAGTATCAAAGCCTTTGATCGCAGTTCCGATTGCGTCGTATGTGCATTCGAAAGTATTGCCTGTGTAGGTCCAGCCGGTGGGTGGGGATAGTTCTATATTAAGAATTTGATTTATCTCCTCAACAGTTTCGAGCGATTCGCAGGGAAAAGAAGGCACCTTTTTATACAGAATTGTCATAGCCCCCTGTATAATAACCAAATCGTTTTTGACCTTTCTCAATTCCTGATGTCGCTTATAGCTGTCAAAATTCGGCAGGACGAATAGGGCCATGATGCTTATTATTACCATGGCTATTAAAATTTCCATCAGGGTAAATCCGCAGCATTTTTTATTTGCGTATTTCATTGCGCTCTTTCCTTTTGCAAAAAACCCAAACATAAGAACCGTTTACGTTTGGGCCTGATACGGTTATCGTTATCGGTATGCTCAGCAACCATGTCCCTTTTGGGATTTAGGCCCGAAACTTTGCTCCCGGATTTATTCATCCGTGACTCTATCTAAGAGGTCCCCAGGTTTCCCTGAGTTTGCCCTTTCGGATTTTTGCTTCTATCTCTAATATAAGTGTAAAACATATTATTCATAAAGCAATGATAATGCCTGGATAAGAGAAAGCGGTTTCTCGACTTTTGAATAATATGCCTCATAAGTTACTGATACACAGCGATTTACATCGGCCAGCATTAGCTTGATATTCAAAGAAAAATATTTTTAGAAATATCATCAATTTGCCTTTTTCCGATACGATTGGACTAATTTACTTGGAAAGTACCCAAAATAATAGGATTAGATAATGAGCTAAGCTCCGAGCCGCCAAGGCGGATAATAACATCTTTTTGCTTATTGTTGTTCCAAAAGCCGAAGCTTAGAGTATATTCACCCGGCTCTAAATCCGGTATCCAGAGCCAATAATTCTCTTTTATGAAATTATTTGGCATCCAATGATCGGTCGGATAAAAAATGTAGCCGACTTCCCGCCAAGCAGTGTTGATTGATTTTGATTTTCCCTGTATCAGGAATCTAATGAGATACCTGTCCGGGATCTGCTCCAGGCAATTCCAGTTAAAAGTTATGGGGACAGAGACCCCTTTACCTTTAATCGCTTCTCCTATTTGCGCGGAAACAAGGGAGAATTTGTTGTCCATAATTATTGGCGGGGTGAAAGAAGCTTCGCTAAATGGTTTATCGGAGGTTTCGATAAGCTTTTTCCCATCGGGAATATTCTTGCGCAGCAAAACTATATAATTCGCCGCCGCTTCGACCGACCAAGCCGGGTCAAAAAAGAACTTCTGCATCCTGGGGATGGCGGCGGGATTTGCGTAGGCGTCTTTTGTCAGCCAGGTGTCGGAAAAGTCGATAAGGGCATGATCAACTTCAGCAGGGAGGACAAAAGCTTTGGCCTCTTTACCCGATCGTGTCGGAGAGGCTTGAATAAAATCAATATTTTGGGACCAATCACTGTAGATATCGATGAAAGCATATAAAGATTTTCTTGTCGATAATTCCGGAAGGAAACAAAAGGTTGTAATTGTCGCTGATGTTTTGGGAACTTTTCTTAAGATTTCCCATCTGGCGGCCGACATATTGTCCATATGATAATCAAGATTATTTATAAAGTCTCTCAAGTATCGGGAGAACTGAAATATAGAAAAGAGGAGCAAAACGATGACTACGACATTAGCCGCGACGGGCTTGGATAATCTCTTGATGACCCTTATTGTGTTGGCTGCCGCCAGAAAAATAAACGGAACGATCGTAGCAGAATAATAGAAGACAATAGTGTGTTCTGACCAGTAGGAGGACAAAAAGTGCTGCAGAAAAATAGGGGAAGCCAAGAATAAGATATGAATGCTTAAAAACGCCGGGATAAGAAGAGGCCCGCAGAGTTCGAGAGTGAAATTGATCCTCTCGGGATCGCTTATGACCCCCCAGAGTTTAACCGGGTTAAAAAACAATGTTTCGGCGATCTCCTTATAATTTGAGCCGAGGTGTAGATATCTTGAAAGGTGCGGATACTCCGGGCTATGCCTAAGCATAGGGATAATCTTGATGAATAAAACAAATATGGCCAGACTGGCGAAAAGAGGGATAAACCCCCAGCGCATGTTATTTTTGTTTTTTGAAAACAATGCGGTAATCCCGAAGGTCGCAACAAGAAGGGGCATATTTTCTTTTATCGAGATAAGAAACAGCGAACAGATGAGGAAGGGGGCGTATCTATCGCGCTTAAAGTAATAAAACATTAAGAAAAGCAAAACCGGCGCCAATCCTTCAAAGTTAAAATCATAAAGGATCGAATAAACGTTCGGAGGAAATATGAAATACATAGCCATAAGTATTATTGAGTTAAGCTTGCCCAAATCTTCCTCGGTGATTTTGTAGAGTAGAAAAGCCCCGGCGATATAAGAAATTATCTTTAGGAATACTAAGGTCAACGGATGCTGGATTAGCGCATAAATCCAGATTAAAGCGGCTACGATAAACGATGTGTGTTCGGCAAAGAAATCAAGCTGGGCGAGTGAAGTATAAGTTGATCCGCGCAGTATATTCCACAGCCCTTGCGAATAAAATGCCAAATCCCAGTCATTGTAGCCGAAATGGTAATATTTAAAGATAATAACGGCGGTCCAAGACAACAAAGACAGCATACAAAAGCTAATGGCATACTTATCGGCGCTTGTTATAAATGAATTAAGGCTTTTGATAATCTTTGGTATTGAAATCTTCATTTAACGTATTTCTATCTATTTAATTTTATTTTGTCAATTAAAATCGGATTTGCTATAGAATCTACTTTGCTTAATGATAAATCTGTAACATAGGGATTAAGTTGCTTAGAACCATTCCAAAAGCTAATAGAGATTGAATATTCTTCTTTGCTAACGGAGCTTAACGGGAGCCAATAGTTTTGTTTGATAAAAGAGGATTTTTCCCAAGAGGAAGTAGGGAAAACTACATACCCGATTTCTCTCCATGGCATATATATTACTTTACCCGCACCTTGAATAATAAAACGCATTAAATATTTATCGTTTGTTTGTTCTAAGGATTTCCAATAAAAGGTTATCGGGACAATTGTTGTGTCTTTATCAAGGGAATAAATAGGATATATTCTGGCAGTTATCAATGCAATGGAATTGTCGATGGACCAGGATATTTGTTCCTCTTCCGGAAGAAAAGGAGTGTTGGAGACATCTACTAATTTCGAATTGTTGTCTAAATCTTTCTTCATGAGAATTACATCGTCCGCTGCCTGTAAAACCCCCCAACCTTTGTTTAAGAAGAATTTTTGTACTCTGGGAAGAGTAGCCGCTGGATTATAATAGATATCGCTAACTAACCATTGGTCAGAAAGGTCAATTAGAGCATAGTTTACATAGTCAGGCAAGACGAAAGGCAGAGTCATGTTGCCGGAATAAAGCGGAAGAAATTTAAAATTATTGGGGTTTTGATAGTTCTCTTCATATATTTTACCAAAGGAAAAAAGGAATTTTCGTTGTGATAAGGCAGGTAAGAAACGATACGTTGCAACTATTTTTTCTTTATTAGGAATAGACTTAATAAATTTCCAGCATGTTGAAGCGTTATCTTTTTTGTTATTATTTATTATATCTAAGTAATCTTTCCGGTATTTAAAGTCATTGATGATGGATAGGGATGCGATACACAACAAAACAAAGTACATGCCGGAATTTTTAAAGAATCTTTTTATCAAATACAAGGTATTTATTAACGCCAAAAAAATGAACGGAACAGCATTTACTGAGTAGTAGTAATAAAGGGAGTGTTCTGGCATAGAAGATGAAAAGAATCCTTGAGTAATGATCGGAGAGGCAAGCAATAATATATGAGGGCTAAAAAGGGCGGGGATTAACAAAGGGCCAAAAAGGCTGAATACATAGCTTAATCTTTCTGGCTCTATGATAATATTCCATAACTTTATCGGGTTGAAGAAAAGAGTTTCCAAAATTTCTTTACTATTATGTCCAAGAGAAGCGTATCTCTGAATATAATGTTCGGGATAGCTCGGCAAACTACGCATTGCGGGGATAAAAACCCGGAACTCAAACAAAAAGATGCATAATGCTATTGTCAATGGTAGGACGCCCCATTTGAAAGAATTTTTTGTGCGGGAAAAAAGGCCAAGAATTCCAAACATAGCTATGATGAGCGGTAAATTTTCTCTTACTGACATTACAATTATCGCTGATAAGCAGAATTTCAAGTATTTCCCCTTCCTAAAGAAATAGTAAGTGAAAACAAGAAAAGCCGGTGCAAGGCTTTCAAAGGTAAATTCATAGAGAATTGAAAACACGTTCTTAGGGAATAAAAGGTATAGAAGCATTACTAATGATGCCGGAAATACTCCTAAATCCTCTTTCGCTATTTGGAAGATAATAATAGATGCGACTATATATGAAAATATTTTCATAAAGACTAAAGTCAGTGGATGTTGGAATACTGCATAAATGGGCAGTATCAATAACGAAATAAAAGAGGCATGTTCTGCAAATAAATTTAGGTCAATAAGCGAGATATGCAAATTGCCATGTAGTAGATTCCACATCCCTTGGGCATAAAAAGACAAATCTATTTCGTTATACCCAAAGTTAAGATATCTATATAAAATAATAATCACCCAAATGAACGCTGCCGCCGTGCTAAAAATAATTGCTGGTAGGTAGGCTAACCATCCATGTGCGCTTTTTTTATGCGCTATTGACTTTATGTCCATATATTTCTTTTCAATAGTTTATGTTAGTTACATGCTTCCTTTGACAGCTAAATAATTGCCAGTATTAGGAAATTCTTTGATAGTTATAAGTTGGTATTTATGCTCCAAGGCTTTAAAGGTGTCTGCAAACAAATAATAGTAATCAAAGCTACCGTCTGGGCCGCTACGGTCAACCGGACTTATCCATGTCAAATTATTCGAATTAATATAGAAGTTTACACTGGGCTCGAATTCCCAGTTAATACCTAGCCTTATTGAGTTTTGGGGGAGTATTTTCCCGTTGTTAAGTTTAACTATTTCATTTATTGCCTCCTTAGTAGACGCATCATATCGGCACGAGTAAAGATAGGAAAAGTTAAAGCAATGAACATAATGAATGATTATGAGTGATGCCAAAGCCATAAATAAGCAATTAATTATTGGCTTAAACTTATTACAAAAATTACCCAAATTGAGCCAAAAAAGTAATATGAAAATTGAAAATGTTGGGATGAAGTATATTGCACGCCTTTCGGTGGCATAAACTGTATTAAAAAGGTGGTGTTCTAGGATAATACTTATCCAATATAAAACTATTAAAGATATTACCGAAAACAGGTATTTATTCTCGGGGTTTACGAATCTCTTTTTATAATATATGCAAATTAAGAGTGCAACTGCGCCAGCCAATAACAAAAATATCAAAATTAATAGCCACGGAATAAAATTAATTCCAAAGTAATCTTTATTAAATAAAGTTACTCTCAACAAGCTTACTACGGTATCTTGCCAGAATCCTTTAGACCCTCCCCAATCAAATTCATTGCCTTTTGCCATTTTAACTACAGCGTTGTGATAGGTGCCGGCTAGAAGAGCTATTAATGGTAAAAGATATATGAACAATAATTTCGCGAAGCCCTTAGCCCGGCAAAACAGATTTTCTTTGCCTTTGACAAAGGCTATGCTAGTTATTTCCGTCGCAAGCATTATAAGCAATGCTGGTATAAGGACATTTAAGAATGTTAAATTTGCTAAGGTTGCAAAACAAAACATTAGAGTCGAAACGGTTATGTTAATATGTCGCTCCCCCGGAATGTCTTTATTTATTGCTTTAAGGAAATAAAATAATCCCATAGCGAGAAACCCCAGCCCTAGTCCGTATCCTCGGGAGGAACAGAAGTAATCTAAAACAAAAGGGTGAAGAGTGGCGAAACAAAAACCTATTAGCAAAGGCAATCTTTTTAGGAAGAGGGAAAGAGCCTTATAGATTCCGATTACATATAAAAAATGCCCGATCAGCGCTGCCCCTCTGAGTGCAATTGTAGAGCTACCCAGAAAACTGTTCAATATTTTTACAATGATGGTGTTTAGCAAATGATGGTTGGTTAAACAGCCGTAACAACTAATATTGTAGCTGAACAACTGCCAAAATGAATGAGAAGACTGAATTGCATAGGTTAAAGCTTCGTCATGAGTTACCGATAAGATAAATATCCGCAATACGCTATAGATTAAAGATAAGGACATTATTACTATTATACTTTTTTTTGTGATATCCAGTGCTTTAATGGTATTAAGTAAGCTGCTTTTGATATCAAAAATCTTTTCTAGCATGATTTTGGGGAAGGAAGAAAGCTTTGTTAGGAATATCCAAATACCTATTCCGGAGAGGCAAATTATGCTCGGTATGACTGCAACGGCATAGCGCGGCTCGACGTAAAGAGGCAGGTATAATACAGTAAGAAAGATGAAAACAAAAGCTATCGGCCAGGCAAATGCTTTTCTTTCTTTTAAGTAGAAGAAGGCTATCAAGCCAAAGATAAAATAAAAAATAAAGAAATTTCCGGAAGCCTCTTTCTCGATAAACACTTGGATGTAATTGAAATACCAAAGCCGGGGGATCCTTTTTACCCAAAGAGTAAGACATTTTAGGGGATGTGCCTTGATATGCCCAAGGGCAAATTTAGTCATTTCGTCATCTATTTCTTTTATTTTAATGCTTCCTGATGAAAACTCTGGAAAGTGCTGAGAAGCCAAATAATCTATTTTTTCCTTCTCGTTTGCTGAGCTGTCTGGATGGGCTCTGCCTGACCATGCCCCGTATTCAAATGTCCCCGGATAAAGATTGCATCCAAAATTACCTATATGAACTAGAATAGGTTTCTTGAAAACTATATAATTTCTGATTGTCCAGGGGATAACGACTATTATGGCGCTTAAGAAGAATATCGTTGTAAATTTTATTCCTTTTTGCAAAGACTGCCGGTTAAGGATCAATATATAAGCGCTTAACATTACCAAAAACAAAAGATATTCAACTCTGGCCAAAGTCATTAATCCAAGCCACAAACCGGCGAAAACCCAGCCATGCCATTTGTCTTTCTTCAATGCCAGCAAGTAAAAGAATATCGAGCAGGTTAAAATAAAAGTGCTTAATGATTCTGAGATCAGGGCTTTCACATAAAAGAGGTTGTAAAAACTGAAACAATAGGTCAGAGCGGCAAGCAAGGGCGGTATAAAGCTTTTGGGGTATATGATACGGACAATAAAAAACAACACAATGCATAATAAAGCATCTAATATGCATTGAACGATACGGACCTTATCTAAATTATAATGCCAATTATCAGGGGTCATGTTCTTTTCTGAACCGAAAAATTTATAAACGGCGGCAATAAATAAAGGATAAACCGGGCTGCGGGTGATTGCCGGTTCATATTTAGGACGATCACTGCTTAAATCGTACCCATAGGCATTATTTACCTCACTAATAGAAAAGCCATGCCCTTTGAGGATATTAAAGGCCAGCGTATGGTATTGCATCGTGTCGCCGTAAGGGCCGAAGCCCCCGCGGTATGTTTCGGGGTTTTTTATGACCGGATAAAGCCGTACAACCAAAGCTAAAATGAAAATGGCGGATAAAAGAAAGTAAACGATAAAACGTTTGTTCAATAATAGGCGGTTTATTTTTGAAGCGGCGCCGGCAATATTTACTCTCAAGAACAGCCGTTTTATAACCGCGCAAGAATCTTGAGTGATTTGTTTTAATTTTTCGCTGGAGAGAACGGCCCAAAGCCCTATCGCTGACAGGACAATAATACTAGGCATGGCCCGCACGCTATAACGCGGCTCAATACAAAAGGGGAGGAAAATTAAATTCAGATAGCCAAAGAGCAGGCACACGGGAAATAACAGCAATTTTTTATCAGGCGGGCTTTTCCAGAATCCGAATGCCGCGAAAATAAAATAGAAAACAAAGAAAAGGCCGGAGGCCTCTTTTTGAGGGTATATTTGAATATAATTTTGATACCACAGCTTGGGAAGGTTTTTAATCCAAAGCCTTATTGTTTTAAAGGGGTGGTTCAAAATTCGCTCAACTGCCATTTGCTTGAACTTTTCATCAGTCTCCATCGTTTTTACCGAACCGGAGAGAAATTGCATGTTGTATTTGTAACGTAAGTCCGCGATCTCCTTTTTTTGGCTTTCAGAAATATCTTTAGGCAGATCCCCGAAGCCTTGCCAGTCGAATGTGCCTACCCACAGCCCGAAACCGCCTGCCCCGGAATTTACCAAAATTGGTTTTTTAAAAACAATATAATTCCTAGCCGCCCAGGGAGTCAATATCAGAATCATAGCCGCTATAAAAATGTAAATATTTTTCGCGGTAACACCGGCAAACTTTTTTCTTATAATAAAAATAAACGCGGCCAAAAGAGGGAAAAAGGGCAGGTATTCAACCCGGGAAAAAATTGTTAATCCGGATAAGGCGCCAGCCCAAGCCCACCAGCGCCATGATTTATCCCGCCGACAGAAGGCCATGCCTTTAAAGGCGTGGATGAATGATTTTTTGGGCGGGATGGCCGCGCAGGCTCCGCCTAGGGCGGAGCCTGTAGAGGAACCACGGCTTAAAAGCGGTGGGGCTCCATTTCTTAGGCTTAATGTTAAGAAAAACATCGCCAGGGTCAGGATAAAGGTGCCTAGGGTTTCGGATAGAAGCGCCTTTGTGTAATATATATTGTAAAAACTGAAGCAATACAGGAAAGAGGCGAGCAATGCCGGCATAAATTTATCCGGGTATATTACCCGGGCCATAAGGAATAATACAACGCATAACAAGGCATCCATGACGCATTGCGCTACTCTAACCTTATCCCAGTTATGGCGCCAGGTTTCGATCGAATTCATGTGTTCCTCTTTGCCGAATAATTTGTAAACTGTAGCGATGAAAAAAGGGTACACCGGCCCCCGTGTTATGGCCGGCTCATAAACGCGTTTGGTATTCAACGGTGGATAACCCCAGGCGCGGTTGCTTTCGCTTGAGGAAACGCCGTTGCCTCTATAAATATTATAAGCCATAACATGGTATTGGGCGCTGTCGCCGAATGGCCCAAACCCGTGGCGGTATGTTTCGGGGTTTTTTATGACCGGATAAATCCGTATCGTTAAGGCTAGAAGGATAATTAAGGCCAAGAAGGTATAGGAGCAAAAAATTTTATGCCGGCGGACGATTTCTATTAAGGAAGAAATCTTGGCGAAGAGCGGGGATAGCAAGCCATGTGTAAAAGAATATAAAAGTAAGATTATTAGAGTTAAAATGCTGATAATCGCTCCGAGCGCGAAAGAAAACGGCATGAAATAAAATTCAATTTCATGCGTGCCTTTATTGACGAAAACAGCCCGGAGCATCAAATAAGCCGGATAAACTTTTGTTTTTTTGCCGTCGATTTTGGCCTTCCATCCGGGGTAGTAGGTGTCGGATAAAATCAGGAACCCCGGGTTTTCCATTTGGGCTTTAATTTTTATCCTGTTTGGAGTGTACTCGGTTATTTCCGCGGATGAAGAGTCTTGCTCGGGGGAAGAAGAAAGGGCCGCTTGGAATTCGGGCGTACTTTCGGCCTCGATAAATGCCAGATTCCGCAAGTTACCGGAGTTTTCTTTCATCGAAGCGACAGTTTTATCCTGATCTTTATCGAAAACAGCACGGTGTACGACAAAGGCGCGGGGAAAGGCGGTTTCCCTTTCGAAAATATTAACTTCGTCCGAATAAACTTTCTTGCCGGCTCCTATATCATTAACCCAATTCGGGGCGATTATATATTTAAGGTTTAGCAAGTCAAGATAAGGAGAGCTATAGGATGGAAGAGACGTTCTTAAGGCGCCAAAACCCCTCTTATAAAAATTTCCAAAACTTACGAATTCATTTACAAACCTTACAAATCGTTTAGAGAAAAGGCCTTCGTACCCCCCAAGGTCATCAATTCCATACCCCGTTGCCGTATTTGGGAAAAGTGCCCACGAAATTCCAAAAACCCTGGGACGAGGCCGCTGATTCTTAAGAAACTCAATGTAAGGAACTTTAGCAAAACTGTTGTATTTTGGTGCGCGGTCTTTGGGCATAATAAAAAACAGCTCGCCGGATAGCGCTAAAAATAAAAAGATTGCTAGAGCATTTTTGTTTTTAATGATCAATGCGCCGCTGAGGGCCAATAGTAATAAGGCAAAAGCATAAACTGTTGATTTAATTTTCTCCGGATCCATGTGATGATATTTCAAATGTCCCAAGATAATAAGTGCGATAATAACGGCGGGAATAAATAGATCTTTAAAAGGGCTTTTCGATTCAACCAGCTTGGCAATTCCTATGCCGCTTAGAATAGCTAATGAAAGGGCAAGGATTTGGGTGCAGTGAAAAGCAAATAAAACATGGTTGAAAACCGGCAAGTACCCAATCCAATTTACTACCCATGCGCCAAAAGATTTCAGCAAAACAAAAATAGCTATTAATGCGAAAATAAGGCTGAATTTGTTTCTAAAGTTTTTAAATACACCGACGAGGCTAAGCAGGGCGATCATTATCCCAATATATCCGCCTGCCCAGCCGATTCTATGATAATTTGTCGTGACAATTTCTTTTTGAAAGAAATAAGGAATCAAAATAGTTATTGTGTTTGTTAGCGGATCAAAAGTAAGCCCAGCTGTCTTATCGTGGGTTGTCCAAGCTTGTTGCAGGAATTCTATGCCCGGGATTAATAATATCGCCGCAAGTAAAGAGGAAAGCAGTAAAGAAAGCACAACAGCTTTAAAAATCTTCACACGCATTACAACATCGTAAGAAATTATCCTGCAAATAAAGTAAAAAGCGGCTATTAAATAGGCCAAAAATATTTTCTCAACATGTCCTGATAATAATATTATCAGAAAGGCAAGAGATAATAATATTGTCCGTTTTTTGTTAGGCTTTTGTATTATTTTTTCTTCGAAGGCTAAAATTAACGGCAAGAAGATATCAGTGCTTAAGGTAACATTTATCATCCAGGTTATTATTGGCCCGCTGAACATATAGGCGATGGCGGAGCAAAGGCAAGCTAAGAACCGATAACCCAGAATTTTCATAAAATAGAACGTGAAAATTCCGGCCAACAAAATTTGTATTATTATAAAAATATCCCAGGCATATTTTTCTGGAGCAAGATAAAGAAGAGAAGAGAGAGGAAATAAAACAGTGGTAAGCATATTGGCAAAAAAAGGAGAACCGCAAAAAATATGAGGGAGCCATAAGGGGAAAATGCTATTTTTGAAAGAATTATTTTTAAATTCTTGCATTGGCTCATCCCAAACCCCAGCGGAGTTATCTATGTAAGGTATCTGTTTTCCTTGATAGCCCTTTAGGTCATAAGGACCGTAAGGTAATGCCTGGGAGATTGTTGCCGAAGATTTTAGTGTTTTGTTCTGGAAAATCACATCATGAAAGAATAACCCTACAAACAGCAACAATATTATGACCACAGATACAAAATGGTTGAGGGCAAGCCTATTAGTTAATATTTTTATTTTATCTCGAATTAACCCTAATGATTTCTTAATTCGGGAGAATATGAAAATCTTTAATCGGCACGAAAATATTAAAATAATTAATGTGAGGAAAGCAATGCCCACCCCTAACAAGAAAGAAAAAGGTAGGAAATAAAATTCAATTTCATGCGTGCCTTTATCGACGAAAACCGAGCGAAGCATTAAATATGCCGGATAAACTTTTGTTTTTTTGCCGTCGATCTTAGCCTTCCATCCGGGGTAGTAGGTGTCGGATAAAATCAGGAACCCCGGGTTTTCCATTTGGGCTTTAATTTTAACCCTGTTTGGAGTATATTCGGTTATTTCCGCGGATGAAGAGTCTTGCTCGGGGGAAGAAGAAAGGGCCGCTTGGAATTCGGGTGTATTTTCAGTTTCGACAAAAGCCAGGTTCCGCAAATTACCGGCATTTTCCTTCATCAGTTGAATGGTTTTTTCTTGGCTCTTTTCGAATACGGCACGATGTACGACAAAGGCGCGGGGGAAGGCGGTTTGCCTCTCAAAAATATTTACTTCATTGGAATAGACCGGCTTGCCAATGCCGATATCGGGGACCCAATTCGGAGCGATTATGTATTTGAGGTTCAAAAGGTCAAGAAAGGGAGAATTGTAATCCGGCAGCCAATGCCGCATGGCCGCAATCCCGTTCTTAGGCAAGTGGTAGGGGCTAATGAACTCATGGACATATCGTACAAACCGCTCAATAAAATTGCCTTCATATCCGCCCAAATCGTCTACTTGGTACCCGGTAGCGGTGTTTGGAAAGAATGTCCATTGTATTCCGTATGCTCTCGTGCGATCTTTTTGTGATTTAAGGAATTCCATATAAGGAACTTTAGCGAAAGCGTCATATTTTGGCGCATGTTCTTTGGGCATTAAGTAATATAGCTCGGATACCAATAAAAGGGCCAGAATAACCGAGAGGGCTTTACTGGATTTTATGAAGAAAAAACCTAAAGATATGAGTATTAGTAATATGAAAGCGTATATGACAGCACGAGAAATTTCCGCATTGAATTTGTAATATGTCAAATGCCCGATTATTATGGCAGCTATTAGCAGAGTAGATAAAAGGATCGAGCTCCGCGTACCTTTCGATTCTATTAGGAAATTTACTCCGATACCAGCGAGTACAGCCATTGAAAAAGCAAAAATAAAATGAAAATGCAAAGAGAAGTAAATTTTATTGAATAAAGGGAGGTAACCAATAAGATTTACAGGCCAAACACCGAAACATTTTAGAATTGCAAACAAACCGATAAAGGCAAAAATAATGTTATGTTTCCGGGAATCTTTCTTAAAAATTGCTATTAAGGCCAGCAGCGTTGTAACAATCCCAACATAACCGCCGAACCATCCTGCCCGTTCGTAATTCGTGGTGAGTAGTACCTTCTGAAAGAAATAAGGGATCAATAAGGTTATAGCGTTTTTAGGGACTTCGTTATATTTTAAGCCGGTTGTTGTGTCGTGGCCAATCCAGCCGTATTTAAAAAGATATTCTGATGCGGAAAAAATAAACGGAGAGGCTAAACAAATGCTAAAAATTAAGGCAATTGTGGTTGACATTAAAATTTTAGGCCTGTTAATGGCTCTTTGCAGGGAAAATTTGAAAATAAAAAATAAAAAAGCAGCAATCGCAACGAAAAGAATATGTTCAACATGTCCGGAAAGCAATAACGTGGTAAAAACAAAAGAAGATAGTATCCGACATTTCCTGTCATCCGGGTCACGGAATATTTTCTCGATGCAAAAGAGGACTAAAGGAAGGAGCATATCGGTACTTAAATTGATATTAACCATCCATGTAATAATTGGCCCGCTGAACATATAAGCTATCGCAGCTATAATTGATGGAATAAGTAAATATCCCAAAAGCCGCATGAAATAAAACGTGAATAGACCAGCTAAGAAAATTTGCAGGATTATATAAAAATCCCAGGCGTATTTATCGGGAATAAAATATAAAATTATGCTCAAAGGAAACAGGACATTTGTCTGGCAGGAGGCAAAAAAAGGCGTCCCGCAACCCAAATGTGGATTCCACAAGGGGAAATTGCCTTTGCTTAAAGCATTCTTTTTAAATTGAAGAAAAGGTTCTTCCGAAGCCCCAGGGGTATTGTCTGTGTAAGATATGTATTTGACTTGATAGCCTTTCAAATCATAGGGCCCGTTATACAGAGCTTGCGGAATAGTGGCGGAGCTTTTTAAGGTTTTATTCCGGAAGAAAACATCATTAAAAAACACTAAAAGGAGTAAAAATAATATAAGGCTGATGGTAATTAAAGGCTTAGAAAGGATTTTGCAGATTAACTTCTTTGCCTTTTCCATTTGCGGAACTTTAATTTTTTGGAACATAGAAAGCAATTTGATTTTGCCGATATTATTTCTTTATTTCCAAAGCATTGTGGACGGAATTCACAAATTCTTCGGGTGTGGCATAATTAAGTTCTTTTAACTTTAGGATATCTTCCCAGGCTTTTGCGTATTCTTTTTTCGAGAAGTAGCATTGGGCGCGGTTATAAAAGGCCTCCGAAAATTGTGCGTTAAATTCTGCCGTCTTAGAATAGTCGGCGATGGCTTTGTCGATTTCATTAAGCTGTTGGTAAGCGAACCCGCGGTTATAGTACGCGTATGGAGAATAGCTCGGGCTGATTTCGATTGTTTTGCTGAAATCATCGGCGGCTTCACGGTACATATTATTGTTCAAGTAAATAAACGCCCTGTTGTAATAGGCGTCGGCGTAATCGGGCATAACCTTGATAGCATTAGTATAGTCTGCCAAGGCGGCCGCCGTATCGCCTTTTAAGTTATGAGTGTAAGCGCGGTTGTAAAAAGACTGCGCGGAATCGCTTTGCAGCTCGATAGTTTTTGTGTAATCGGCGATCGCCTTATCTTTTTCGTCGATATTAAGATATGTCGCGCCGCGGTTGAAATAATATTCCGGCACGGCCGGGTTATATTCGATCGCTTTTTCATAGTCGCGGATAGCTTCATGGTACATTTTCTTATTGTAATAAGCCAGACCCCGGTCGTAAAAGCACTCCGCGTAGGTCGGAAATATTTCTATGCATTTAGAGTAATCGGCGATGGCTTTATCGATGTCGGTCGGGAAATACAGGTTGCCTCTGTTGATATAAGCGTAAAAATACCCGGGATCAACCTCAAGGGCTTTGCCGTATTCAATCAGAGCCTCCTCGTTCCTCTTGGAAGAGGCCAGGGACATTGCGTAATTATTGTGAATGCGCGCTTTCCGGGGGGCATTTACCCAGAGGGCATTTTTATTGACAATATCCTGCCATAAAGAAAGAGTGTCTTTCCACACGGCGTTTCTTTGATAGGAGAGAAGCGACCAGAAAAGGCAGATTGCGATTACCGGAACGAAGAAAAACTTCTTATATTCTTCGCTAAAGAATTTGTGCGCAACAAGCACGAAAAAGACGCAGAATCCGAAGATCGGAAGGTAAAGGCGGTGTTCGAATATAACATCGGCGATAGGAATAAAGCTTGATTCCGGCATAAGCGTTATGAAAAAGAAAAAAACGGCGAAAGCCATAAGCCTTTCTTTTTTTATTAGCCTGATTCCCAAATAAATTACGGCGAGGATAAGGATTAAGCTTAAAAAAACATTTGGATTAAGGAAAGTCCTAAATATCGGGTATTCATAGTCGAGGTTCTGATTCACAGGAAGAAAAAGGAGGCGTAAATAGGTAATTATCACGCGAAACTGGGTCAAAAGATAATCATGCGAAGAAATCCCGGGGCCGATCTCCTGCGTGCGATGCATGGTCGTGAAATCGACGGATTTGGTCACGGCCATTGTTATAGGGATTGTAAGCGCGGTCAAAAATACAATTCCTAATTTGAGGGGCGAAAAACGGCTGGAAAACCCGAAAAGTAAAAACTCGATAAGAAGAATTGTTAAAGGAAGGGAGATGACCATTTCTTTGGTAAACATTCCTAAAACCGCGCAAATAATTGCCAAAGCAAAATAGATTTTTGATAAGCCTTTAAATCCCTGGGCGGCTATTTCGTTAATTCTCGACTGAAGGTAAAAAACAATCGAAGCTAAATAAAAGAACGCGGCTAAAGAGATCGCCCGCTGGATTATATAGGTCACTCCCTGTGTTTGAACGGGGTGGACCAGGAAGATCAATCCGGCAAGAAAGGCGATTGTTCTTTGATTAGCGATCTTTTGCAAGCTTATTAATGGCGTTTTAAAGGCAAGCGAAGTAAATCGCGCGGCTAAAAATGCATTAAGGATGTGGATAAGCAGATTGAAAACATGATACCCCGTCGGGTCAAATTTATTTATATGG
>JADFZM010000150.1 GCA_015232535.1 Candidatus Omnitrophota bacterium
CTGATAAAAACTATAATATACTTTAACGGTCAGTAAATTTGGATCCTATTTTGAGCTCGATACCTGATTCAAAATATCTTTAGCCAATGTTTTGCCGATTTGGTTTATTCCGCTTAATTCGGCTTCCGAGGAATGTTTCAAGTCAGAGAATTTCTTGAAACCTTTATCAAAAAGTATCCGTGCTCTCACCCGCCCGACGTTCTTTAAGCTTACCAATTCAAGCAATTCTTCTTTTATCCCGTACTGTACGCGCTTTTTTAAGTTTTCAAGCTGGAAAGTCAAGTTTTTATAGTGCAGCAGATGGGCGATATTCTGCGCGGCGTAAAGAAGGCGCTCGAAACTTTCCATTACGCGGTAAATATCTCCGGGCCCGACATTGAAGAAATCGCACAGAGTATCCTCTTTTTGCTCGTCTATCCAATTCGCGGCCAGCCAGGTTGTTTTTATCGTCCCTAAGTAAAAATAATAATCCTCGAGCGGGTCCCAATTCCTGGGGGTCAAGATAAATTCATCTTCATTTTCGATTATGAACTTCTGAATATCTTCCGAAACCGTTTTATTTATACCCATCAATACCGGGCAGTCCGGAGCGCAGGAGATAAGGTGTATCACTCCCAATGGCGGAATAGGCTTGTCTTTATCGAGTATGTTTAAGCCCGAGCGTATGGTTATTGCCGAGAGAGGATCGATGTAAAGCCGGCTGGTTAAGTTCCCTAAAGGCGTTGCGAAGAAACGAAACCCGCTTTTCTCTATGAATTTCTCACGGTTTAAGAAATCAAAAATAGCCTCGATCATCTCAAGCAGATTTCCCGTCATTCGCTGGTGGTGTAAGAATGTGTGGGTAAAAAACTCAAACATACCCTTAACATCCTGAATGTAACCGCCGGCGATCGAAGCGAGGATGTGCATCCTTAGCGCGGATTCGCTTGAAAGCTTGGAGAAAATAGGTTCCGGCTCGGAAAGTATATATTTTTCCATAAGAGTGTCGGCTTCCGAAAAAGTCTTGGCCATTAAAACCGCTTCCCCGTAATCGTCGTACTGCGGCCGTCCGGCGCGCCCGGCGCATTGTTTGTATTCGGATGTGGGTATATAGGCCGAGCCTATACCGCCCTCAAAGCGTTTGATGTCGCGGATAACGGCTCTTCGAGCGGGGAGGTTTACTCCGGCGGCCAAAGTCGGAGTGCAGGAAATGACCTTAATTAGATTGCTCTTAAAATTCTTTTCTATAAGCTCCCTTTGATTAGGCTTTAGCCCGGCGTGATGGAAGGCCGACCCCGTTTGCACTACATCGGATAATTTATGGCAGATCTTGGTCGAGTCCGTTTTTCCCCCCAACAATTGACGGGAAAGCTCGAGCAATTCTTTCTTTTCATCGGCAGTGAGCACTTTTGCGGTTGTTTTTGCTAACTGTTTGCTGGCGGCCTGCGCCGAGCGGCGCGAATTCACGAAAACCAAAACCTGGCCCTTGCCTCTTAAGGTATCCAAAACGATTTTGTTTAGGTCTTCCCCTTCGTCTTCGGAAATGATTTTATCAGCATAGCCGTTGAAATTTATCCGCGAGTTATAATAAACGCCTTCTTTTAAGGGGATCGGCCGCCAGGAGGATTTAACGAAATCAGACTTGAGCCAAGCGGCGAGTTCGGAGGCGTTTTTTACGGTAGCGCTTAATCCCAGGATTTGGATTTTTGGGTTCAATTGTTTGATGCGGGCGATAAGGATCTCAAGAACAGGGCCGCGTTCGCCGTCGTTAATAAAATGAATCTCATCTAAAATAACCACGGTTAGGGAATTTATAAGCCAGGAGGCCTTAGAGCGTAAAAGCGAGTCGACTTTTTCGGCGGTCGCGATCAGGATATGATAGGTGTTCAAGTGTTTATCAAAGCTCTCATAATCCCCTATTGATAAGCCGATTTTAATGCCCAGATCCGAATATTTCTTAGTGAAATCATGGTATTTCTCGGATGCCAAGGCTTTAAGAGGCGCGATATAAAGGCAGCGGCCGTTATTTTTTAGGATGGAGTTGATCATGCACAACTCCGCGATTAGGGTTTTTCCGGCGGCGGTCGGGACCGATAAAAGTAAGTTATTTCCTTTTAAAATGCCTTTATTAATAGCTTCTGCCTGGGGAGGGTAAAGTTCTTTGATCCCGAAAGTATCGAATATATCTATAGCGGCTTGGGGAAAATCCGCATTCTTTAAAACATCAGTTAATTTCATAATGGTTGTTTGTATCATATTCGCAGATGTATGTCAATTAAGTTAGTTTAAATGATCGGTTTATAAGTTAATATTTATATTAGTTGACCGGATTTTAACAACTAAATATAATCAAATAACAAAAGTGTTATAAATATGAAAGCTATTATCCAAAGAGTCAGCCGTGCCAAGGTTACCGTCGATTCCCGCATTACCGGGGAGATCCAAGCGGGGATCCTTGTCCTTTTAAGTGTCGGGAAGCAAGACACAAATATTGATGCGGATTATCTGGCAGATAAGATCGCTGAATTGAGGATTTTCGAGGATAAAGACGGTAAAATGAACCTGTCGATTTCTGAGTCCAAGGGGGATTTCCTGGTTGTTTCCCAGTTCACCCTGCACGGTAATTGCGAAAAAGGCCGCAGGCCTTCTTTTGATGCGGCGGCAGAGCCAAAGATGGCGGAAGATTTATATAATTATTTCATTGAAATACTTCGCCGGAAGAATTTTAAAGTTCAAACCGGACAATTCGCCTCGATGATGGATGTTGAGCTGACCAATGACGGCCCGGTAACTTTTATACTTGAGAGCCCCAGTGAAAAGAATAATTGATACCCATGCCCATTTAAATCACACGGAAAATCTTGATTTTGTCCTACGGGAAGCTGTCAGGGAGAATGTCGAAGCGGTTTTAGCGGTAAGCGAGGATTTAGTTTCCTCACGGGAAAGTTTGGAAATAAAGAAACGTTATTCCGCGCCTGAAATATATGTCGCTTGCGGGATTCATCCTTCAAAGAGTGAAGAAGCTCAGGTTGAGGAATGTGTAGGGCTTATTAAAGAAAATAAAAACGATATAAGCGTTATCGGAGAAATCGGGCTTGATTATTGGTATAATTGGGTTAAAAGAGATAAAGATAAAAAAGAACAGCAGAAGCAGATATTTGTTAGATTATTAGATTTGGCGAGGGAATTGGATCTGCCGGTTTCGGTACACTCGCGCGGAGCCTGGAGGGACTGTTTGGATTTGATAAAAGCAAGCGGAGTAAAAAGAGGCGTTTTCCACTGGTATAGCGGGCCGTTGGATGTATTAAAAGAAATCCTGGATGCCGGGTATTTTATCTCGGCCACTCCGGCGCTTGCTTACAGCCCGCAATCACAGGAGGCGGTGAAATATTCTCCCGTTGAACAAACCATTATAGAAACCGATTCACCTGTTTTCTATAAAGGTCAAGGAGAGGAAGCGTCTTTCAGCGCCCAGCCTAAAGATGTTTGGAAAACTTTGCGCTTATTTTGCGCCATAAAAAATATCGAGGAAGGTCAAGCTTTGAGGCAATTGAACGATAATGCGGTTAACTTATTTAATTTTTATAAAAAAGGGGAATGATATGAAGAATTTGGTCATTATTTTACTGTGCCTGGCAGTTTTAGCCGCCGGTTCTTTCATCTTTATAAAAATGGCTCCCAAGCCCCTGGCGGTCGAAGACATTGTTCCTTCCGACCCCCTGTTTTATATCAAAGCCTCTGGGATAAAGCAGGCCTTGGAGTATTTGGGTGCGACCAAAATATGGGCTGATCTAAAAAATATAGATTTCGAAAAGTTGGCCCGGTCGGATAAAAATTTTGCCGCGCAGTATGCTGTTTTTAATCAAGTAGTTAAAGGAATGAGCGATCCCGGCTCCGCGGCTATACTGGATAATTTCCTAAGCCGGGAAATAGCAATCGCGGTTTATCCGGCAAAACTGGACTATATTGACATCTTTAGCATGGACGGCTTAGCAATTTTGAATAGCTTGCAGGATGTTTTGAGCAACATGGTTTTTGTAACCAGAATCAACCCCAAGGCAAAGGCAGCGGAATTCTTTGCCGGAATGATCGCAAAGCAGAATAACGTGGATTTTAAAAAGGAGGAGTATAAAGGCCAGACGATAAATACGATTGCCTTGGAAG
>JADFZM010000151.1 GCA_015232535.1 Candidatus Omnitrophota bacterium
AAATTAGGACATTTCTATTTTGGTAAAACTAGGACATTTCTATTTTGGCTTGACAAGTTTATATGACACAATTTTTTATCGATCGCCGAAAACTATTTTTCTCGTCGAAAAGCCCGCATAGTGTAAAAGAATGGCGGGAATTTTAAAGAGGTTTTATTTGCTTGAGGCTCACTTTGCTATGAGCATTATCTATTGGCAACTCTAAGCTTACGATGATTCCGCGAAAGGAAAAGCCCGGATTTTATTAATCCGGGCTAAGGGTAAAAGTTGTCAAATTTATTAGAAGTTATTTCTTAGACTAAGCTCCCCTTACGGCCTAAGCATGGAAATCTCTTTCGTAAATAAATCCTTGTGCTCCAACCCTTTATGGATGTTTTTCTTACTTTGGGCTTCGGCAAGGCTAAAGGCGATCTCTTCTTGCATTTTTATAAGGTTATTTTTTATCTCTTTGGCCTTTATTTGGTAATCTTCAGTCGCCTGCCCCTCCCCTTCTTTTGAGCCTGATTCCATAAGAGAGTTGAGCATTGCATCCAAGACTTCGGCCTGCTTTATCAATTCAGTAACTTGGCGGGATAGGTCAATCTCTTTAGCGACAAGCCGGTCAGCGGAATCATTCAAACTTTCTTCCCGCAAAGACAAATAATCCTCAAGCACGCTGATAAGCTTATCTTGATGGGCATATGTGCGTTTATAGTCCGCCTTGAGGGAATCGTATTTTTTTATCATCCTGAAAAGTTTATCCTCATAGCGCAAATTGCTTAAAACAGCTTCCTTATACTTCTCCGGGTTAAGGCCCGTAAGGTTGCGATCTATTTGTTCGGCTATCTCGCGGTAAGCATCCCCTTTGGAAGATTCGATTATTTCCATTTTAGACGCTAGAAACTTCTCCCTCTCTGTCTTAAGCGAGAGCAATTCTTTTTTCATGTCTTCGTTTTCTTTAAGGGCTTTATCAATTACATCCTGATTTGAAGCAAGAGCTTTATGGGCGACGATCAATTTCGAGGCGGTTGTTACTGAAGGGGAATATAAGCCTTCTTTGAACCCCAACTTCTCAAGCTGCTTTTTGGCTTCCTTATTTTCCGGGTCTACCATGAGCGCTTTGCTGAACTCATGTACCGCATCGTTAAGCTTGCCTTTTTTAAGCTCGCTTTTCCCTATCTCGACTAAGAATTGCGCCGGATAATTTCTTTCTGCGGCCTCAACCGCGGGGGAAAAGGCAAAACCAAATATAATGAATAACCAAATAAGCGTATGCATCTTTAATGTGTTTCTCATGTTTCCTCCTCTACTAAATATCCGTATTGTCAAAAGTTACTTTAAATATTCTCAAAAAGTTCTGCTTCTGGATTTTTCCTCCCCCCGCGAAAGAGTGGGGGAGGTTAGGTGGGGGGATTACCGTCAACACCCCCTCCCGGCCATCTTCGATGGCCGCCCTCCCCGCGCTTCGCGGGGGAGGGAAATATTTCATATCCCTAATCCCTTTTATACATAGTTTCCATAAAACTTTTTACAAAATCTAAGCATCTTATTCTTATTGATAACCACGAGGAAGTATAACATTCGACGGGGCCGGCGACAAGGTCTCTGCCTTAACGCGCTCCAGAGGCCAAAACTCAGAAGGTATCGGGGCGGCCTACGCCATCGCCCCTTGAAACATTTTTTATTTTAACTTTATAATCTTTTATGCTATAAATACCTCACTATGGATTCACCCACCCCCATGCTGAAGCAGTATCACTCGATAAAGGACAAGCATAAAGACTGCATCCTTTTGTTCCGCCTGGGCGATTTTTACGAAATGTTCTTCGAGGACGCGAAAGAGGCCTCCTCGCTTCTGGATCTGGTCCTGACCTCCCGCGGCAAAGGCCCCTCGGGCAAGATTCCGATGTGCGGCTTCCCTTTTCACGCCGCGGAAAATTATATCGCACGGCTTATCGGCTTCGGGCGCAAGGTGGCCATATGCGAACAGCTCGAAGACCCGGCCTTAGCGAAGGGCATCGTTAAAAGAGATATTGTCCGCATAATTACCGGCGGAACTTTCCTCGATGAGAGTACGGACAAATCGCGCGTTCTATTGTCCCTTTGCCCCAACGCCAAGGAAGTAGGAGTCGCTTTCATCGATCCCTCAACCGGAACTATTCAAGCGAATCAATTCCCGTTAAGCGAAAATAAGCTGATAGAAATTATTTCGCGGCTTCCGGCCGCCGAATGCATTTTCCCCGAGGCCTATGCCGATATCATTAAAAAGCTTTTTCAGCATTCGCTTATAAGGCCAAGGAATATAGCGTTAAGCGATTTCTCCGACTGGTGTTTCAACCCCGACATAGCCCAAAAGTCGCTTTGCGAGCACTTTGCCGTGCGCAACCTGCACTCCTTCGGCTTGCAGGACAAACCATCGGCCGTCTCAGCGACGGGCGCGCTTTTGGAATATTTGAAGCAGATGAACAAGCAGCCCCTTAAGCATATCGATAAAATATCTTTATATATCGACGATGACTTCGTTTATATTTCGCCGGCCGCCCACCGCGGCCTTGAGCTCGATTCGCTTATTAAAACATTAGACAATACCCAAACCGCGCTCGGAAGAAGAAAGCTAAACTTTATTTTCCTGCATCCTTTAAAGTCCGTCGAGCTGATAGAAGAAAGGCAAGCCGCGGTCAAGCTCCTAAGAGAGGATGCCTTAACGCAAAAAAAGCTGAAAGAACTGCTCAAGCAAATTCCGGACATCGAAAAAAATATCTCGCGTTTAAGCTGCGGATATACCCAGGCGAAAGACCTTTTGGCGATAAGAAACACCCTTATGCTTATCCCCTCTCTTTCGGAGACCCTTTCCGCATTCCGTTTAAAAAACCCTCTTTTCACGGTAACCGATATCCCCGAACTGCGCTCTATGCTCGATAAAGCCGTAAACGAAGAAATGCCTTTATCCCATAGCGAAGGAAAAGTGATAAAAAAAGGCTTTTCCTCTGAGCTGGATGACCTAAAAAACATCCGCGAGAACGGCCGTTTATGGCTTAAGGATTTTCAGGAAAGGGAAATAAAAAGGACATCCATCAATTCACTTAAAGTAGGATTCAATCAGGTATTCGGCTATTATATAGAGGTAACTAATACGCACCTTAGAAACGTCCCGCAGGATTATATCCGCAAGCAAACCCTTGTTAACGGCGAGCGCTTCATAACCCCCGAGCTCAAAAGCTACGAGGAGAAGATCCTGCATGCCGAAGAAAAGATAATCAGCCTCGAGAAACAATTTATACTCGAGCTGCAAAATGAGGTGCTTAAGGCTTCCCTTCTCTTGCACGAGCTATGCGAAAACATAGCGACTATCGACTGCGTATTTTCTTTTGCCGTTGTATCTTTATTCCCGGGATACAGTTTGCCCAAGGTCACGGACAATGACACTATAGACATAAAAGACGGGCGCCACCCAGTTGTCGAAAGGACAACCGAGAGCAATTTCACCCCCAACGATACCTTTCTCGATTGCGCGGAAAATCAGCTTTTGATCTTAACCGGGCCTAATATGTCGGGAAAATCGACTTATATCCGCCAGGCCGCTATTTTGGTCATCATGGCTCAAGCCGGATGTTACCTTCCCGCCAAATCGGCCACCGTCGGGATTGTTGATAAGGTCTTTACCCGTATCGGAGCGCACGATGATATATCCCGAGGGCAAAGCACCTTTATGGTCGAGATGAACGAAACATCCGACATCCTTAATAATCTGACCGAGAAAAGCCTCGTTATCCTCGATGAGATCGGACGGGGGACAAGCACCTTTGACGGACTTAGCCTGGCCTGGGCGCTGGCCGAGCATTTAGCCGCGACGAAAGCGCGGACGCTTTTCGCCACTCATTTCCATGAGCTGACCGCCTTATCATCGCATTTTCCGGGAGTCAAAAATTATAATGTCGCGGTAAAAGAATGGAAGGATGAGATCATTTTCCTCCACAAAATAATCCCCGGGGGCAGCGATGACAGCTACGGGATATACGTCGCGAAGCTGGCCGGATTGCCCAATAAAATCATCTCCCGCGCGAGGCAGATACTCACCCGTCTGGAGTTAAACAACGACATTAAAGACAACCTTAAGGGCGCATCGGGTAAAGAAAAGCAGTTCACTTTCTTTTCCGCCGA
>JADFZM010000152.1 GCA_015232535.1 Candidatus Omnitrophota bacterium
AATGTATTTCGCAATATTTTTACTGGTCATAGCTGTTTATGCTTTTGGAACTTATCAGAGGAATAAGGTTTGGCAGAATGAAATAATCCTCTGGAAGGATGTGACCGCAAAATCTCCTCTGAAATCTAAAGGTTTCTATAATTTAGGGATGGCTTATTTTGCTTCCGGCGATACGGAAAAAGCATTTTCTAATTTCAACCGAGCCTTAGAGCTTAATCCAAATTATGCCGAAATCTATAATAACCGGGGAATGATTTTTAAGTTAAAAGGAAAAATTAAAGAGGCGATGGCGGATTTTGATAAAAGTATCGCCTTGAGCCCTTATTTGGCCGAGCCGCGCATCAACCGAGGGATATTAAAGGCCCGGTTGGGAGAAACTAATTCAGCTTTGGAGGATTTTGATTTTCTGTTGGAAATTTATCCGAAATCGGCGATAGGGTACAATAACCGGGGCATTGTTTATGGCCTGATGGGAAATAGTGAGTCAGCTTTAAATGATTTCGATAAAGCGATAAATCTTGAAAAGAATTATACGGAAGCCTATTTGAACCGTGCTTTTGCCTATATGTCAACTAAGAATTATTCAGCTTCCTTGGCTGATTATGATCGGGCCCTTTATCTAGAGCCGTCAAATCCTTTGATTTACATTAAAAAGTCCTACCTTTATAAGGAAATGGGTGAAAATTCTCGGGCTTTAGAAGATGCCGTTAAAGCTAAAGAATTAGGCTTGCCAATTGAGGAAAGTTATTTTAAGCTTCTTGATGGTGATAAATAGTAAATTTACTTTCTAATTTTATTAATAAATGCCTTAATTGCATCCGGGGCTTTACTTCTTTTCATTCGGAGTATTATAAATTGCAGGGGGGGTTTGTTTGCGATATAATGCTGTTAAGAAAAAAGAATTAAGAAACAGTAAAATGAAAAAGATAAATAAACCAGGTTTTGGCCATAAGCAAAAACTGCGAACTCCGCAAAAAAGAGGAAAACTCTTAACTATTAACCGAAGAAAGAAAACAAAAAAGCGATTTTTGGAAAAAGAAATTCGCTATAAGAAGAATGATTTGAAACGAAGGGTTTCTTCTTTAGGCGCAATTCGTAATAATCTGAAAGATAAGGTTCGCCATCAAGCGGAAGAGTTAAAGTTTAAAAACGGACAATTAAGGGAAGAGGTAAATAAGCAGTAGCGGTCCGAAGAGCAGATTAATGTTATTACTAAAGCGATGGAAGCGACAGCGGATGGTATCTTTATTATTGATGCCCAAAAGCCCAGTTTTCCTGTTATATATTCAAACCCATCGTTTAATAAGATGACCGGCTATGAAGGGAAGGATATACTGGGACAAAATTATTTTTTAGTTTACGGAAAGAGTGCCGATTCTCGTCTTATTTCGGAAATAAAAAACAGGATACAAGAAGGTAAAAGTTTTAATGGGGAAATGCTCAGTTTTAACAAGGATGGCGAAAAATATTGGAATTTATTGCGTATTGCGCCGGTGCGCGATTCGCACGGCAGCGTTACCCATTATGTGGGTATTCAGACCGACGTTACATTGATAAGGAAAATGGACTTAGAGGTTAAAGAACAGCGCGAGGAAATTTTACATGTTACTCGGGTGGGAAAGCTCGCGGAATTTGTCTCGTCCTTGGCGCATGAGATAAGCCAACCATTAACCTCTATTCTATCTTATGCTCAAGCTGCCCAGCGTATGCTTGCTGACCGAGAATCCGAAATAAAGGGAATTCTTCAGTACATAATCGATGATGACCATAGGGCGACCGAGGTTATCCGGCGGTTACGGGCTTTGTTGAAAAAAGGATCTCCCTCGATTGAGCCGTTTGATATTAACTTGCTCATTAACGAAACAGTTGTTCTCATCGGGACAGATGTTATTGTGAGGGATAAAGTAATTCTAACCGATTTAACCGCGAATCTTCCTCGCATACTCGGCGATAGAATACAAATACAACAGGTTCTCTTGAATCTTATCAGTAACAGTTTAGACGCGATGGAGGGAAACCATAGCTTGCGAGAGATATTGATTCGCACCGCGCTTAAGGATATTGACACGATTATCGTGGAGGTAAAGGATTCCGGATGCGGTATTCCTTCTCAGGATATAGGTAAAATTTTCAAGCACTTTTTTACCAGTAAGTCAGACGGTTTAGGTATGGGGCTGTCCATTAGCCGTTCCATTGTTGAAGCCCACGGGGGACGGTTGGAAGCTAAGAATAATCCTGACGGAGGGGCAACTCTTTATTTTACTCTTCCTGTTGGGAAGGCGCCATGACCGCAGGTTTTGGCGCGGAATCCCGGGCGCCGGAAGAAGGAAAGCAGGGTTCGGGACAAAAAGGATGCGGTATGACTATCAAACGGCCGATGATTTATGTCGTTGACAACGATGCCTCTGTATGCCAGGCCCTGTCTTTATTGTTAAAATCACACGGATTTAATGTTGAGACGTTTACGCGGGCAGTAAAATTCTTAGCTTTTAAGCATCCTAAAGTCACCTCCTGCCTTTTGTTGGATTTGCGATTACCTAATATGAACGGGCTTGTTCTGCAGGAGACAATGGCAGCCCGAGGCCTTATTATTCCGATTGTTTTTATTTCCGGGCACGGAGATATCCCTAAAAGCGTAAAAGCGATGAAAGGGGGAGCCATAGATTTCCTGCCAAAACCTTTTACGGACAAAGACCTCTTAGCTGCCATTAACCGGGCAATTTCAAAAAGTAAAACATATAATAAAGAACAAACCGAAATAGCAAGGATCCGGCGGCACATTAAGACGCTCTCACCTAGAGAGTTTGAAGTTTTCCGTTTAGTGGCCAACGGGATGTTGAGCAAGCAGATTGCTTCAAAGCGCGGGACTGCCTTGCAGACTATCAAGGTTCACCGGGCTCGTGTCATGCAGAAGATGCAAGCTAAAACCGTAACAGAACTTATCCATTTCGCCCAAAAAGCAGGGCTCATCTCTTCCAGCCAGTAGCCATTCTGAGTTCCTGGTTTCCGTCGAAAACGTTATCTAAAAGGGTATATTATACCTCGGTACAATTGATTCTGCCCATTTTCTCTCCATAATGAGACCGCACAGCTAACCCGCTCAAGTTACAGGTATTTCTCATTAATCACCGGGTATTATTTATTGGATGATTAAGGATTGCAATAGTTGGTGAATGAGTAATAAGAAAGGGAGGAATTTCATGAAAAGGAAAACAGTCATCTACGTTTTAATCGCAATATTTGTTTTATGGGTAGCTGCTAATGCGCAGGAATGGCCCAGCACAGAACATATTGTTGCCAAGATACAAGCAGAGTTGAATTTGACGAAGGAGCAATTTGCTAAAGTTAAAATAATTATTGATGAGAATATGGCTAAACGCCAAAAAATTACTCCGCAGTTAACTCAGGGGCTTACTCAGGCTCAGTCGGCACCTTTAGATTCTGAACTTTATACTAACTTAAGCAAAGTTCTAACACGGGCTCAAATGAGCCAATGGAACCGGATACTTGAACTCCTGCTTCAGGAGGATCCCTCGGCCCAAGATGCTAAATAAGCAAACGTTTTTCCCCCCTCGGGGCAACAACGGTTATACCTCGGTACAATTGATTCTTTTTTGATGAGGCATAGAATTAGACCAAAAGAAGGGTTGGAACGTGAATATGGGTAATAAACAAGTTTACATTGTGGATGATGATGAATCAATATGCCGTGCTCTAAAACTTTTGTTGATGTCTTTTGGGTTTGTAGTGGACACTTTTCTTTCATCGGAGAGTTTTTTTAGCGCTGTCCCGAATAGCGCCCAGGGCTGCTTGATTCTGGACATTCACATGCCGGGACTGAGCGGGTGGGAAGCTATACAGAGGATGATTAAATCCGGATCCCAAAGGCCGGTTATTGTTATTACTGCTTATAAAAATGGCGGTTTGAGAGAGCAAGCTTTAAAGTTGGGGGCTGTGGGTTTTTTGCAAAAACCTTTTAATGGCCGAGAGTTGGTTGATCTTATTAAGTTTGTGTTTAAAAAAGAAGGAGGTTCTTTCGCAAAATGAATGAAAAACGGTAAGAGCGAAAAGCAGCAAAAGTAG
>JADFZM010000153.1 GCA_015232535.1 Candidatus Omnitrophota bacterium
GCTTCAGAAGCAGGCCACCAAATCCGAGAAAAAGATATTAATCTTTGAGTATGCTAAAAACGTGAGCGAGCTGATGGAGGTTGCCGATCTTATAATAACCAAACCCGGCGGTATGACCACCTCCGAATCGCTGGCGAAGGGTTTGCCGATGGTTATAGTCAACCCTCTCCCCGGCCAGGAGATGCGGAACACCGATTTTCTTATTCAAAAAGGGATAGCTATCAGAGTTGATGATGCGACCGATCTTGGGGAAGAGGTGGAGCTTCTTTTCCGGTCTCCTGAAAGGATGCTTTCAATGAGCGAAGCCGCTTATAAGAATTCGAAACCCCGCGCGACTGAGAAGATATGTAATCTGATATTAAGCAGCGAGCAAAGTTAAGGCAGCAAAGATTAAAGGAGGCAGATGTTACAGTTTGTGGTTTATAAGATAGGAGCTTTTTTAGCGGAGAACCTTCCGCGGAGGATCGCTTATGCTATATCCCGCTTCCTTTTTTACCTTCATTATATATTTTATTTTCGGGATAGACGAGCGGTTAGGAATAATTTGCGCCAGATATTAGGGACAGGCGTTAATCTTTATTATCCGGTAAAGGATGTTTTCCGCAACTTCGGGATTTATATAGTTGAATTCCTGAAAATGCGTAAGACATACGACGCCGCCTTCTTAAAGAGCAACGTTAAATGCGAGAATGTGCATTATCTCGATGAGGCTTTGCGGCGGGGGCGGGGAGGTATAATAGTAACAGCCCATATCGGGAATTGGGAACTGGGAGCGGCATTCATGAGCCTCCTCGGGTACCCTTTGAATGTTGTCGCTTTGCCGCACAAATCTGGATTGGTAAACGAATTCTTTAATAAACAAAGGGAGTCGAAGGGCTTGAGAGTTATCTCGACCCAGGATGCCCCGAGGCAATGCCTAAAGCTTTTGAAAGAAAATAAGATTTTAGCGATTGTCGCAGAGAGGGACTTCACTCCCGAGGGGGAACTTATGGATTTTCTGGGACGGAAGGCCAAGATACCCAAAGGTGCCGCTTTTTTTGCCTATAAAACAAAAGCGGCTATTATCCCGGCTTATTTGTTAAGGGAAAAAGAAGATAAATTTATATTATCCATCGAAAGGCCTATATATCCTGATGAGGCTTTGGACAAAGAAAGCTCTGTTAAGGATCTAATGAGCAGATACGTATTATCGCTGGAAAGAAAAATAAGGGAAAATCCGACGCAATGGTTGATGTTTAGGGAGTTCTGGGCACAATGAAATTACTCGCTATAATACCTGTTTATAATGAGTCAAAGAATATAGGGATGGTTGTCGAAGCCATAAAGAAAAAAGGCCTGGATGTGGTTGTAATCGACGATGGCTCTGATGATAATTCCGGGAAAATAGCTTGTCAAAAAGGAGCTGAGGTCCTCCGAAACTCAAAAAGGCAGGGAAAAGGGTTCTCTTTGCGGGAGGGCATTAATTACGCTAAAGATAAAACTTACGACGGGGTTATTACAATGGACGGCGACGGCCAGCATGATGCATCCGATATAGACTCATTTAGAAGCCTGGCCGAAAATAGCGCGGCGGATATTATCGTCGGGAACCGTATGGAGGAGACTAAGGATATGCCTTTTATAAGGTTTCTGACCAACAAATTTATGAGCTTGATAATATCGCTTTCCTGCCGGCAACATATTCCTGACACCCAGTGCGGTTACCGCTATTTAAGCAAAAGGGCTTTAAAAGATCTTAAGCTATACTCAGACGATTTTGAAATAGAGACCGAAATGTTGATGCAATTGAGCAAAAAGAAATTCCGTATTCATTCGGTGAAGATAAGGACTATTTATCAGGGCGAAGAAAGCAAAATTAGGCCGCTCAAAGATACTTTCCGTTTTTTTCGCTATTATTTTCGAGAGGCATTCAAGAAGAATTAATCCCGCTCAAAAACTATCCCATGGATAATTATATTTTTTACATGTCTTTGCTTTTGTCTTTGCTCGTGCATTCTCTGGCATTGGGGTATTTTTCGTTTACCCGGATAAAGGAAGTTAAGAAATATTTCCGGCCGATCGAGGTGGTTTATCAGCCGGAGAATAAAAAAAGGGCGCATTTGCCCGATGAAGAGAAAAGAAAGCCCCCCAAGATCGAGGATGAGAAGGAGCAAAGCAAAGAAATTAAAATGATCGCCAAAAAAGACGGGCTTCTGCCTTTTATGGAGCAACAGAACATAAAAGATATCTCTAAGATGACCCGCAACTTCGCTCTTGATAAAAAGGAATCCCCTCGGATAAGCCCGCTGGAGAGCAGCAAGAAAATATCGATACCCATGTTCTCATCGGAGAAGATAACTAATCCGAGTTACCTGGGTTATCAGGACAAGATAAAACTGAGCATACAAAAGCAGGCCTACCGGTATGTTGACCACCCGGAATTCGCCTCGGCGGAGGTCTCCTTGGCTTTTGTCGTTACCTCGGACGGCAAGCTAAAGGAAGTAAAACTTTTACCGGAGCGGACAAAGGGATCTCAGTTCATGCAGAATTTGGCTGTGCGGTGCATCAAAGAGGTCGGTTTTTTCGGCAAATTCCCTGCGGATTCAGAGTTTAACCTTCCCGAATTACCTTATAATATCACGATCGTTTTCCAGGTAAAATAAAAGCGTATTATAATGCGCTTTCCGACGAGAATTAGCGCCGGGATAACGGGCTCATTCTGATTGACAATAATAATATTCGATGATATTCTATAACATATTTGCGCAAGTATTTTAAGAGAGGAAGGCATGGACAGAGAAAAATTCATCGACGAATCATGGAAAGAAAAAGCCGACCCTGAAAAAGGCAATTCGGCCGAAAGTTTAAACGAAGGCCTCGGTAGTAATTTGAATAATGAGGACGCGGTGGGGAACTTTGATTTGAATTTCATTAGCTATATAACCAGCCTGGGGTATCAGGGTATGATATTTTTAGGCGTCCTCCCGAACCCGATAACCCAAGAGTCACAGAAAAACTTGAACCAAGCCAAGCTGATAATAGACACTCTTGTAATGCTAAGGGACAAAACAAGAAATAACCTAACCCGGGAAGAAGACGATTTGCTCCAATCTACTATTTACGAATTACAGGTAAATTTTATCGAGGTTTCAAACAATGAAAACAAAACCGCTGGATAAAGACCTTTTGGAAATCCTCGCTTGCCCGGCTTGCCGGGGAGATGTCGCTCAGCAAGAGGATAAGATCGTCTGCTTGAAGTGCAAAAGGAAGTATCCGATCAAAGACAATATACCCGTTATGCTGGTCGACGAATCAGAGAATTTGAATTAAAGCTAATTATTCGCGGAGGAAAGATGAATAAAATCCTGGTTATACACGGGCCTAATTTAAATCTTTTGGGTACAAGAGAAAGCAATATTTACGGAAAAGTAACCCTAGATGAAATAAACAAAACTCTCTTGAAGGTTGCCCAACAGAACGATATTGAGCTGATAATCATCCAATCAAATCACGAAGGCGAGATTGTTGATAAGATCGGAAGATCCAAAGAAGGCGGCATAGCGGTGATTTTGATAAATCCTGCCGCCTATACTCATACCAGCGTTGCGATAAGGGATGCTATCGCGGCGGTAAATATCCCGGCGGTAGAAATCCATTTATCAAACATTTATGCCCGGGAAGAATTCCGGCACAACTCTCTTATCGCTCCTGTCAGCCACGGGCAGATTAGTGGGTTCGGGGCCGAAAGCTATTATCTAGGGCTAAAGGCAGCCATCAATTTAATCAAAGGCGAAGCCAAATAAGCTTTTTGTACCGCCTTAGGGTATGATATTTCGACGATAAAAGAGGCTTAGTCGAGATTGAACTTAACTTAGAAATCACGCGTTTTCTATATATAACTTATGAATTCCCGGCTTATAAAGCTAAAGGCAACATTCGATGCCTCCTCTATTGACGCACTCCTTATAACAAATGATTCCAATATAACTTACCTTTGCGAGTACAAAAGCGAAGAGTCCTGGCTTTTGGTCACCCGCAAGGAGGCTGTTTATATCACCGACAGCCGTTATTTCCTCGACGTGAAGAATAAAACAAAAGGCA
>JADFZM010000154.1 GCA_015232535.1 Candidatus Omnitrophota bacterium
ATTTTCAGCAAAAGTATAGTCCCTACAAGATGGAAATATACCCGGCTAAAGAATCATTTAAGGTTGGGGAGAACATAGAATTCGCCGTTATTTTAACTAATAAGTCTAACCATAATCTGTATTTTAAAGAGCTGAACAACGACACAGTTTATTTTATTTTTGACGGTGCTCCCTGGGGCGCTCAGAAATACGATAAGGAAGCTGTCCAAAAAGCCAAGCAGATTATTGTTAAGTCCGGGGAATCTATTAGAAAGTCTTTTGTAGCCGGAAGCTATATCGAACCTAAAGAATTCGAGATTTATGGTTCTTATGCACTGACTTACAAAGGTGTTCGGCCATCCGCAAGGTCTAAAGTAGTCATTACTAAGTAAAAAGCCTTTTTTTCTCCGTCTCTTCTAGCATATCGGTATTGCTTAATAAAAAGAATTGAAAAGAGGTAACCAGTATGCTATGCTTAAGGGCAAAATTTGGGGGAATTTCTTTATTTTGATGTGAATTTGGGCCCGTAGCTCAGTCGGTTAGAGCAGTTGACTCATAATCAATTGGTCCGGGGTTCGAGTCCCTGCGGGCCCAGGTAAACTTAATTTGCTAAAAAGGGGCGCATAGTTCAGCTGGTTAGAACGCTGCCCTCACATGGCAGAGGCCGAAGGTTCGAGTCCTTCTGTGCCCATTTATAAAATATTAAAAAAGGATAGGCGGAAGTGGCAAATACGGAAATTGCGGCTCAGCTAAACAAGCTTGTTGAAATACAGAAATTTGACAAAGAGATTTATATCCTTAATAAGGAACTCGAGGAAATGCCCGGTATTTTGCAGAATCTCCGGGATGATTTCGAAAGTAAAAAAAAGCTTTTGGGAGAACTGGAAGAGAATCTGAAAAAACTGCAGCTAAAAAGGAAAGATTTGGAGCTTGATCTAAAGTCGAAGGAAGAACAGATATTGAAAACCAACAGCCAGCTATCCCAGCTAAAGACCAACAAAGAGTATGCGGCAAAGCTGAGCGAAATAGAGCATATAAAGGCCGATAAATCTATAGTCGAGGAAAAAATACTTATGTCTTTCGATGAAAGCGATGCAGTTATCGTCGAGGTCGATAAGGAAAAACAGGTTGTTTCCGATAAAGAAAAATTATATTTAGGCGAAAAAAAGAAAATAGAAGACAGGATTAAAGAGATACAATCACGCCTAAACGAGGTGGAAGCACAGCGCAATCAAATAGCCCCGGGGATAGATAAACAATATTTAAGTATTTACGAGCGGATTATGAAGCACAAGGAAGGGTTGGGGATAGTTCCTATAAGAAATTCGACGTGCACGGGTTGTTTTATGAGCGTTACATCACAGGTATTGAACTTGCTTAAGCTAAACGAGGAAATAGTGCGTTGCGAGATCTGCTCGCGTATTATTTACTCCGAGGATGAGATTTGAAGAAAACCTACGAGATATTTGTCGACGGGGCATCAAAAGGAAACCCCGGAGAGTCCGGTATCGGTGTTGTTATAATTGAAGACGGCAAAAAGATCGCCGAGATCTCGAAATGTATCGGAGCGGCGACTAATAATGTCGCCGAATATAGCGCGTTGATATGCGCTCTGGAAGAAGCGGCTGAATTGAAAGGGAACGTCTTAAAATTTTATACTGACAGCGAGCTTGTTTATAAACAGCTTACCGGGAGTTACAAAATCAAGAATGAAAATATCAAAGCCCTGGCCGATAAGGTGCGGGAATTGGCTAAGAATTTTGAATTTATAGATATTAAGCATATACCGAGGGAAAAAAACGTCGACGCCGATAAATTAGCGTCGAAAGCTCTTTTGAAAAAGCAAGCCAAGATGGTTGCCCCGCTTTTTCACAAAAGTGGGGAGGAAAGTCCGAGCTCCGTAGGATGATGCAGCCTGTTAATTCGGGCCGCCCTTGTTTTTTACAGGGGAAGGATTAGAGCCACAGTGACGATACCGCGCCTTAGGCGGGGGGTGAAACGAGCAATCTCTGCATGGAGCAAGGCCAAATAGGGGAAGACCGCTTATTTGCGGATACGAAACGGTCCGTTTCGTCATAATTCCCGGGTAGGCCGCAAGAGTTTAAAGAGCAATCTTTAAAGTCAGTCGAATAACCATCGCCCTTAAGTTTTTACGGGTAACAGAACTCGGCTTATTGGCTTGCTTTAAATTTTTAACTTACAATATTTAATAATCAGAAAATTTAGGAGGGATTTAAAATGTCAGGTCATTCAAAGTGGGCAACAATAAAACATAAGAAGGCGGCTACCGACGCAAAAAGGGGAGCTGCTTTCACCAAGATAATCCGGGAAATCACCGCGGCGGCAAAAGCCAGCGGAGGAAATCCGGACACTAACCCGCGTTTAAGGACTGCTATGGACCGGGCTAAGGGTATCAATATGCAAAAGTCCAATATTGATAACGCAGTTAAAAAAGGGACAGGAGAACTTCCCGGTGTTATATATGAGGAATTCACATTTGATGCTTACGGCCCCGGCGGTGTTGCGATGTTGATTGCCGGTTTAACGGATAATAAGAACCGAACGACCGCTGAGATAAGGAATCTGCTCTCGAAGAAAAGCGGAAATATGGCTTCTCCGGGCAGTACTTCCTTTTTGTTCAGCAAAAAAGGCGTTATCAATATAGAAAAGAGCAAAATAAGCGAAGAGGCTTTGATGGAAATAGCCCTTGATGCCGGCGCCGAAGATATCGGAACCGACGGATCGTTTCATGAAGTAACATGCTCTCCGGCCACATATGAAGCGGTAAAAAAAGCTTTAAACGATAAAAATGTACCTATTGCTTCTGAAGAATTATCAATGGTTCCGAGCTCTTATATAAAACTTGTCGGTGATCAGGCTAAGCAGCTTCTGGATTTGATGGAGTCGCTCGAGGATCAGGAAGACGTTCAAAACGTTTACGCCAACTTTGACATTCCCGAGGAAGAGATGGATAAGATTTCTTCGTCATAAAATGATTATCCTTGGAATCGATCCCGGCTTAAAAGCGACCGGATACGGAGTAGTTCATTTCGAGTCAAATATAAATAAACTGCTTGAGGCCGGAACCATTGAGCCGAAACAAAAAAGCCCGATCCAGGATAAGATTGGCCGAATATACTCGATTGTCGGTGAATTAATAGACAATTATCGGCCGGATGTCCTTGTTCTTGAAAAGTTGTTTGCTCATTATAAGCATCCGATTACTGCAGCGATAATGGGGCATGCTCGGGGAGTTATTTGCTTGCTTTGTTCTCAAAAAAAAGTCAGGCTTAGCGAGTTAAGCCCGAAGAGGGTTAGGAAAGCGGTTACCGGTAACGGCAATGCCAGCAAGGTGCAGACCAAGAGGGTTGTAGCCTATTTGTTGAAAGTGGATGAAGAAAAGCTAACCCTTGATGCCAGCGACGCTTTAGCTTTGGCTTTGGGATTCACGCAGATAGAAGGACGGCTCGGATGATAACGCGGATAAAAGGAAAACTGGTTGAGAAAAAAGAACAGGCCCTGGTTATTGAAAATAACGGGTTTCATTATGAGATCTTGGTCCCTTCATCCGTTATACGTAGGATAGATGAGATAAAAAGCGAAGCAGGGGAAGTGAGCCTGATAACATATCATTACCTTCAGGTTGGGCAGTCGAGCACCGTCCCTATTTTAGTCGGGTTTTTAAGCGAGATAGAAAAAGATTTCTTCCTGCAGTTTATTACCGTTTCCGGGATAGGCCCGAAAGCAGCCATAAAGGCACTGAACAAGCCTATTCCCGAAATTACAAGAGCCATAGATAGCGGAGATTTAGGATATTTAAAAACATTGCCGGGGATCGGAATGCAGCGGGCGAAGGAGATCATCGCTAAATTGCAGGGAAAGGTCGGTAAATTCGGCCTGATCAAGGACCAGCCCCCGGAAGCCTTTAAAGACGACTTTGCGCAGGACATCAAGGAGGAAGCTTTGTCGGTTCTTCTTCAATTGCAGTATAAAAAGCAGGAGGCTCTGAACATGATATTAAAGGCCTTAGAGCGTTCGAACAGTATCAGTACTTCCGAAGAATTATTGAATGAAATTTATAAACAG
>JADFZM010000155.1 GCA_015232535.1 Candidatus Omnitrophota bacterium
GAGAAATTCACTACTTCTTTAATTATACCCACAAGATGTTGTATGTCAAGCCTTTTTTTGCACAATATATAGTATTTTCTCTATTTTACTTCTTTCGACGAAGTTTTCGGATATTTCCATGCCTCAAGGCTGTCTTACCGTCGCTGACCGGCTTAATATCTTTATGAGTTTTATCATAAACCGAAACAACAGGAAACCCCTTAAATCGCTGCGATATCTGTCGTAAGTCATTCATATTCAATGGCTTACAGCCAGAGGGCCTTAAGGGAGTATTGACCTGTAATTGATCAGGGCGGATTTCTTTGGCGATCAAAGCAATATAATCCGCTATCTTACGATTATTGTTTATGAACATTACTTGCAAAGCCAATCGTCCTCGGAATTCATTACGGAATAATTTGATTCCCTCGACGGTGTCATTAAAACTTATGGATTTATCCGGGCGGTTTATCTTCTCGAAAGCCTTCTCCCCGTCGGCATCAAGCTTTGCTAGGACAAAATCCGCATGGCTAAGGTCCTTTCTTACATCTTCCCGGTTCATCAAAGAAGAATTAGTTATGACCGCGATCTTGCCTTTCTTTGCTTTCTTTATTCCGGCGATTATGCCTCCCAGATTCAAGGCCAAAGTCGGCTCTCCCCTCGAAGAAATAGTATAATAATCAAATTCTTTTACGGGGAATGAATTTACTTCGGCTATTATTTCCTCCGTCGGGACAAAAACCTTTCTCTCGTTTGTTTTGATTTTCGTCGGGCCTAGCTGGCAGTAAACACAATCAAAATTGCAAATTTTATCCTTATTTGATATCGGGTCTATGCCTACCGATACTCCCAACCTCCAGGAATAAACGGGCCCAAAAACATATTTAAATTCTTTTTTTGCCATTTATGGTCAATAATGTTTGATAAAAATTGATTTAAAGATTGTTCAAGCCGTATTATACTGTTTTTAGAAAATAAATCTAGACTTATATATTTGTATGACTATGAATATTAATGCCCTTTATGAAACTAACGTCTAAATCAGCTAAAAATACTTTACTTTCTTTCGCTAATTCGGACAAAGCCCAAGTGCTCCGTAGGTTCTTCAAGACCGATAAGGGCCAATATGCCGAAGGTGACATTTTCATCGGAGTTATGGTTCCGGTTACGCGACGGATTGCTAAAACGTACGCGAATCTTCCTTTAACTGAGACGGAAAAATTGCTCAAATCCAAAGAACATGAAGCGAGGCTATTAGCTTTGTTTATTATGAAAATCCAGTTCGATAAAGGCACCGCCGAAGCCCAGAAAAAAATACATCATTTATTCTTGAATAATATCCGTTTTATCAACAACTGGGACCTAGTTGACCTCTCTGCTCCTACTTTAGTCGGAGAATTCCTCGCAAACAAAAATAAAAATTTACTCTATAAATTATCACGATCGAAAAATCTTTGGGAAAGGCGCATAGCTATTATCGCCACTTTTGCCTTTATCCGTAATAACGAGCCCTCCGAGACATTCAAAATATCCGCGAAATTGTTAAACGACAAACATGATTTGATCCACAAAGCTGTCGGGTGGATGTTAAGAGAAGCTGGCAAAAGGGACATAAAAAAAGAGGAGGCATTCCTAAGGAAATATTACTCAAGAATGCCCCGCACTATGTTAAGATACGCTATTGAAAGATTCCCCGAGAGAAAACGCAAAGCTTATCTTCGAGGGGAAATATAACCTAAGAAACCTTATTCGATTGAAATAACCTTCACGTCAAATTCCAGCTTTTTTCCGGCTAAAGGGTGGTTAAAATTTACGTTAACCGTCTTTTCCTTAATTTCCCAGATAATGCCGGGTAAAACATTGCCGTCGGGAGAATTGAATTCTACAACCATGCCGACTTTAAGAGCCGGGTCTTTAGGGAATTTCTCGATCGGGAATTCCTTTATCGCCTCATTGAGCATTTCTCCGTAAGCATCCTTCGGCTCAAGAATAACTTTCTTCTCCGCTCCCACTTTCATCCCGGCTAAAGCCGCTTCAAGGCCTTTTATTATTTGCCCGCTGCCATGAGTATAGTATAACGGCTCCTTGCCTTTTGAGGTTTCAACAGCTTGCCCTTCTATCGTCAAAGTATAATCTATCTTGACTTTCTTCCCCTCAGAAACAGCTAAATCCTCCGCCCCTATCTCGGCGGCAATAAAAAGCGCAAGAATTCCCGCTATTAAAAAAGCCCCATTCTCTTTTCTCACTTAATTCCCCTTTCATTTAAAACCGGTTATTACGATTAAACTATGCCTTAAACTTCCAAATTTTATAATATTCCCTTATTTCCTAGTCTTCTCCCGATGCAACAGTTTCCAGGGATTAGCCTTTAAATCAAGGCTAAGCTCCTCCAGATTGACCGTCACTTTATTGAGATTAGCGACTATTTCATCTATCCTATTTGAGTTTACTTTTAACCTCTCATCGATATTACCGCTGATTGAACTAATATTGCCCAGAGAAGAATTAAGGTTTGTCACTATATCGTCAATCTGTTTTTTATTGACTTCCAGCCGCTCTTCGATATTTACCGTTATATTGTTTATATGCCCGGCTATTTCCTCTCCCTTTTCGAGCAGGTTCTCGAAATCCGGCGGTTCTTTGCCGATGATTACAGCCCCCGGCTTAAGAAAATCCCCGCTTTTCTCGCCCGATGAAAAATCAATGTATTTCTCACCCATAAATCCCAAATTCTTTATCGTTACTATTACCCCTTCCCTTAACCGCGCATCTTTTTTCAGCCAAATACCAAGCTCCATTTCGGTTTTATCGCCGTTGTCATTTATCTTAACGCTGTCAACCAATCCCACCTCAAACCCGTTGAACATAACCGGCGAATTTGTTTCGATGCCTTTTACATTCTTAAAAATTACCGAAACAGAATAACCTTCTTTTTTCAGGTTAAATGTCCCGACTTTGATGGTCAGAAAAGCCAGAATGAGCAGGCAGATCATGACCATTAATCCGACTTTAATCTCATTGTTTAGTTTCATGCTTTCTCCTTCGCAGTTAACGAACACCTGCGCCATACATTATAAGCGCAGGGTGTAAATAAGGTCACATAAAGCCATTAAAATTTAGAATGGGCCTGTGGCTTGCGGCCTGTGACCTTTTGCCAGAATATCTTATTTTCATTTAAGTTATCTGTATCGGGCCTTCCAGCTCGCCCTTAATAAATTGTTGAACTGTCGGATTTTTAGAATTCCTGATGTCTTCCCTGCTTCCAATCTCCTCAAGCTTTCCTTTATAAACCATCGCTATCCTATCGGCTATACGAAAGACGCTTTCCATGTTATGCGTAACAACTATAGAAGTCAATTTCAGTTTCTTAGTCAAATCCAATATCAACTGGTCGACAACGGCGCATACTACCGGGTCCAGCCCGGCGGTAGGCTCATCGTAAAAAACTATCTCCGGATCCATCGCGATCGCCCGGGCTAAGCCGGCGCGTTTACGCATTCCGCCTGATAACTCATTAGGATAATAATTCTCAAACCCCTGCAATCCGACCAAGCTAAGTTTCATCCGAGCGATAATACTTATAACCTTAGTAGAAAGCCGGGTATGCTCGATCAAAGGCAGGCTGACATTCTCCTCGACCGTCAAGAAATCGAGAAGCGCCGCGGATTGAAAACTCATCCCGAAACGCCTTTGCATTTTTTCTCTATCGATTCGGCTTAGAGCCAATAGGTCTTGGCCGTTAAAATATATCTTGCCCTTATCGGGAACAACCGCGCCGGTCATATTACGCAACAAAGTGCTTTTTCCGTGCCCCGAGCCGCCCATAATAACGAATATCTCCCCGCGGTTTATATCGAGGGAAATATCATCCAGGACTTTGCGGCCGCCCAGATGCTTGGTCAAACCCTTTATTGATATCGCTATATCTTTATCGGCCATAAATCACATATCAGAAAAGAAATAAATGCCGGTTAATATGCAATCGGCAATAATAATCAAAATGAAGCTGGTTACTACGCTTATTGTAGTCGCCTTGCCCACCCCTACAGCACCGCCGGAGGTTTTTAAGCCTTGATATGCGCC
>JADFZM010000156.1 GCA_015232535.1 Candidatus Omnitrophota bacterium
GACTCGCGCAATCCCCCTTTTGAAGATTGTAAAAAATGCCCGGAAGACTGCGGGGTCTGTTAGCTAGTAATTATTTCTTTCTTTGATCCCGGACAAAATTGCTTTTTCCGAAACTTTTCGCGAATTTCTTTAATTCCGCCCCGAGTTCGCTTATCTGTCCGACGTGGGTTATCGCTTGAGAGGCGTTGCTGACTATTCCGATAGAAATGGAGAGTAGGCCGAACTTTTCTTCTTTTCCCTGCCGGTCTTTGGCAATAATGAATCCCGCATTACGGTCTGTTTCATTATAAAAAACAGGGGCCTTCTGGTCGAAATCATTGATTATCGCCTGGCATATATCATCGGATAGGCTGTCGGGAGAGATAAAAACGAAATCATCCCCTCCGATATGCCCGACGAAGGAATTATCTCCCGCTTTTTCCCGGACGCTTTTGATTATGATCCGGGCGGTTTCTTTTATTACCTCATCGCCTTTTTCAAAGCCGTAATTATCGTTATATGCCTTGAACTTATCGAGATCGGCGTATCCGACGGCAAAAGGCTTTTTTTCATCAATGCATTTTTGCAGCTCTTCCATGATCGAGGTGTTCCCGGGAAGGTGCGTTAATGGGCTGGCGTCTAAACTGCTGGAGGTGCGCCTTAAGATCATTTTGATGCGGGCCAGTAATTCGTTAGGAGCGAATGGTTTTATCATGTAGTCATCCACTCCGGCCTCAATGCCCCCTATTCTGTCCTGTACTTCGCCTTTTCCGGTTAGCATAATGAAGGGGATGTGGCGTAAAAGGATATCTTTTTTTAAAGAGCGGCAGAATTCCCGTCCGTTCATGATCGGCATCATATAGTCGCAGACGATCAAATCCGGCATCACTTGCTGTACCATTTGCAAGGCTTCTTTCCCGTTATTCGCCTGATATACTTTATATAATTCGGACAAGGTCAGGTCAAGGACATCTAGGATATCGGGGTCATCGTCTACTGTTAGTATTTTAGTTTTAGTCATTAATATCTCTCAGTCTTTTATGGATTATAACACACAGCTGTTTCGGCTGCTAAATTATCCGTTCAACTTCTTATCGGCAGGGTAAAGGAGAATGTTGTGCCGACATTCATTTTGCTTGTTACCCAGATCTTTCCCTGATGCGCTTCGACGATCTTCTTGGCTAAAGCTAAGCCTAATCCGGTTCCTTTAACGTTTTGGTTTATCTGGTTCTCAACGCGGAAAAACTCGCTGAATAATTTAGCCAGGTCTTCTTCTTTAATGCCGATTCCGGTGTCGGACACCTCAAGCGTGATCAGATCGCTTTGTATGAGGCTTTTTACCGTGATGCTTCCCCCAAACGGAGTGAATTTAATTGCGTTGCTGATAAGATTGATAAAGACCCGCTCTATTTGGCTGCTATCCAAAAGGGTTTCCGGGGTTTTGGGGTCTAATTGCCCGATAAATTGAAGGTTCTTGTCTTTCAGTTGGGGTGTCAGCAAATCTTTAACATTATCGATAATGTTTAATATGTTGCATCGGCAAAAGTTCATTTCAACCTTTCCCGATTCGATTCTGGATATGTCCAAAAGGTCATTGATAAGCTTAACCAGATTATCGGAGTGAAGGTTAATTTTGCCTAGGCGCTCTTTGGCCGAGTCGGGGATATTACCCAATTTGCCGGCCATCAAAATTGAGGCGTACCCTTTTATGGAAGTTAAAGGGGTCCTTAGCTCGTGAGAAACTGCGGAAATGAACTCTGATTTTGTTTTGCTGATATTGCGGACCTCTTCAAGGGCGCGTTCGAGTTCTTTGGTTCTGTCCTTGACTTTTAGTTCAAGCTCCTGGCGCGAACGGAAAACCTGTTCGAACAAACGGGCGTTATCCAGCGACTGGCCGATTTGATTAGCCAGGATGGATATGACCTCTTGGTCTCCTTCGGTGATTGGAGAAGCGTTGGAGCGGTTACCGACGAAAACAAAGCCGATGCACCCATGTTGTGATAATATCGGAGAAAGCACGAAATTATCGACCGAAAATATTTTTGCGATGGCTTCCCTTCTGGCGGTGGGAGAGGTAATGGAGGAAAAAGAATTTCCGTCCTGCAGAAGCGAAAGCAGGTTTTCCTCTTTGCCAAGATTGTTTATAACGTACCCGATATCTTCGTCGGCAAAGCCAATATGGGCCCGGCAATGAAGTGTTTTTTTCTCGTCATAGACTAGGATCAGGTTTTTTTCAAAGCCCAATTCCGCCATGAGCGATTGGTCTAAGCGGCGGAATATTTCGTGTTCTTCGAGAGAGTTGCTTATTACTCTGGATGTTTTTTGCAGGGCGTCTAATCCCGCGAAGCGTTTATCCAGCGATTCTTGGGCCTTGTTAAGCTCTAGGTCGGTTTGGACGATTAATTTGGCTTGGTCATCGAGGCTCTGGAATGATTTCCTCATCTTCTCCAGGGTTTCTTTTGCCTGGGTTAAGTCGTCGGACTTTCCAATAAGGAAAAAGGCAAGTATCCCCAAAAGCATGAGGACTAAAAGGCCGGCAAAAAACAGGATGTAAGGGGGAAGAGTCACCATAATTTGTAAACTACTTTTAACATAAATGATTTTTTGAAACCAGCAGCTCTCTTAAGTAAAGATAGTGAACGTTTATGTTTTATCCGATAGCCAAGACTACGATTGTGCCGTTTTGTATATGTGGCTTTTTAAAGTTTTCCTGTGCGGTTTGCATTGGGCAGATCTCTCCGTTAGAGTACATTCCGAATATTGGAATGTTCGGGCCGAAAACTTCCCGGATCTCGGATATTTCCTCATAGGCCATCCTACCCAATAATTTTAACCGGGACATGGATTCAAATACAATAATAATGTTAGGAACTTTGCCTAATAGGTTTTTTTGGGCTTCCAGGGCGGCATCGTATGCCGATTGTTTGCAGGAGGATTTATTTCCGATCATGATATGTACCTCCGCGCCTTGCGGGACCTCGCCCTGGCACACTATGCTGCCGTCTTCCAAGACATTGATCGCGTTCCTTAACAGATATTCATCGCTACCCTCGATGAAAATTCCCAAGGGATAGAGAATTGAGGTTGTGTCAAGCTTAGAGGCGCCCAAATGATAGGCTTTTTCCTGAAAATATTCCTCATAAAGGCGTATTGCCGGTTTATGGTCTATTTCCAGTATTATATTTCCTTCGGATTTGTTTATTATTCGCGGTTTGCCCAGCGGTCGCCAGCCGTGCCGCGCTCCGATACCGATGGACATATGGCCGCCTAAGATCAGGCCGACGGCGGAGCCGGCAAGCTTATGTTCCTTGAAGATTTGAAATGATTCCAGGAAATTAAAATCATCGCTTGTTCCGGCGCCTACGATAGGAAAGACATCGCCCAGCACCTCCTGAATCCCTTTTAAAAGCATAAAGCTGTTTTTTATCAGGCCGTCAATCAAAAAAACTGATAACTGCCGGGGATGCTTACCGAAATCATTAAGGCAGTCTATGGCCAAAGCCACCCCTTCCTCCCGCGGGTTAAGCGTATCGATATTTGTTACCGATCCGGTCCCAAACTTGATGTCATCCGAACAAAGGGTTAATACTGAAATCCCGCGTGTTTTTATCGCGTGAGAATTGATTATTCCTGCCGAAGAGCATCCTAAAAGCGGGGCATTGTTAAGTACCCGTTGAAGGACCGGGATGGTTAAAATAGGATCGTAGTGTATTGTCGTTAGGACGATCGCTAGGTCGATCCTATCCGCTCCTAAATTAGTTTTTGATTGAAAAGACGCTTCTTGAGCCGCTTGTTCGGGGTTTATATGGTCGCTAAAACCTAATCCTATTTGGGCCGGCAATAAAACACCTCGTTTTAATAAATATTAATATCAATCTATTTCTTCCGAATATCTTAATAAGCCGCTCTTTGAGTGTCAATACATATCAAGAGTATTTAAGCTTATGCGCATCCCGAAAGCGAAAAGAAGAACTTAGGTATACTTGTTTTTAGGATTCCCCGGCCGGATCGATCTTTCTATCGAGTAGATTGTAATAATAAGTGCGACAAAGTCAAGCTCTCAATTCCGGTTAAATTG
>JADFZM010000157.1 GCA_015232535.1 Candidatus Omnitrophota bacterium
TCCATGTATTCATCCCTCAAGGCCTGAATCAAGTTAGGGATAAAATTTACATCATGTTGCCCGTCGGCATCGATCCTGACGGCATGATCGTATCCCCTTTCAAAAGCAAATCGAAAACCGGCCTGAACCGCTCCCCCGATCCCTAAATTAAAAGGCAAGGAAATCAAGAAAACCCCTGCTTTTAGCGCTTCTTCTTTCGTCGAATCGTTGGAACCGTCGTCGATGACCAAAATATCCTTCTCCAGGCCAAGGCCTTTTAGAGACTGTATGGTCCTAAAAATATTTTGGCCCTCGTTGAATGCCGGTACAATGATTAGAAGGTTATTCCGCTTCATTTTTATTTTTACTATTTACATAAATCATATAATTCACCGCATGCCGAACGAGCTGGCTATCTTCTTCCTCCGGCACATACCTGTCGGGCTTTAAACCGTCAAACGAGAACACCGCTCCATCGGGGAAATGCCCGCGGGAAGTTATCAAAAGAACCATCGATTTATCTTCAAAATTGAACATGCTCTTAAGCATGACCTGCCCGGCAGAATTCCTTCCCATCAAAACAGCCTTTTCTTTACGCTGCATGACACCCGAGAACAGCTCCGAGGAGCTCCCGCTTTTTTTATTGATCAAAATGACCATCTGGCCGTAATATTTAAGCTCCTCAGGAATAGGGGGGACATCCAAAAGCGCTTTCGGCTGGTTCTTTTTCTGGAAAAAAGCAAAGTCATCGCCTCCAGTTAAAAAGAAGGAAACGAGTTCGCGTGCCGCCAAAGGAGGGCCGCCGGGGTTATTGCGCAGATCCAATACCAAGCCCTTTATTTCGCCTTTCTTTTTAAAATATTCCATAAACCGCAAAACATCATTGCCGGTCATGCGGTTAAAATGTTTTATTTCCAGCCCGCAATACCCCTCAATCGGAATGGGTATCTCAAAAACACTTTGCTTCACATATTCCATGCTCAAAACTTCTATCTGGCGCGGATTACGGTCTTTCCATGACAAATAGCTTATCGGCGTTGAGGAGTTCTCCATCGGGTTTAATAAGGCGTCGATTTCTTCCTGTTTGATCGAGGCGGTAGCTTTTCCGGAGATCTCAAGGATCAGGTCATTTTTGCGCAATCCCTTCACAAAAGCGTCAGACCTCGGCTCAATAAAAGAAACCTCAAATCCTTTATCGATCAGCTTTCCCTGTATCCCAAGATCAATCCTCTTATCCAGGGCGGATTGCTCATATTCTTTCGCCGGTTCAGGAGGGTAAAAAGCAGAGAAAATATCTTCTTTGTCCTTTAAAAATTCAACAAGTTTAGCAGCGGAACGCCAGCGTATATAATCAATCGAATGTCCTTTATTTATGAGCTGAGTGTAGATCTTGTTCCTAAAAATTTCCAGGAACCTATCATAATCCGCCCTATCAACCGGCCGATAATAATTTTGCTCTATCGTATCGTATACTTTCTCAAAGAATTCTACATACTTCTTATAGGCTTCTTCCGTCAAAACTTTTTCCCCCTTTGGTTTGACAACTTTGCCCAAGCAATAAGATGTATTAACCGCCAAGCTTAATAAAAGAGCAAAAGACATTAAGCTCATCCGCATTTGGGATAATACTGTTCTTTGCTTTTTCATTTTCTGCCTTTTTTAAATATTCGCATATCTTCTCTATATATTAAGAGAAATCCGATAGCTTTTTATTATTATTTTAAGCAATGTTAGGCAAAACTGGACTCGCTAAAAGCAAGTTCTTTTTCTGCTTTGACCCTTTTTAGATAATCCAGATATGATAGTTCCTGCTCAGTTATATCGGAAAATTCTTTAGCGCCGAATGCGCTGATAAAAATTTCTTTTATTTGCCAAATCGGCAAAGATATATTAGCCACAAAATCCTCATGTTTACGGTTATTCCGGTATTGCGGCTGGTCTTCCGGTATCATCAAATACTTTGAGATCAATGATAGGTCAAAATCATAAAGAACAGTTCCGTGATGAAGGACAAAATCCCTTCCTCTTTTTTGCGCGTTACCGGAAAATTTTTTATAGCCATCAAGCAAAACAATATCACAGGTGGGGAAGAATCCGCAACCGATTCCGCCTTTGATAAAACTCTCAATTAGCTTGCCTAGGATTTCATGATAAGACCTGGTTATATTATTCAAATACGGGTTTCTTTTTTTGGAAAGGATCAAAGAATAATTCAGGCAGCCTTTACCCAGAATTACGGTTCCTCCGCCGGATGACCTTCTTAGAACAGGTATTTTATCTTCGGCGCAGGCATTTATAAAAACATCTTTTCCCTCATCCGATACTTTCCCTAAAACAACAAAAGGCCCGGAAAATTCCCAAAACCTTAAAATATCTTCGGTATTATTCCTCTCGGCCAATAAAAGAAGGGCTTCGTCGTATAAGAGATTATCCTCCGGGGTATCTAAAGATACGTCCTTGATTATCATTTTTCCTGGAAAAAGTTCACTTTGATGTCCCGGGCGGCTTTAACTTCGTCCGGCCGGCTTACGGGCATTGTTTTAGGAAGGCCGGCAAAAACTTCCGGATTACTTTTGGTCAATTCATCCGCCTCTACCATCGCCTCGATAAATTTGTCTAAAGACTCCTTGGACTCGGTTTCAGTCGGCTCAACCATTATCGCTTCCTTGACCGTCAACGGGAAATATACCGTCGGAGGATGTATGCCTTTATCTATAAGGAATTTGGCGATATCTATAGCGTGCACGCCCCGATCGACCTGCTTCGAAGCGGAAAAAACGCACTCGTGCATGCAAATTCGGTCATATTGAAGGTTATAAATATGTTTAAGCCGTTCTTTTACGTAATTGGCATTCAAAACAGCCTGCTCGCTCACTTGTTTTAATCCCTCTTTCCCCATCATCATAATATAAGCGTAAGCCCTGAGTATTATGGCAAAATTCCCGTAAAAAGAAGATATATATCCGATAGAATCAGGATATTCATAATTAAGAGCAAAAAATCCGTTTTTATCTTTGACTACCCTCGATATCGGCAAGAAAGGAATGAGCTTATCTTTCACCCCAACCGGACCCGAGCCGGGGCCGCCGCCGCCGTGCGGAGTAGAAAATGTTTTATGCAAATTCACATGGACAATATCAAAACCAATATCTCCGGGTCGGCATTTTCCCATGATCGCGTTTAAGTTCGCGCCGTCATAGTAAAGGATACCGTCAACATCGTGGACGATTTTGGCGATCTTATCTATTTGCGAATTAAATATCCCGTGAGTATTAGGAGAGGTCAGCATTAATCCCGCCACCTCATTGTTCAGGCTTTTCTTTAGCAGTTCAAAATCTATGACCCCGTTTTTATCGGACGGGATAGAGATGATCTCATACCCGGCTATAGCGGCGGTCGCCGGATTCGTCCCATGAGCAGCGTCGGGAACAATAATATATTTCTTCTTATTTCCCTTAAAGCGGTGGTATGCGGCCATCATCATGACCCCGGTCAACTCGCCATGCGCTCCGGCTAAAGGCTGCAGGGTAAAGGCATCCATGCCGGTTATTTCAGACAGAAGCCTGTCCATTTCATAAAGGACTTCCAAAGCGCCTTGCGTAAAACGCTCCCCCTTCCTTAACTGCGGGAGCAAAGGATGCAGGTCAGCAAACCCTTGGATCTGAGCCACGCTTTCGGTGAATTTCGGATTGTATTTCATCGTGCAGGAGCCCAAAGGGTAAATATTGGTATCAACTGAGAAATTCTTTTGAGAAAGCCTCGTGTAATGCCGCACAACATCCAGCTCCGTCACCTCGGGGAAGGGTAAATCTGTTTTACGCTGATATTTATCCGGGAAATCCGCCTTTCCCCCGACATCGCTTTTGGGCGGAAGATAACCGACCCGTCCCTTTACGCTTTTTTCGAAAATTAAACTCATATCACTTCCTCTAAGGCCT
>JADFZM010000158.1 GCA_015232535.1 Candidatus Omnitrophota bacterium
TTTTGATAATGAAATACAAGTATCCGACCTTTACAAGTGGCCGGGGATAAAGAGAGAGAATATAAAGCCGCAAGTCGACCAGTTTTATTTCCCTGACGGGCACTCGATAATACTTTTAGCGGAAGGCCGTTTGGTAAATTTAGGTTGCGCTATGGGGCATCCTTCTTTTGTTATGAGTAATTCTTTTACCAATCAGACCTTGGCGCAAATAACACTTTGGCAGGATAAATATGAAATCGGTGTTTATCGCTTACCGAAAAAACTGGACGAGGAAGTTGCCCGATTGCATCTGGGAAAGGTTGGCGCTAAATTAACCAAGCTTACCAAATCCCAAGCTGATTATCTCGGAGTTCCGGTAGAAGGCCCGTATAAGCCCGAACATTACCGTTATTAACTTTACGGGGACATGTACCTTCTCAGTTAAGTGTCCCCGCGATAGGTGTTTGTTAATATAATTAACACCTTGCGCTTAAGAGGAATAGCGCAGGTGTTTGTTAACTACAACACCTCGTGCTTAGAAGGTAGGGCACGAGTGTTCACTAACTGTGAAGGAGCAAATATGTTAAAACTTTATCACGACAACGACGCTGACTTAATGTTTTTGAAGGACAAAAAAATAGCCATTATCGGTTACGGCATACAAGGACGCGGCCAGGCGCTTAATTTACGCGATAGCGGTTTAAACGTCATAGTAAGCGAGATGGCAGACACTCCAAATTATAAAAAAGCTATCGAGGATGGTTTTAAGCCCGTTGACGCATCGACGGCTGCCAAGGAAGGCGATGTCATTCAGATATTGACACAAGACCATGTCCAGGCGGCAGTTTATAAACAATCGATTAAAAAGCATCTTGAAAAAGGCAAGTCTTTGGTTTTTTCACACGGATTTAATATCCATTTTAAGCAGATTGTGCCTCCTCCCGATGTGGATGTATGGATGATCGCTCCTAAGGGCCCGGGCGCTTTGGTGAGAAGCCAATATCAAGAAGGGAAAGGCGTTCCTTGCCTCGTCGCTATTTATCAGGATGCGACCGGCAATGCTTTAAAGACCGCTTTAGCCTATGCCAAGGGTTTAGGCGGGACACGGGCGGGAGTTATTGAAACAACTTTTAAAGAGGAGACTGAGACGGACCTCTTCGGTGAGCAAACCGTACTTTGCGGAGGGGTTAGCGAGCTTGTGAAGGCCGGTTATGAAACGTTAGTCGAGGCGGGGTATCAGCCGGAGATCGCCTATTTCGAGTGTTTGCACGAATTAAAATTGATCACTGATTTAATTTACCAATACGGAATTATCGGGATGCGGCAAAGGGTTTCTGATACGGCCGAATACGGAGATTATACCCGCGGCCCGAGGATTATTGGGGCTAAAGCCAAAAAAGAAATGCAGAAGATCCTTAAAGAAGTTCAAAGCGGCAAATTCGCCCGCGAGTGGATCAGGGAAAATAAGAACGGCCGTTTGAATTTCAATAAATTCCGGGAAGATTCTAAAAATCACCCGATTGAAAAAGTCGGCGAGAAATTACGCAACATGATGCCCTGGATGAAGCATTAAGTTTGTCACCTAGGAAAATGAATTTGACCAGGCTTAATTTAGGCTGCGGCTTTAAGAAGACCGAAGGCTGGATTAATATTGACAATATGCCAGGATGCAATGCGGATATCGTCCATGATCTATTGGATCCGCTTCCTTTTCCCGACCAGTCGGTCGATGAAATCTTAGCGGAAGATGTCCTGGAGCATTTTAATAAGTACGAGCGGTATTTTGTCTTTTATGATTGGGCCAGGGTCCTTAAGGTGGGGGGAAAGATAACTCTACAAGTCCCGAATTTTAAGAAGATAGCTTATCGTTATTTTAAATTGCGTTTTGATAACTTCCTCGATCTTGTATTCGGGGAGAATCTTTTGGGTTCTAAGGTTTATATCGGCAACAACGGTAACCATAAGTGGGGATATTCAGGGAAGAGCCTATCAAAGTTTGCCGAGGAGTTCGGTATAGCCTCTCTTGGCACTAAGGATGAATGCCTGAATATCAGATTTTTCGGCAAAAAGTCGCGTCATGTTTCCCGCGAAGAAGCAGATAGCTTAAGAATTTCTTCATCCGCAAACCGTAGTGAAAAGAATCGCGGTGTAATAAGCCTAAAAGAGGCCAGCGAGCTTATCAAGGCAAAGCGAGTTTAATCATGGACCAGAAAAAACAAGAAAAAGTAATTATTTTCGATACGACGCTCAGGGACGGCGAGCAGGCACCGGGCGCCAGCATGAATCAGAGCGAAAAGCTGGATATCGCTTATGCCCTGGAGAAGATGGGTGTTGATATAATCGAAGCCGGATTCCCTGTTATTTCGCCGGGTGATTTTGATTCGGTGAAAATGGTAGCCAAGCACATCAAGAATTCTACTGTTTGCGGGCTGGCCCGGTGTGTTCCTAAAGACATTGATGCCGCATATGAAGCGCTGAAAGATGCCAGGCGCGCCAGGATCCACGTTTTTATTGCCTCCTCGAGGATTCACATGGAATATAAGCTTAAAAAGAATCCCGAGGAAGTTTTGGCCATGGCCATTGATTCGGTAAAGCGCGCCAGAGGTAAAATCGAGGATATTGAATTCTCGGCAGAAGACGCGACCAGAAGCGAGAAGGATTTTTTGTACAAACTTATAGAGGAAGCCATTAAATCCGGGGCTCGAACAGTGAATATCCCGGATACAGTCGGATATATTATGCCGGCGGAATACGGCCAATTGATCCAAGGGATCATAAATAATGTGCCTAATATAAATAAAGCGGTTGTTTCCGTCCATTGCCATAATGATCTGGGCTTAGGAGTAGCCAATTCACTTTCGGCGATAAAAAACGGCGCCCGCCAGGTGGAGTGTACTATTAACGGTATCGGTGAGCGTGCCGGAAATGCCTCGATGGAGGAAATAATAATGGCACTTAGGACCCGAGCGGATTATTACGGCTGCGGTACTAATATAGAAACTAAGGAAATTTGCCGTATATCCCGACTTGTAAGCAAATATACGGGGTTTGCTGTCGCTCCGAACAAAGCAATCGTCGGGCTTAATGCCTTCCGCCATGAAGCAGGTATTCACCAGGACGGGGTATTAAAAGAGCGTACTACTTATGAGATCATGCGTCCCGAAGATGTTGGTTTTTTTGAAACCGGCCTTATTTTAGGTAAACACTCCGGACGCCACGCTTTTAAAGAGCGGCTTAAAATCCTGGGAGTTGAGCTTAAAGACGAGGAGCTCAATAAGGCCTTTGAGCGCTTTAAGAACGTAGCCGATAAAAAAAAGGAAGTTTATGACGAGGATTTGATCGCTATTGTTGAGGATGAGGTCAAGGTTTTTGATAAAGTCTGGACGCTGGCGAAGCTTTCCTCGAAAACAGCCACTAATACAAAACCGAAGGTCGAGGCTGTTTTAAAGGCAAAAGGCAAGGTTTATAAAAAGACCGGCACAGGCGACGGGCCGGTAGATGCTTGCTATAAGGCCATTGAATCGATAGTTAAAATGAAGGGAGAGCTTCTGGATTATTCTATTCATTCCGTAACCCACGGGCAGGACGCCCTGGGAGAGGTAACTATCAAGGTGAAGCTTAACGGAAAAACAATAGTCGCGCACGGCACTAGTACGGATATACTGGAAGCTTCAGCCAAAGCTTATATAAACGCGATAAATAAATTGCTAGCATTAGAAATTGCTAAGTAAGTCGACAAGTGTAACTTGTGACTTGAAGCTAGTGACATAAAATTTTATATGATCCACCGTGAAATCTCAACTTACGGCCTTATCGGATATCCCCTCGGCCACAGCCTGTCCCCTTTGATGCATAATAAGGCCTTCAAATTGCTTAATATTCCGGCAAATTATGAATTATTCCCCCTTAAAG
>JADFZM010000159.1 GCA_015232535.1 Candidatus Omnitrophota bacterium
CAGCCGTTATAAAGAATATTAACAAAACTAAAATATAGCACCGCATTTTTAACTTGCCCCTTTCTGATTTTATCCATTATTAATTCCTGCTCCTTTTAATATCGGCAGTTTTTGTATGGTGAAAAAAGCACGAAATTCCCCTAGTTTATGAAAGTATTAAATTACTGTTGGGCAAAATCACTGAATACAGTCAATTTGCTTTTCTTATCTATCCGAACTTCGATATTTTTTCTTATAGCATGGCATAAAAATTTTTATATGCGCATTGGCTATAAGGTAGTTCATATTATTATTCTCCTACAAGCGGAAGGACCGATTCCACTACAAAAGTAACTAGAAAGCTATTTTTCAAGTATTGGGTCTGACAGTAAGTCTCAGGGTACACGCTCTTGCAGGTGCGGCTGATGAGCTCCTGGTTATCGGTTTCGCTCTCTTTCTTAAGATACACCCGCTTTCCCTGATAATCAGGCCCATCTTCCTTAAAAAGAAATACGGCCCAGGGGTTATCCTTTAGGTTGGCATGCGTAAGCTTATCCCCCATGATAAAGGCAAAGTGCTTATCATCGATGACTTGTGGTTTTGAATAAACAGCAGCATTAACCTTGCCTTTTTTATCCGAAGTACTCAAAATACCAAGACCTTTTTTCGCCTCAAAATACTTTTTAAAATCCATTGAACCACCTCCTTTTTTAATGCATGAATTAAATTGTTTGCAATGATTTTAAGTTTATCAAGATTTTTGATATTTTGCCCATAATATTCCTATAGCTAAGGCATAGGCCGCCCCAATTATGGATCAAAGATTAAAAAAATTTCCAGTACATTTCGAAAATAAAAATAAACGGAAAATCATAGCCGCAAGAAAAGCAAAACAAGTTTTTCATCCCTGCTTATAATCGCCAAGGCAATCGCTGAGCCGTGTTTTTACTTGCCAGAATCTAGGCTCTTTAGCGGAAATAATAATAAAAATATTATCTTTCATCGTTCTTGTTTAGAAAACGGATTCAGTTGCTTAAATGGACGTGAAAGCTCATCTATCTCCTTTATCTCATCAGAAGAAAGATTAAGATGAAGCGCTTTTGCATTATCTTCGATGTGTGACGCTTTAGATGCTCCCACAACAGTCACAACCGTTCCTTTATGAAAATTTGTAATCCAGCTCAAAGCTACCTGCGAAACTGTCGCATTGTGTTTATCCGCAATTCGCTTAAGCGCCATGATAACCGGACGGGTTGTCTCAAGTTTATTATCAGAAAACCCATACATCTTACGACGGGACCAGCTTAGGCTTTTCATCAAAGAGGGATCATCATGATATCGCCCCGTCAGCATGCCTTGGTCGAGCGGAGACCATGCGATAATTGTTACCCCGTATTCTTTGGCAGTTTCAAGGACTCGATTCGATTCAATCGTGCGGTCAAAAAGATTATATTTAACCTGGTTCACCGCTAAAGGTAAACCCAGAGCCTTAAGCGCCTTGTACGCGCCACTCATCAAAACCGCGCCAAAATTACTGACCCCGACCGAGCGCACCTTGCCCTGTTCCACAAGAGCAGCCATCGCGTTCATCTGCGACTTCACCGGAGAAAGCGACCATGGCTGATGGACTAGGTAAAGATCGATTGAAAAACCGTCCAGCGCGCGTAAACGGTCATCAATCGTCCGACGAATCGAATCAGCGGTACGCATCAAAGGCCACCATTTAGTAACGATAGTGACATCGCCGTTTTTAACGCCACAAGATTTAAGCGAAGAAGCTAACAATCTCTCGGAACGACCGTTACCGTAACATTCCGCCGTATCGAACCAGTTTATCCCATTGTCAAGGGCGGATTTGATGATCTGATTTGCCATTTGTTGGGTAATTTCCGGCCAATACCATCCCGATATTCCCCGATATCCCCCCGCGAATTGCCAGGTACCCAAACCGATTGGAGTAACATGAATATCTGTTTTTCCTAATAAACTCCCGGCAATATTTGAGCGATTATTTTTCATAATAATTCCCGGCTTTTAGGGTCGTGCGGGTTTATAAGCTATCGGACGCCCAAGGAAAAGATATCCCTGTTCTGCAGCTTTGCGCTCCAGTTTCATGAGTTCCTCAACAAATGCCGCTTTGCCCAAAAATTCCGAAGGAGCATGAGCTTCAGTCTCTTTTAATCCGAAAGTTTTACGATAATGCGCGTAATGCTTGAACATAACTGACTGTATACGCTTTAATGTGGATGGTCGTCGTAAAAGCTGCAGAACGCGGGTACGCCACGATTCAATCTCCAAAGTCCCCATTTTTGCTGGCAAGGAGGCCAACGATTGTCCTACATTATCGGATAGAGGCCGATCAATTTCTTGGCAAATAAACTTCAGCACATGCCAAGCTTCATAAATATCTTTTTTTGAAGTAATCGCAATATTTTTAAGCCATATAAAAGCATGAAGGCGACGAGTATGATCCCACCATTTCCAGGGGCTTTCCAGGTCAACCGCCGGAATAAGAAAAATTCGTTCCTTCAAAAGCAGTGCCCCAAAAACCCCCGGAGGTTTGCCAAGTCTTTTATCTTTAAGGGTCGTTCTGTAAACTCCGCAAGTGGGGCTGCCTTCCATAAACAAGAAGGCGTCCACCCCTGCCCGATGAAGGGCTTCCATTGAAGACAGTGAGGCCGCTTTGACGGCCTCAGTAACATCCCGTCCCAGCCGATTCTTGATTTTAGCTGTGCCCGCCCATACATCATCCCCGTTTCCTCCCGATAACTTAACAGGCGGACGAGGCACCCCCAATCCCGCCAGAACCTCAGGACATACCGGCGTGAAGATATAATCATCTTTCTGCCGGCCCAGCGCTTCCACTCGATCCCAACCCGCTCGATTATAGCGGAATTTTGCGCCAAAATTACAAGCACTGATACCAATTCGTATTTTCTCAGTTAATATGTAATTCATTTTCTTCAACTGCAATTTTTATTTTGGCTTGGTATTCTTTTATCTTCCCCTGAGTAACAGCCTCTCTTTGTTCAATAACTTCAAAAAAATGAACAGCACTTCCTCGCTGAAGACAGGTTTAATAATAAAACTAAATCTTTCGCTTTGCATTAAAAGTCCAAAGCTTTAATTTCCTCAAGCATCTTTGTCCTGGCATCATTGCTAACAGTCGGTACGGCGTAGAAAAATTTATGCGATTTCACAGACATTCCGCAGAAGGCGAAGATCCCATTGCATATGGTAAGCTTCAATGCATCTTTATATCCAAAGTTTTCATAGTTTTCTTGCGGACCGCCGGTTGTGTTAATAATAATAACGTTTTTTCCCGTAAGCAGGCCTTTTATTTCGCCGTCAGCAAATTTATAAGCGAATCCGTGGGAAAACACGCGGTCGATGTACCCTTTTAGTATGGCCGGCAGATTAAACCACCAAATCGGATGAATTATTATTAAAGTGTCGGCTTCGCCAATTAATTCCTGCTCTTTTTTTATGTCTAGGGGTATTTGACCCTGAAGAAACTGTGCAAAATCATTTCCGCTAAGAGTCGGATTAAATCCCAGCTGATAAAGGTCGCGCACCACAACCTCTTTCCCTTTGGATTTCAAGTATGAAACAACCTGCTCTTTGATAGCGGCGTTAAAACTTTTAGGATTTGGATGAGCGTAGATGATAAGATATTTCATAAAAATGCCCCCTTCTTTTTTTTGGTTAATAAATTAATACAAGTAGTCAATTCAACCTTCTTTGCTATTTTAGCTTTGGAATTACTTGATCTTTTTTACCTGGGGAAAAGTTCTCCTTTCATTCCGGGTTTTCCTTAACCGCCGTTAAATATTTTT
>JADFZM010000015.1 GCA_015232535.1 Candidatus Omnitrophota bacterium
TTCAGCCGCAAACTAATGAACTGGGATATCATGACATCCAATTAAATGCCGGTTCCTCCGCTATGGAGGGATCTAATACGGCTATTGCGACCTTAAGAATTAAGGTTCTGCATCATCGTCCGCGTGGAGGAAAAGGAGAATATATACATTACGGCGATGATGGATTATAAAATTCAATCAATTGAATGATAGAAACAAAGAAGCCTCATAGTAAAAACATGAGGCTTCTTTGTTAATAAAGCATGGCAGTGCAATCTTTTGGGTTTTAACCGGTGTCGAGTCTGTATTCTCGTCAGAGGGAGAAAGATATAGAGGCTGAACACCGCTAAAAATATTTCCGACCTTAAATACTTTTAAATTTGGCCTGGACAAGAGACATATTTCAAGCCTCCCTTTTTGCCTTTTTTGGTAAGGCTTATGAGTCAACGATAGCTTCTTATCATAGAGCTTTGCTATTTTTTTCCATATTTTTTCCATAACCTTGAAACAACCGACTAATGTATTATACTTTATATGTATATATATGTTAAGTCTTTATGTTATCACTAAGTAGTGACAAATATTAAATGAAAATAAACATCATTATTAATAGATCATCATTTCTTTCCAAAACGATCTCAATGTTCGTGCTGACGGCGTTTTTATTCAATTCGATCATTGTGCCGGGAAGTTCCTATGCCCAGCAAATCCTAAGCTTGCCCTTACCGGGAACAATGATCCCCTTAAGCCCCGGGTTCACCCCGACCTTGGTAAAAGGTATCAAGCTTTATCCCGATAATCCGCTTCGGTTCGACTTTATCGTTGATATCGGCGATTCCGGGCTAAAAGGCGAGGAATTAAAGAAAGAAACTTCCAAAATAATCAAATACTTCCTGACAACCCTCACCGTACCCGAGGACGACCTTTGGGTCAACTTATCCCCTTACGAAAAAGATAAAATCGTGCCAAATAGTTTCGGAGAGACCGAAATGGGCCGCGACCTTCTGGCTCAAGATTACATATTAAAACAGATTACCGCTTCTTTGATCTATCCGGAAAACGAACTCGGCAAAGAATTCTGGGAGAAAGTTTACAAGAAAGCCCAAGAAACTTTCGGCACAACTGAAATCCCGGTTAATACCTTTAATAAAGTCTGGATTATTCCTGATAGGGCAGAGATATATGTTCACGGAGATAGGGCATTTGTTGCAGATAGCTATTTAAAAGTTTTGTTGGAGGAGGACTACTTAGCTTTAACAATAAATAAAAATAACGAAGGACTAGGAACAAACAAGCTTTTAGATATCGAGATCAAAGACTCCTCCAAAATCTCCTCCCAGATAATAAAGGAAATAATAATCCCCGAGCTGGAGAAAGAAATCAATACGGGTAAGAATTTCACGGATCTTAGGCAGATCTACAATTCAATGATACTGGCGACATGGTTTAAGCAGAACCTGAAAGAAAACATCGTGAACAAAGTTTATTCCGATAAGAACAAGATCGCCGGGATCGAATCCGAGGACAAAAACGTTAAAGAGAAAATCTATCAGCAATACTTGGAAGCATTTAAGAAAGGTGCGTACGACCTAATTAAAGAGGAATATGACCCGGAGTCCCAGCAAGTAACCCAGAGGAGGTATTTCTCCGGAGGATTTTTCGGTTCCCGCCTGGCTAAAACTATAAAAGAGACAAAAGACGGCAGTATTTTCTCGGTGAAGATGAAAGACAGCCTTTTGGCAGGATTAGTATTCCTGGCCGGGGTAACGCTATCTAATGTTACAACCTCTAACGCAGCTCAAAAATCAAGCCTTCCGGCAAAAGCAGCGGCGGAATTACCTCAGAATATTGTCAGCCATACTGCGCCATATTCCGAGGCCGAGCTATATAAATCAATCCGTGCTTCGCTAGGAATATCCGGGATATCGGTTTCCGATGATATTATCGCCGGCCATCTTAATTATTATCGCTCTGCAGTGGGAAACCTGAGCAGTTATTGGTCTCCTGATGAGTTTCAAAGCAGCCAATCTATCGCCGATGTAACGACAAAAATGATCAGGCTGAGCCATGATGTGGCTTTGATCCGCGGCGCGATTTCCGATATATTAAGGCTGGACGAGAAAGACCTGCTGCGCCCTCCGGGAAATGTCTCCTTAAGAGTCGGTAATGCCGGAATGGGAGTAGCCCAAACAACCGAAGAAGGCATAATATTCGACCTGCCGGAAGTAAGAAAAGCGGATTATAACGAACTTATCAATATCGCTTATCATGAGGTTTTTCATTGGTCATTCGGTTTGGATGAAGGCATAGTCGAGGCTTTAAGCAAATATGTATACTCAAAAAGTGCCGGCCTTAACCCTAAAGATATGAGAATAAGCTATTCCTGGAGATATTCCCAGGCGATAATGGAAGCTGTTATTCTGGGGCTAGATCTTTCTCCCTCGGAAGAATTGACCAGCCTTGATTTAGCATACGAGCGCGGGGTGATAATCCAAGCCAAAACTTACCTCTTAGATAAGCATTCGAAAGGAAAAGCAAAAAACTATTCCTCCGCTGTAAAAAAGAAAATCGAAACGCTCTTTGCCGGCACCCAAAACTTAAAAGGTGCTCTTAGCTTCGTAAACGACCGTTCTAAATTCTCAGGCAAATCAGTAGCCTCTTTCTTGTTACTTACCAAAAAACTCGGGGAATTAGGATATAGTAACGCCCAAATCTCGGCTTTTCTGGAAAGCAAAGGTATCACATCCGACCTGCTAAAATTAAACATCTTAGGAGTACCTGACCCCAAGAAACCGAATGAAAAAATCACATTCATCGCTTTGACAAGGGATTGGGACAAGCTTAACCCGGATGATGGCAGAGAAATTTCTGAATTCTTCGGGAAAAATAGCCTCCACGCGGAACTCGTCCAAAGAGTTATGCTCCAATGGGAGAACGGAGGCCCATACCTTCAGGCAGAAATAAAAGACATTTTTGACAGTTATTATTCCGATTTGATGAATATAGTTGACCTCTCCAGAGAAGGGACCGATGAAAAAACCATTCAAGAGACAGCCGACAGGCTCCAAACCAATGTTAACCGCTACTGGAACATACCAGGATTCTCCATAGACGGTAAAGCCAGCGCCGATACTTCAGCTTACGTCGAAAAGATCAAAAAGTCGCTTAGAGGAGACGGCTTTGGATTTAACATAACTCCCCAATATAACGGAACATTCGGTACATACCTGCCTAGCGTTTCTTTAAGGAAAATCATTGAAACAAACGAAAGAACCGCTTCCTTAAACGGGCACCGAGTCAACTACAGAGAGTTAATTTTAGGGGAAAACTTTATAAAGACAGAAATTGTCCTTACCCAGGTTGAGGGAGCAACGGAAAGCGAATCCCTGATCTTCCCCGGAGAACTTAGAAGAAACATTGAAGAGGTACATGAGGATTATTTAAAATATAAACAAAACAGGACTAGATCAAATTTAAGCGTACCAGCCCGGACAATTATTCCGATTTCCTGGAAACTATACTCACAACAATGGGGCGACTCTTTAAATCCGGCCGACGCAGAACAAAAGATGGTCGCTCATTACCGCTTACATGCCGAACAGCATATAGTTGATTTTGCCGCCTTAAAAACCGGCACGCTTAAGCTTACGCTGGATGACAAAAGATATTCCGAACAGCTGCAGAAAGACGCTTTATTGGAAGCCAGAGTCATAATCCGCCAATTACTGGATAAATCATTACCCTATCAAACCCTACAACAGCTATCCTTAGCCAGGCTGATGCGGATTAACGGAGAAATAAACGAATATTCAATAGCCGCGGATATTCTCTATTTCCCCTTATCAGAGGCGGCCATGAAGGACCCCAAAATTTCAACAAAAATCCGTACGATTAATGCGGACACTGCTAAAGAATTCCCAGAAGTATTTGAAGATGATCTTAAAGGTCAAGGGATATGGCGTGATGGGATAGAAAAACTCGATGCTAACGAAATACAGCGCATGGCGTTAATTTTTGCTTATGAAAATCCGAATTTCAATGACATGCTGACTCCGGAGCAAAAATCCGAGACAGAAATAATTACCTCAGGTTCACGGCAAATTGAGGGTGAAAATAAAGAGGACTATAAAGACCGCGGCGAGCTTATCCCGGGGATAAATTCAATCCGCCCGATCCCGCTTGTTACGGAAAGCGACCGGACTTTTCTTTCTTGGAACGGGCAAGATTTAACAAAGCTTGTAATTCCCGAAGGCTATAGCATTGGTATATCAAATACTGTTACGGAACCGGACCAATCCATGTATGCGGATCCCCAGCCGATCGAGCTTGGCAAATATTCTGCCGTTTATAAAAGCGGACCATTAATCCTAATCAATCAAGCAATAATTAAAATAGGTGCTCAGAAATTTCGTCTTTGGGTATTAAATAAGGGCCTGGAATCAGAAGAGGTAAGGTTCGGCCTTGACTATGAAAACAGCATCGTTATCACTCCTAACGAAGAAAAGCATTACTTTATAGGAAGATACTCCGATAATGACTTCATTGTTCCGCCTACAAACGGCTCAGCCTCCAGAAGGCATTGCTCAATAATATTACTTAGAGACAGAACAAGCGGACAATATTTCTTCAAAGTCGAAGATTTAAATTCTACTTTAGGCACATTAGTATATCCGGATGCTTCTACAAATATCCCGGATGCGAAAATCATACAGACAAATCTTAATACCGCTAACCCTGAACATGGATTAGAAGTAGCAATGGGGCTGACTTATAAATTCCTTATAAAAGGAGAAGAATTTGAATTCTACTTCAACAATGAAACTTTATTTTTTAGAGACTCTAACGGTTTTCATAAGGAGTTAAATTTAAATAAACCAAAAGAGCACATTTTGGTTCTTGACAATACTAAATTGATAATTACAAAGCGTGGGGCAAACCTCGTTACAATAAGCCTTGATCCGGATACTCTTTCACCGGAAATAGACCTTCCGGTAAAAATAACCCCTGAATTAATAAGTCCGCCCACAACGGGAGTATTAAAACCCGGCCTTAACGGCTACGAAGGGACTCCTGTCGGAACCAGAGTGCCAAAAGATATAGAAGATCTTCTCTTAACCAGGGAAAAAGAGCTCGGCGCTGAACTACCATCGGCAGAGTCATTTTCGACGCTGGAAGAATTAAATAATTCCCCGTCCGCGAAAGAAAAAGAACAGATCCTCCTTAAATCTTTATTCGCCGGGATACTGGGAAGCATTAATTCTCCGGCCTCCCTGAATCTGCGTTCATCATTGATTGATATTTTGGGCCTAAACGAAGACAATATCACCCGTGCCGATGAAATAGCCGCCCTGATAATAGATGGCAACATCGATGACCCTCAATCGCTCTCGGAAAATGAAAGAAAAGCCGCGTATCAAGCCCTGCTTGGCCAAAGCCCCGTTTGGACAAATACTGAAGGGAACCTTGTTACCTTACCCGAACTTATTATCGGTAAAGGCGGGCTGAAAAACGATTTCTTCACAAAGGAAACACTAGATACACCCGGAATACACATTGCTTTGGGAGCAAGAGATTATGCCGGCAAGATCCTTGAACAGGAAATCGCAATGAAAGGCCCGCTTTCCATTGAATCCCAGGAAAAAATCCTGGTAAATTTTATAAAATCCGGCTCTGAAGCAAAAACAATGAGTTACCAAACCCCGGAAGGATTAAAAGTAAATATTTTCCTCGATATAGAAATAAACGGCTTTGGAAAGGCCTTAACCTCCGTTTTACATGAAATTTCCCATGGAATTATAAACAGCTTATTGAATGTTGAACTAAACACCTCTTCAACCGACAAAAGTTTCGCTGACGAAGGAATGGCCGAAAATTTCTCTGTTTATTGCCTTCAACGGCTGGCCCAGCTTTATAAAGGCTTACCGGCCATTAAAACAATCGAACAAAGAAGAAAAGAGCGGATCATTAAAGAAAAAAAATGGTCACCTGCATATATTTACGGCTATATATTATTCAACGAACTGCACACAAGATTGGGCGGATCATCTTTCGCCTCTCAAGTTATCCCGGAGGTTTTAGAAATAATCCGAGGTAAAAATAGCATTTATGAACTTTGCGGACTACTACAAGCGAATAAAAGCTCATCCCGGCAGAAATTCCCGGAAACGATCTTACGTAATTTCCCCGAACGCAAAGACCAGGCCATGCTGAGCTTGGATAACAACGGCAGATTACTTTACAACAAATACAAAGCCGGTTTCGGATACCTAAAAGAAGATAATCCGGCCGCTCTTTACCTGCAGGGAATCATCGACAAAATTTTCCCCGACATATCAAAAGAAGAGCGTCCGACGTTCAAGATACTGGCCTCGCATGGGATAGGAATTAACGCTTTAATGCTATCAAACGGCGTGGGCATTATTACGCCCGAAATGCTGGAATTCGTCCAGAACGAAGAGGAACTGATATTTCTTATCCTGCATGAGATGAATCACTTCCGCCGAGAGCATATAAAGAAAAGTTTAGAAGTTAGCGAAAGAGGCAGCCTAAGGCAGGATTTCGGGTTAGCTAGGTACCAGGAATATGAATCGGATGTTGCCGCCTTCTGGATGATGGGGGATAAGGGCTTCAATAACTTTGGGGCGATAAGCTGGCTTCAGAGAATGAAGCTCGATGAAAACGGATGGGGCGCTGTACACGGGAGTGATACCGACCGCTTATTGAACGTGGAAACAATAACTTTCCTGGCCGATCTGCCTAAGCTCAGCAAAGAATTGCTCACCCCCATTCCGGCTGAAATTAAACAGCTTATCGCTAAGTTACCTATAGGAAACAAAGCCGATGGTATTTTATCAAGAGACTACAGCCCAGCCGGATTTAGCCGGAGGCAGGAATTTATCGGGCAAGCCGATATCCATTTATTAAAGAACACCATGCCCTTCATTTATAAAAGAATCATTAGTTTAAAGAAAGCTTCGGCCGAATTTTCTTCCGAACAGGGAAGATCATCAAATTCCGCAAAACAATCGAACGAAAAACAAATCCTCGGCCTTCTGGACGAGAGATTATCGGTCCTATTACAATCAAATTTATCCCGTATCCCTAATGAAAAACAGGTAATATTAAGATATTTCATACTGACAGCAGCGTTCGGGATGCCGCTTTACAAGCAGATATCCGGGGTAAATAAAATCGATAGGATATTAAAGGAATACAGGGACCTCTTTAACGAAGAAAGCATTATCAAAACTATTACCGAGGCGTTAACTGATCCGAAATTCGCGCAACTTGATTTGGTTTTCAACACGGCCGATTTAGAGGACTTTGTCATTCAATCCCTGCATTTTACCTTAAATGAGGAACTCTTTACTGATAAGAGCGGGCACCTGGATTATAAAGAATATTTCGGCCAGGCGCTAAAATACCTCAAATTCGCCGAGGAATACGCGGATAAGCATGGCACGGAACCCTTAAATGCCGAAGCTGTCTGGTCTAGTATTATTTCTAACGCCATCGAGGCCTTATACCTGCAGGAAAATCCTCAAGATGCGGCCGCTATATTGCCTCAATTACTGCAATACTTAAGTAATCAACCGGCCCCTAAAGTTTCAATCTTATCAATTAGCGAAAAACTCAGAGGTTCATCCTTAGAAGAGACTCAAATAGAAGAAATAATAAATTCCTACCGCCAAACCGCTTCGGATAAAACGATTGAAATAGAACCTTCATTGCTCATTCTTAAAGACGAATTATTCGAATGGGCCAGGCTTTTCTTTGCTAAAACAAATGAGTTTGAAAAGAAATCTATAAGAAATAAAATGGAGCACAAAAGAATCCTTTTTGGGCCGAGAGATGATAAAATTTTAAATCACCAACTACCTGCAGAACCTCTTTTAAGAAATTTTTATGATTTTCGCAAACATAATTTTGACGTGCTTTCCGATATCATAAGCAGAAACAATCTCGACGATATTATCAACGCCTTGATCCTGATTAAACAAACCCTCCCGAATGAGAGCTTTACGAAAAATGATTTTAATGACTTGTTGAGTTATATTCAGAATATATTTTTTTCATCTAAAAGATACTCGGCTGACCCGTTAAAGTTTACAATTGACAGTATCCATTTTAGTCAAATATTGGAACGCTTTGATTCACCCCAAGATTTAAGTATTACGCTTCTTGATATTGCAATTGATCCATTATTGTTATTTGTAGACGAAGGCGAAGATGCTCTCTACCTAACTATTGAGGAAATCGGGAAAGTCGCTGAAGCGATTTCTAACGTTAAGCTTGCCCAAAAAAGAGTTAAAGTAGATTACACTGTGCCCGAAAAAGAATTAAATCCGGATGAAATGGAGAATTTCCGCGCAATTCTTTTGCCCGCCATTCATAAAGATCTCATGTCTATCGATGACCCGGATTATTTCTTCGAAGAAATAAATTCGCTATTAGGAAGATATAATATGCCAAACAGCGGGAATATTAATGGCTCTTTTTTAAATATGGCTTTAAGCATGTTTGAAGATATTATCAAAAAAGGCCTGGGGTTCTTAGATCAAAAGCAGGAGGATGCCCGCACAACCGACAGATTATTTTTACTCTCCTTTTTTATCCAAGATGTTTATATTAAAAACTATCTGCAGGAATTCGTTTTAAATAAGAAATTGGAGTCATTAAATTTTAACGAGGCCATGGAATACATATTTGACCGTTACCCTAAAAACCGCGCATCAGGAATGCCTAAGGCTATTGAATATTTAATTGAGCAAAAAGCCCAAATCCCGGAAGATTTTGAAAAGCTTAAAACCCGAGCTAAAGACATGTTGGTCATAACTTCGCCGAATGCTTTGGAATCTTTAGGCAACCTGGTCGGCCTAGATGCTTTTATGGAAATAATTTTTAAAAATAACTCAAAATTACTGAATTTGCTCTTAAAAACCGCCTCGGATGACAGGCAATTTAAAAGCTACTTACTTGATATTTGGTATCCATCCCTTGGGCTAAGCCCAGATTTGTCTCAAAATAAGCCTTTTAAACCCGGACAAGCTAACGATTCCGCTGGCTATTATTACCCTCTGGATTTTATCCTAAATTTATTTTATAGGATGGATTTTAAGACCAGATACGCCCTATTAAGAAAACTTCTGATGAGCAAAAACGGAGTTATAACAAAAGAGTTAACCAGGAGGGGATTTCTGGATAATTTTATCAAAGAACATATTCAGGCGGATAATGATGGGGCTTTCAGTATAATCGAGGAAGTCTTAGGGGAAATCGTTACCGAAGCCTCTGATGACCGGTTATATTTCGCTATCTCGGACCTTTTGCTGGACAGGATTGCCAATCCTCCCGAAACCCCTTCGGATTGGCGAATTACCGCCCATAACAAAATTAAAAAAGAATTCCCAGAGGAATCACCAAATTTAAAGGAAAATCTCACGAAACATCTCCTGGCAAACATTCTCGGCCGTTCGCTTGATGAAACAGAACCGGCTAGCGTGGTGGATAAGTTCCTTGAATTCATCCCCCCGGATTATTATAAAAAAGAGTCAAAAACAATGTCCACCATGGATTTTACTTTGCAAATGGCGAAAAGTTTCCGCACGCCGGGAGTGCGCTTCCTGCAATTACTGGGCCAATTTGTGGATATCCCGGAAGACTACCGCAAGCAATTCTCGGAAATTTACGACTCCGTTAAAGGGCAGTCGCGCCTTTCGGCTTATGAAACGATAAAGAGAGAAATGCCGGAATACTTAAAAGAAATCAAGCGTTTCGGCCAAAGGGTCGGCGGAGGTTCGATGGTCTCGGTCTATGAGGTAGACCTTCTTGACGGGTCCAAAGAGGTAGTGCGGGTGCTTAACCCAAACGTAAAATATGACATGGAAAATACGATAGAACTACTGAAAACGATTTTGAGAAATCTAAAGGAAACCCACCCGAAATACGCCAAGGCCGCTCCTCTTTTAGAAGACCTTAAAGCCTGGATCGAAGGCGAGCTCAATGACCTTAGTTATTTCGAGGATGATGCGGCCTTCAAAAAAAGAAATAACGGATACAATCCCAAAGGTTTCAAATATTCAATTTTAGTCCCCGAAAATAAAGGCGGTACCGCTAAAGTAAAGAGAGAGTCTTTCGTTGAAGGCAAAACTTTAACCGACTTAACCGCTGTATCGGAAAAAGACAAAAAAGAGATCGTGAGCCTGATAACAAGGAATTACTTCGACCAGATAAAAGGCGGATTAAGCGACCTTACGACATCCACCCTGGTCCATTCCGACGTGCATAAAGGGAACTTTATAATTACTCCCGACGGTAAAGTAGCGATCATCGACCGGAATTTCTATCTGAAGCTGTCGCTAAAAGACCGTTTATTCCTTAAGAATCTATTGGAGGAAGGAACAAACGAAGAAAAGATAAAACAATTTATAAAATACCTCTTAGATCAGGAAAATAATAAAGCCCTCCGTGAATCATACGGTGAGAACGGCGCTGTTTCTGACTTGGCCCAAAGGATATCAGCCGCATTAGATACGAATAATCTGGAAAACAGCATCTTAAATATAATGCTCCAGTTGCGCTCTGCCGGTTTCAAGATCCCGCTTAAAATAAGCCTTTTGATCAAGAACTTCAACAGCCTAAATCAGTTGGCGAAAGAATCAGGGTTCAATTCGCTTATCGAAGCCCGTGATTACCACCCGGATAGGTCAATGCTTTCAGAGCAGGAAGAAGAATTCGGGAAAAGTCAAAATAAAGGCCAAATTAGTGATAGCGGCTCCACTCAAGAAGACATAGCGATGTTGGCGGGAGATTTGCCCCTTGATAAATCACAGCTTCCCCTAAAAACCCTGCGGGCATTAGAGTCAAAAGAATTTTTAAAAGAAATTATCGACGGCATGCTTTCTGAGGAAGCGTTGGCCGTCGAGGCTGACAGCCGGATCGTTGCCAAGCCCGGCCAATTCCACTTCGGCCCCAATGTTTATTCCGAGCCGCAAATTAATGAGCATGAAAACAAGCATTTTAGGGAATACCTGGAAATAGCCGTAACAACTTTAAGCGATGAACTAAAGCCCAAAGCCCGGGAAGCCCTAGAGGAATTGTTAAGCCGTGCGGAATTACAAAGCCTTACACCCCGGCATGTCGAAGATATTGTTTATGAGTTCATAAAATTCATATCCGCTAACAAACAGCCTTTATTAAAAATTAAAACTGCCGGGCAACAAGCCGCGCTAAAACTTTTGCCGGAATTTGAAAGGCAACTCGCCGCGGCAAGAAATCCGTACGCAAAGCTGCAAAAAGCGGTTGAAATCAGCGCCAAAGGAAACCGTATAGGAGCAAGTCAATTCCGAGAAAACGCCCTTAAAGGCCAAAAGGAATTAGAGGGCTACATCGAAACCCTTTTGACTGAGCCGCTTAATCTAAAATTTATTGAAGGCCTTAAGCTGTTTTTAAAATTGCAAGGCGGGCCCAGAAAAGTCCTATACATTTACGACAACATTATTGAGAATGTTTTTGACCTGCCATTAATCCGCTGGCTTTTGGAAAACGGGCATTATATTACTTTAGCCGGCAAGGAAGAGGAAGCTGATAACGATGTCACCTTCGAGGATATCAACCGCCTGTTAAGTTATCCTGAGGTTAAAGAATATCTTGGGGAAGAAAGGATGGCCCGGCAGATAAAAGTAATTTCCAGCGGCGCAAAGACCCGGTCATCTGACCTGCGTAAAAATCGCATAACCCCGGAATTTGCCGATTCTTTTCTAAATAGCGAGGTGATTTTTTCAAAAGGCGAAGGCAACCGCGGGGTGTTTAAAACCGCCGGCGGGACAACCCGGGGCGTCTATACGATAGCGGTGGCAAAAACAGCCTTTGAGTTGCCGGGGGTGAACGTAGGAGACGGCATTGTGGAGCTGATCCCCGCCCATAAAGAAAATCCGGTCTTCCCGGCCGAATTGCTCGGCGATGAACTAACCGCTTTTCTTACGGCTAAAGACGAATGGTACGCCCAAGTTAAGCCCGAGGCGGATAATCTGGCCTCCGCGGTCGATGATTTAAAATCGGCTTTCGCCGACCCAAATATAGACGACGCGCAAATAAAAAGAACGGCCGAAAAGATCTTTCAATATGCCCAAAAACTAAAGGCGCTGGTTGACGGGATGGACAATAAAAAAGAACTGGAACTCCTTTTCCGCACCGTTACCGGCCGGGGGGATAGCGAAGCCGACGGGGTTGAATTTGACCTGAACAATATCCTAGCCCCGATAATCTCGCTTTCCGGTTATGCCGCAATTAAAGGCCGGCCCAACTTAGATGAAAATTTATTTAAAATATTTAACGACAATCTCCGCCGCATAACGGAACTGATGGGCCTTTTGCCCAAGATCAAACGCGCCCTTATCGGCCGTTATAGGCATGAGTCGGAATCTTTTAATGTTGATATAACCATTCCGTGCCTAAAAATCCGCGATTCGGTGTTAAAATCATTGAGTGATGCCGACCCTAGCGCATTAAGCGAAGAGGAATTGTCGCTTATGATAAACGAGGCGATTGGTGATATAAAACATCCTTCGGCTCAACCGATTACAAATGCGAAGCGCGATAATATTATCAGATTATTATCCCAGGCCGCCAAAAGAACAAGAGAAACATATTCTCGCTTAGCCGGAAAATATACCGAGAGCAGGGGCGAATCACCCGCGGGTAATGATCTCGAAACTCTTGAGGCTTTCGTCAAGATGGTAAGAGACAGCCGGCCAGTTATTGATAGGCAAAATTATCAAATACTTGATATCGGAACCGGAAGCAGAGACTTATCGTGGTTAGCCCAACAACAAGGCATTGCGGTAACCGGGATTGATATAGCCAAGCCATTACTTGATCTAATCCGGGCTAATCCCGATATAAGCAAAACAATTGCATTACATCTAATGGATATGCAGCAATTGGGGTTTGCGGATAAAATATTCGACGGGGTACGAATCCATGCCAGCTTGCATCATCTGCCTTTGGTAGACAAAGGCTACGGTGCTGACCTAGCCATCATCGAAGCCGAGCGCGTCCTCAAAGACGGCGGCGTTATCCAAATCCTGGTGAAAGCTGAAGCTGAGGGGAGAACAGGATTCATGGCTATTGACACCCAGGAAAATTTAGGATACCGATTCTATCAATTCTATTCTCCAGAATTATTAAAGAATCTATTAGAACGGAACGGTTTAAAAGTTATTGGCAATATCACAGAATGGGAGGATACTCGGGGCGAAAAGAATTTAATAGTCTATGCCAAAAGATCCGAAGATACCACAAGCAATCCGGCCTTTGCCTCTGAAGTGATAACTGATACCAGCATCTTATCCACAAAAGATTTTACCTATAATATTTCTACCAACGAACTGTATCATAAGGGTAAACGTGTAAAACTTTTAGCATCTCATGGCAACAACGATATATTTGAATTTAATAATTTCGTTATACGGGTATTCAGGCGTTACCCGCAAACTCCGAAAGCAATCGAAACCATAAAAGAAATCGTCGCCAGAGTAAACGGCGAATTGCCTGAGAACAATAGGTTTTTCCCAAATATAATTGAAAGCGGGTTTATTAAAAGTCACTCCGGCTATTCCGATCATCAATATATCCTGGCGGAAAAAATATCCGGTGATTCTACCGACCTATTAGTCGGATTTGATGAAGGCAGGTTCTCGAACATAGAAGGTGTCCGGGCCTTAGACCCAACAAAACTTAATGCCATAGCTGATATACTAAAGACCCTAGTTGATCACAACGTCTTTATCGTAGATTTCTTTAAACCCAGCAATATAATCTTTGAAAATAAAGGGCCGGAAACCCCATCTAAGATTTGGCTACCCGATTACGACCATATTACTAGAAATCCCGAGGCTACTAAATCCGGACTAATAAAGCTTTATATCCGCCAATTAAATTTTCAATTCTTAATGGCACTTTGGGATGAAATCGACCCTCAAAAGATTATTAGTAAGCATTTAGAAAAAATGCTCGCCGCGGCCTTAGCGGAGGAGCAGGGCAATAGTAACGATGTCGGCGGTATCGATCTTACGCCGGCGAATCTGAAGATCAATACTCACGGGAACACCCCGGATATTAAAGTCGATGCTGAGGACCTGAAGAGCATGGAAATAAACGGATTTGTCCCCATTATACTCGAAATAACCCCAATCACAACCCTGCCATTGTTGCTCGGTGAAACAGATAAAGAGCCGATCGAGCCTTTGGCAATGGCAAGGTAATTTAATCCCAGCCCGTGAAAGATTTAAAACAAAATATAATGGGAATTTAAATAAATTTTTGTGCTTAAAATCTCCTTGCCATTAAAAATTCTAAAAGGTATATTAAATAAGTTATTTTTATTAATATTCTTCGACTAAATATCAGTGATAAGCATAAGCAGAGCCATTTCTTAGTTAAAAGGAAGATTATATGCCTGTAAAACAAATTTATTTAGACCATAACGCGACAACCCCGCTTCATCCGGAAGTAAAGATAGCAATGCAAAAAGCCATGGATGTCTTCGGAAATCCGTCTAGCATGCATAGTTTCGGGCGGGATGCCCGTGCCTTGGTTGAGGAATCGCGCGAAAAAATAGCTTCTTTTATTAACGCGGAGGCAGATGAAATATTCTTTGTCGGAAGCGGTTCCGAGGCGAACAATACGATTCTTTCCATATTTACCTGCGAACCGTCACAATGCGCCAACCCGTGCAACATGGCTCACGAGATAATCACTTCCAAAATCGAGCATCCCTGTATCCTCGAGGCCTCAAAATGCCTGCAAAACAGGGGAACTCCGATTCTTTTTTTAAACGTCGATAATTACGGAAAGATCGATACCGCCCAACTGGAGAAAATGATTTCCTCCCGGACGGGGTTGGTATCGGTCATGATGGCAAATAATGAGATCGGGACTATTCAGGACATCAAGAAAATCGCCGATATTTCCCATAAAAAAGGCGCATTATTCCATACCGACGCGGTGCAGGCGGTCGGGAAAATTCCGGTTGATGTGAAGAAACTTAATATTGATTTCCTATCTCTTTCCGGACACAAAATTTACGGGCCTAAGGGAGTAGGCGCGGTTTATGTCAAAAAAGGCGTGAAATTCTGCCCGCTTATTAGAGGCGGCCATCAGGAAAAAGGAAGGCGCGCCGGAACCGAGAACACGCTCGGGATAATCGCTCTGGGGAAAGCTATAGAAATGCGCAAAGTTGAGATGGACAAAGAAGAGAAATCTTTGCTGGAATTAAAATCGGCTTTAAAAAAGGGCATAGAGAAATCAATTCCCGATATAAGGTTTAACGGGCACCCCACAGATTGCCTTCCCGGGACATTGAACGTTACCTTCCAGGGAGTAGAGGGAGAGGCCATTTTGCTTTACTTAGACCTGGAGGGTATAGCCGTTTCAACGGGCTCGGCCTGTTCATCGGGATCGCTTGATCCGTCGCACGTTCTATTGGCTTGCGGCATACCGGCAGAAGGGGCGCACGGTTCGATTAGATTCAGTTTGGGTCGGGATAATACCAAAGAAGAAATTGATTATACGGTAACAAAGCTAACCGAAGTTATTAAAAAAACTAGAAAAATGTCAACTGCTTATAAATAAAAACAGCCTCAATCCAAATGTGTACTTGTGAGCTGTGGATTGAGACTTTAAAAGGACTAAGAATGAGCGATCAATTAAATTGGGTATATACGGATAAGGTTAAAGACCATTTTGTTAATCCGCGCAATATCCTTAAAGATGATGAGAATTTTAAAGAGGACGGCAAAGGCATGGTCGGCAATATTAAGTGCGGAGACCAGATGATGATGGCCATAAAAGTCGACGCGAAGAATAATACGATAACCGACTGCCGCTGGAAAACCTACGGTTGCGCTTCAGCCATTGCCTCGACCTCGGTCCTTTCGGAGATGGTCAAAGGGATGCCCCTTGATGAGGCCTACCACTTATCGCCTAAAGACGTAACTAAAGAATTATCCGGCCTGCCGGAGCATAAAATTCATTGTTCGGTTCTGGGGGATAAAGCGCTTCGTGCCGCGATAAACGATTATTACCGCCGCACAAACCAAGAGGATAAAATTACTGCCGAGACATCAAAAATAATTTGTCAATGCATGAATGTTACCGACCACGAAATAGAAGATGCCGTCCTGGAAGGGGCCCGCAGTTACCTTGCCTTGCAGGAAAAAACAAAATTAGGCACAGTCTGCGGCCAATGCGAGAAAGAAGCAACTAAGTTATTAAATGAGTACATAAAAAAGCATTTCAGTTAAACAGTCAACTAAAAGCCCCCTGAAATTGCCGGAGCAATTTCGGGGGTAAATTCGCAGATGCCCGAGAACGGGCTATAATTTATGAGCGCTAAAGCTCCATAAACCATCTGCTCATTTAGGAGGAGAAATGGACAATAAAATCAAGGAAATCATCGATACCAAAATAAAACCTTTTCTAGCCCGAGACGGGGGAAGCCTTGAAGTAGTAAGCTACGAGGGGAACGTTCTTAAAATAAAATATAAAGGCTCGTGCTGCGGCTGCCCGCACGCGGCTATGGGAACCCTAAAATATATCGAGCAAGTCTTAAAAGAGGAATATAACACCGACATACAGGTCAAAATGGCCTAAAATGCATCATCTTCTTGCGGAAGAAAAGCTTTGTCTCGATAAATTAAATCGGCCCTTAAAGGCACTTCGTATTTCAATCACCGATAAATGCAACCGGAAGTGTTCCTATTGCCTTCCGGAAAACTATGCTTTAAATCGGCCTTTCATAAAGGAAGATGATTACCTTTCAATCCCCGAAATTACTTCAATTGCCCGCTCCTTTGTAAAGTTGGGAGTAGATAAAATACGAATAACAGGAGGTGAGCCGCTTCTTCGCCCCGGCGTAGTAGAGATAGTCGAAGACTTATCCGCTACTGCCGGCGTTAGGGATTTGTCACTCACGACAAACGGCCTTCTCTTAAAAAGGTTTGCCCGAAGCCTAAAATCAGCCGGATTAGGCAGGGTTACCGTCGGGATAGACATTTCCGTTGACTACTCTAATATCTTAACGGGCCTGGATGAAGCAAAAAGAGTTGGCTTCAAAAACACAAAAATCAACGTCGTTATTCAAAGAGGATTAAAACAAGAGTCGTTGCTTAAACTGACAAAGTATTGCCGGGATAACGAGCTTATCTTACGTTTCATAGAATTCATGGACGCGGGAAACTGCAATAACTGGGCCCCGGAAGAAGTGATCTCAGCCGAATCAATAATACACTGGATAAGCTATCATTTCCCCCTCGTGGCCTCCGATTCTAATTACTACGGCGAGGTAGCCTCGCGGTATAAGTATAAAGACGGGAAAGGAGAGATCGGTATAATCGCCTCGGTGACAAAGCCATTTTGCCGAGACTGCACCCGGGCCAGGATATCCGCCGACGGCAAGTTTTATAACTGCCTCTTTGCCTCATCGGGCTTTGACTTAAAAAAGGCCCTGCACTCGGGGTTAGAGGGAGAGGCTTTAGAAGAGACACTATCTTCTCTTTGGGCCGGAAGGATCGACCGCTATTCCGAGGAAAGACAGCTTTTCCGCAATTCCGGCATAAAACTCAAAAAAGTTGAGATGTTTCAAATCGGAGGCTAATCGCCGCGTCACCAAATCAAGCTTGTAGTTTCCTTCGGCTTCCCTTTAAAATCACCCAATAACCTTACCTCGCGGACCAACTCGATATTAAACATTTTTTTAACGGCATAAAACATCTTCAAAGACAAATCATAAACGTCCTGGGAGGTTGTATTTTTATTCTCGGTTAAAACTATATTGGCGTGTTTGGCGAATACTTTCGCCCCGTTGACATTTAATTTCTTGCAACCGGCCTGCTCCAAAAACCAACCGGCCGATTTCCTTAAACCGGCTTTAGAAGTCGGCTCGATATTCTTAAAGAAACTTCCCGCAGTCGGTATCTTACGCCAGTTGGGATGCTTCAAAGACCGCTCCATCATGATATACTCCCGCTCTTTGATCAACTCGGACTTCTTCTCCTTAGGCAACTTTATCTTCACAGATAGTACAATAGCTCCGTTTTCTTTTAAAATAGAATGTCGGTAACCAAACCTAAGATATTGTTTTTTAAGATCGTGTTTCTTTCCATTTATATCAACGACAGTAACCGATTCCAAAATATCGCTCATTTGCCTGCCATAGGCCCCGGCATTCCCGACAATTGCTCCTCCGACGGTACCCGGTATGCCGCTTGCGAAATTTATACCGCCTAAAGAGTAAAGGCAGGCATAAGAGGCCAAATCATCAAGTAAAGTACTGCCGGAAACAATAATGCAATCCCTAGCTTTTTTTATCTCGGGCTTAGCGCTGATGTAACGGATTACGAAACTGTTAAAACCAAAGTCGGAAACCAAGATATTCGAACCCGCTCCGATTACAACAAACTTTTCTTTATTTTGATTAAGCGTTTCAATCGCCCGAATTAATTCTTCCTCGCTGTGGCAGGAAAGTACACCGCGGCAATTGCCGCCTAGCCGAAGGGTAGTAAAATCTTTAAGGGATCTGCTTCTTTCAAAAGCAATACTTTCACAAGGAAATTGTTTTTTATTCGGCATTGGGTTTTAAATGAGCGGTAATTTAAAAGTGATATTTTTCTCCCTGTTTTCCATGAAAATAAGCTCAGCGTCTTTAAAGCGCGTTTTTATTTTCTCAACAACATCATCAACCACAAACCTGGGAACAGATGCCCCGGAGCTTATCCCCACTTTTTCTTTTCTGTCGAGGACATTCAAATCTAATTCTTGGGCCGAATCGATGATATAACTCGGCTTGCCCGTTTTTTCGCCCGTTTCGCGCAAACGGTTGCTGTTAGAACTATTAGGCGAGCCGCAAATTATTATCACATCGCAAAGTTTAGAAAGCTCCTTAACGGCATCCTGGCGGTTTTGGGTCGCGTAACAAATATCTGTCGCATCCTTTTTAATCATCCCCGGAAATTTCTTCCGTAAACTGGCGATCAAATCTTTAACATCATCTACGGAGAGGGTAGTCTGCGTAATATAGGCTATTTTTGTATTTTTGGGAATCGTTAAGCCCTCGATATCCTTTTCTGATTCTACAATATGAAGGAGCTCCTTATCTACATAACCGGCGGTTCCGACAGTTTCCTGATGTTTCTTATGGCCGATTAAAATTACCGCGTAATTCTCCTTAGAATACTTTTTAGCCTCATTATGGACTTTATTCACCAAAGGGCAGGTTGCATCGATCACCTTTATTTTCCTTTTTTCCGCCTCCTCATAAACAGAAGGCGGTGCTCCGTGCGCACTCAAGATAACAAGATTGTTTTCCGGCACATCGGACAGCTTCTCGACAAAAACTACACCGCGTTTCTTAAAATCATTTACTACATGAGTATTATGGACGATCTCATGCAAAACAAAAACCGGCAAATCATATTTTTTTAACGCCTCCTCAACAATCCTTATGGCAAAAGAGACGCCCGAGCAAAATCCTTGCGTTCCAGCTATATAAATTTGCATTTGAATTACCTCACCCTCTCGATTATAATGAGAAATTATAACACAATTAAAACTCTATCATAATTAAAAATCATGGAACTCGCCAAAAGAAGAAAGACACCCACGGTAAACATTGACGGAGTAAAGCTGGGAGGAGATCATCCCGTCGTCATCCAATCGATGACCAATACCCCCACAGAACTTGTCGACTCCACCTTTGATCAGTGCCTGGAATTAATCGAAGCCGGAAGCGAATTAGTGCGCCTAACGGTTAATGACGAACGGGCGGCAGAAGCTGTCCCCCAAATAATAAAAAGACTGCGCGATGCCGGGCATAAAACACCGATAGTCGGTGATTTCCACTATAACGGGCATTTGCTTTTGAAGCAATTTAAAGAATGCGCCCAAGCTTTAAGCAAATACCGCATCAACCCCGGTAACGTCGGAAAAGGACAGAGGAAAGACGAAAACTTCGAAACAATAATCAAGGTTGCCATAGAATATAATAAGGCCGTCAGGATAGGTGTTAATTGGGGCTCGCTCGACCAGGAGCTATTAACTTCACTAATGACCCTAAATTCCAAATTAAAAAACCCTTTAAGCTTCAAAGAAGTAGTTTATGATTGCATGATAGAGTCCGCCTTAAGAAGCGCTGATTCCGCACGAGCGCTCGGCCTCGCTAGAGAGAAGATTGTTTTAAGCGTAAAAATGTCGGATCTGCAGGATATGGTAAACGTCAATACCCGCCTGGCAAACCGCTGCGATTATGCTATGCATCTGGGATTGACCGAAGCTGGAGTGGACATACAGGGAATCGCGTCTTCCTCGGCGGCTTTGGCAATTTTGCTTCAACAGGGGATAGGGGACACTATCCGCGTTTCGCTTACTCCCGAGCTGCACATCAAACGTTCGCGGGAAGTTGAGGTCTGCAAACATCTTCTACAATCTATGGGCTTACGGTATTTCGAACCTAAGATTACCAGCTGCCCGGGATGCGGGCGTACATCAAGCGACTTTTTCCTGTACCTCTCGGAATGCATATCCGATCATGTGAAGAATAAGATAAACGAATGGAAATCGAAATACCCGGGAGTAGAGAGGCTCACGATCGCTGTCATGGGTTGCGTGGTAAACGGCCCCGGAGAATCAAAACACGCCGATATCGGCATCAGCCTTCCCGGGGCGACCGAGGAGCCCATCGCGCCGGTATTCGCAGACGGGAAAAAGATCGCCACCTTAAAAGGCCCGAAAATAAAAGAGGACTTCCTAAGCCTCCTGGAAAAATACATTGAAAACAGGTTCAAAAAGGAAAGCAAAATATGAAGAATGCCCGAGACCTGATCTTAGCTTGCGCTATAGTCGAAACTATTCTCGCCGTCCCTTTTATCGGGGCTGGAGTGATAATATCCCTGGCCTATATCCCTCTGGTTGCGGCGCTGGTTTTACATATAATTTCCCTGATCCAATGCATAAACGAAAAACTCCCCAAATACGGTAACATAACGGGTTTGGTAACTTCGGTAGTCGGGATGGTCCCGCTCTTGGGATTCATTATGCATGTAACAAGCGCGGCCATGCTCTGGATAATTTATAATAAAATAAAAGACAAACAGACAACTATAGATATCACTCCTAAATAGAAATAACAGAAGAACGGAGGGAAGAACATGAACGCTGAGCAAGAAAAAAAACTGCTGGATTTCGGGCTTCTCATCATAAGAATCGGCTTAGGAATTACTTTCATTATGCACGGTTTCCCCAAGATTCTCGGCGGGCCTCAAACATGGGAGAAAGTCGGCGGGGCTATGGGTTTTATCGGAATAAACTTCGGATTCCAATTCTGGGGGTTTATGGCGGCCTTGTCGGAGTTTGCCGGCGGGATACTGCTCCTTATAGGACTCTTTGTGCGAGGCGCAAGCGCTTTTTTATTCATAACCATGGCTGTTGCGGCGATAATGCACCTCGGCTTAAAACACGATTTCAAAGGCTATGCCCACGCGCTCGAAGCGGGAATTGTTTTCCTGGGCTTGATTTTTACCGGGGCGGGGAAATACGATTTTAAATTCCTGCTTAAACAAAAGTCCTAGATCTTATTGAATCCTATTATTTTTCGGCGGGAGAATATAGCGTATTTTTTATATCCCGCCTTGCGGGCAAGGGAGGCGGCTTCCTCGAATCCTCGACCTACCTGCTCGGGGCTGTGGGAATCCGATCCAAACACCATAGGCACGCCGAAACTGCAGTAGATTTTTAGAGAACCCAAGGAAGGATACATTTCCCTGGCTTTTTTGTACAATCCCGAAGTATTCAATTCAATAGTCGCGCCTGTCTTTTTAAATACTTCGGCTGTCTTTTCCACTTCCTTTGTCATATCCTTGGTCGGACGGTCGCCGAACTTCTTTACCAAATCGACATGCGCCATTATGTCAAACATATTCGAGCGGGCTGCCCGGCGAAGCAATTTGAAATAAGCCTTATATACCCGATTAACATCAACCTCGTCCCATTTATACCTCTGAATAGGATTATCAAATCCCCAATCTTCAATAAAATGGACCGAGCCGGTTATAAAATCGTAAGAAAACTTATCCAAAACTTTTTTTGTCTTTGCTTCATAACCTTCTACAAAATCAGCCTCGATACCCCGCCGGATAGTTATTTTCCTGCCGTATTTCAGTATAAGGCCGTCAATGATCTTGTGATACAGCGGCAGCTTGCTATGGGGCATGGCGATCGTCGGGTCACGGTGAGAAACAAGAGGGGCGTGGTCGGATATGCCGATCTCCTTAAGGCCGGATTTAATCGCCTGTAAAACATATTCTTCGGGCTTGCCGGTCGCATGGCCGCAAAGAAAGGTGTGGACATGATAATCAGTGGTTATTTTCATCGGATTCCTTTATCAGCTCTTCAACTTTGGCCTTCAAAAGCCGTGCCGAAGCAGAGACAGGATTTAATTTTATGACTTTCTCAATATCTTGCATAGCCTTTTTATATTCTTTTTTTTGCACATAAAGAGCAGCCCGGTTAAGATAAGTGGATTCTTTACCGGGATTAATCTCTAAATCCCGGCTATAATCTTTCAGGGCTAGGTCCTTTTCCCCTTTTACAAAATACACATTGCCGCGGTTATTAAAACATTCGCCGCAATTTGGATTAAGCTCTATCGCTTTATTGAAATCAAGAAGTGCGTTGAACGGATCGCCTTTATCAAAATAAACATTGCCCCGTCCGAAATATAACCTGGAATCAGGCTCCAGGCTGATTGCTTTAGTATAATCGATTATCGCCAAGTCGTTTCTTCCTAAATACATATATACTTCAGCCCTGTTCAAAAGTGCTTTTGTATAATCAGGGTATAATGAAATTGAATTATTTATATCGTTCAGCGCTAAATTATAATTGCCTTTCTCCGCCCAAAATACCCCGCGGCTCATAAAAGCCAACGGCGAAAGAGGATTCCTTTGAATAGTATAGGTCCAAAGATTATAGGTATTCCTCCATACATAACATTGGAAATAACTTTTCATCGCCGCTAAAAGAAAAACGGTAACGTAAAAAGCTAGCAATAAAGTCCTGAAGATTTTCTTAGTTGCGGCAAATTCGAACAATTTGGCCGAATAATAGCCAAAAATCAGGCAAAAACCCAAGGAAGGAAGATACATGTATCTGTCAGCAACCATATTAACAAATCCTTCATTGATCTTCAGAAGTATCGATAACGAAAAAAGAAAATACAGAACTGAAAATATCAACAAACGGTTTCGGCGAAACCTAAAAACAGCAATGATGAACAAAACAGCTACTAATACCGCAAGAATATAGTGACTGTTTGAAATATCAATCGGCTGTGGCAGGGAATAAACCGGGATGAGCTCAAACGGGAATAAAAACTTCTGCAGGTAAAAACTTAAACACCAGGCAAATATTAAAAAGCTTTCTAATTGAAAACTATCCTGGATAATTTTTGATGGAGGTAAAATAAGTAGAAATAAGGGTACGATATATATGAAAAAAGGGGCTTTTTCCAAAATAACCGTTTTTGTGATTTTCCTTCCCTGCAGATAGTCTAATAGCAACAGAGTAAACGGGAGGCTAAAAGCCATCGGCTTAGACAACATGCTTAATAAACCCAAAACAATTACGAAAAAATACTCAATTTTCCTGCCGCTCTTTAAGAAAAACAAATAACGCAACATGGCTAACATATAAAATAAAGAGTAAAGCACGTCTTTTCTCTCCGATACCCAGGCAACCGACTCCACCTTCATGGGATGAACGGCAAAGATAAGAGCACAAAGGAAGGCAACCCCTTTAGAAAACCCCAAACGTAAGGAAAAAATAAACACTAAGACCGAAACTAGAGAATGCAAAAAGACATTAATAAGATGCGAAATAAAGGGGTTAAAGCCGAAAAATCGTTGCTCGAGCGCAAAACTCAAAGTTGTAAGCGGCATATAGGTATTGGCAACCCTGTGTCGGAAGATCGCGCCTAACGACTTCCAGTTAAGATCGCGGCAATCCGGATTATTCAAAAAATGCGAGTCGTCGTCGAAATCCACATAATCGTTATTTAAACAGGATGAAAAAACCGCGAAGACTATTACCGCTAATAAAACGCAGAGAATAAAAACATTATTAACCTTAATTTCTTTCATAATCTATGGCTCCTCTTTTGATTTTTTTTATTGTATCATAAACCGCCCGATTTTGGGGTTTGACAGTATAAATCTTGTGTGCTATTATTCCGAAGCTATATAAAGAGATCAAAATGGAAAAATATTATAAAGACTTGATAAAAGCTATCGGCGAGGACTTAAGCCGCCCGGGGTTGAAAAAAACGCCCAAACGAGCGGCTGATGCCTTTAAGTACCTGACAAAAGGCTACCGTGAGGATATCTCGGATATAATAAACAATGCCGTTTTCGAATCCGATAACGACGAGATGATCATAGTCAAGGATATCGAGCTCTATTCAATGTGCGAGCACCATCTATTGCCTTTTTTCGGCAAATGCCATGTCGGGTACCTCCCGCAGGGAAAAATCATCGGCCTGTCAAAAATACCCAGGATAGTAGACGTTTTCGCCCGCCGGCTGCAGGTGCAGGAAAACCTGACCAAGCAAATCGCCGAAACCATACAAGAATACACCGGCGCCCAGGGGGTCGGCGTCGTCATCCAGGCCCAGCACTTATGCACCATGATGCGCGGGGTCGAGAAGCAGAACTCCTCCATGATAACATCCTGCATGCTCGGCGCATTTCGAAAGAACATCTCGACCAGAAGCGAATTCCTCAACCTTATAAAATAAATCACATGGCTTCAATAAAAATCAACAATCTTAAGCTGAGCACTATCATCGGCACAAAAGAAACGGAGCGTAAAACGCCGCAAAAAATCCGGATCGATATTTCATTCGATTATGACAGCGGCCGCGCCGAGGGGTCTGACAATCTTAAAGACGCGGTAAATTATCAGGCAATCAGCGACGATATATCACGGAGGGTAAAAACATCGAAATTCTTCTTGCTCGAGAAGCTGGCGGATGAGGTCTGCTCGATATTAATGAGCGACAAAAGAATCAAGCTCGCTTCGGTCACAGTCACAAAATTTAAAGCATTAAGAAACGCCGATTCCGTATCGGCAACCGTAACCCGGGCCAGAAAACAACCTGCTTCCCTGAGGAATTTTAAAAAAGCGCCTTAACTTACCCACAAAACAGTTTGACAAAACGTTAGATATGATTTAACTTATCTACATTTAGTACTTAATACACGCCGCGCGAAGAGGTATGGCGCGGGTGTTCATTAATCCCTCGATTTTGCTCGGGATGGTGAGCTAGAGGCGAACCACTACTTACACCCCGCGCTAAGAGGAAGAGCGCGGGTGTTCGTTAAATATACACCCCGCACTAAGAGGAAAGGTGCGGGTGTTCACTAACTGTGAAGGAGTCATAAAATGTCTATCTGGCAGATGATCAATACCGGCGGGGTTACGATGTATATCCTTATCGCCGTATCCATTTTATCTATCGCGATAATCTTTGAAAGGGTCTTTTATTATTCGGCGATGTTGCGGGTCAAAAGGCTTTCGCTTATGGAACGGATAACCGCCGAAGTGAAGAAAAACAATATCCAATCTGCCATCGGGCTTTGCTCCAAAGAAAAAACCTGCCTAACAAAAGTTGTTTCCTCCGGATTAGAGCTTGCCGGAAGGCCGGCCAATATAATCTCCAACGGTATGGAGAGGACAATTGCTATCGAAACCGTAAAGTTGGAAAAGTTCACCAGCATACTCGGTACGATAGGGAGCACCGCGGTCTATATCGGCCTTTTCGGCACGGTTCTAGGGATTATCCGCGCATTTAACGACATATCCAAAAGCGGTTCCGGCGGGCTGAACATAGTTATCAGCGGAATATCCGAGGCCCTGGTCTGCACCGCCGCCGGGCTTTGCGTGGCGGTTCCGGCCGTGATTGCTTATAATTTCTTCGTAAAAAAGATCGACCGCCTCATAACCGAGATGGAGCTTTGCGCCTCGGAAACCCTTGACCTTTTAAATTCACAAAACAGATGAAAAGAACAAAAAAGCACGAAAAAATAGTCGCGGAAATAAATATTACTCCGTTTACTGACGTAATTTTGGTCCTTTTAATCATCTTCATGATCACAACCCCATTGATCTCCTACTCCAATATAAAAGTCAATCTACCGGAAGTTAAAAGCAAAAGCCTGAATGATGACATAAAGCAGACCCAGGCCGATATCACCATTTCCCGCGAAGGGGTAGTCTATCTCGGCGGTAAGGTTGTTACGAAGAAAGAATTAAAGGAAAGGATGAAAACCATGCACAAAGAGCATTCCGATCTTATTGTCGTGGTCCGAGCAGACAAATTCGTTAGGTTTCAGTCAATTGTCGAGATCCTTGATCCTTTAAACGAAATCGGGATAACGCGGCTAAACATAGCTGTCCTGAAAGACAAATAAAAGGGGAGAAGCGGTTTTTTCTGAAAACGGATAGTAGATTGTAATAATAAGTGCGACAAAGTCAAGCTCTCAATTCCGGTTAAAT
>JADFZM010000160.1 GCA_015232535.1 Candidatus Omnitrophota bacterium
GTTCTTGAGGCGCATTACCGGGAATGGAGCGAAACTCCCGATTGGCAAAACGACTCAGTGCTTAATTTAGCGATAGCTACTCACCTGAAGCATGGCAAGGAATGGCGCGTGCATATGGAATGGAAAGACGGCTTATTGTTAAAGATCGCCCGGCAAGCCAGGGATAACAAAGATAAACAATTCACGGTCGTTTTGGATAATATTTCCGCCGCTAATGATAATATGCGCTTGCTGCTTAACCCTATACTCTGGGAGCGTATGGTAGAGATCAGGGAAAGAGGCATAAGCTTAAAGCTTCCTTCCAATTTGCAGTTTATCATGACGATGCATAAGGATACCGAGATAAAAGACCCTTCTTTTATGAACCGGCCTTTGGTGCAGGATGTTAAACAGCTGGATGAAAATGATATCGCAAGCTATTTAAGAAATAATTTCGGTTTTTCCGATGCCTCAATCAAAAGGCTGATAGAGATCTTCGAGTATACGCAAAAAAAGCCCTTTAGCGAAGACGCGAACATTGTTTTTGCCGATATCCTCGAGATAGCAAAGCGGGTAAAAGGCTTAAGCTTGGAGAACAAAAAGCCTGTTGAGGATATCTTAAACAAAGAGGCTTTCGACTATCTATATTTGCGGCTGAAGAATACAAGTGACCGCGCCAAACTAACCTCTGAAATGTTTAGCGGCCTAGCAATGCCGCCGGTTAAGATTTGGGTCGATCCCAAAAAAGGCATGATCGATTTTGACGGAGTTGAATTGACCGCTTCGGAGGAAATTATTAAATTAGCCGAAGGTAATCCGGGGGCTTTTAAGGATGTCATGCGGAAAGCCGGATATATTGCCGAAGAAACGGAAGAAAGGGTCTTAGCGCAGTTAGCCCGTCAATATAAATACGGGAATAAGGCGGTTCAGTTAGAAGGCCCCTCGGGGGAAGGAAAAACTGAAGTCGGGAGGATTTTCGCTTCGGTTGTAAAGCTTAATTTGCAGGAGTATACGGTCAATGAAGATACCGACCTTGCGGAGCTAAGAGGCAAGCTAAGGCCGGCAAAGGACGGGAGGTACGAGCTGACCAAACCCGCCTATCTCAAAAACGCGGAAAAAGGTGGTAATGTATTTTTGTTCAATGAAATAAATACCAGCGAGAATTCGGCGCTTTATTATTGGTTGTACCCCGAAATTGCCCAGCGGCCCCAGAGGCATTTAACCGAGTTTGCCGATTCCGCGGAGAATGAGCTGACACGGATATTGAGAATAAATCAGAATAATCTCTGGTTATTTACCGTTAACCCCCAAAGTTTTAAAGGGCGCAATATTACCCCGCCGATCATTACCTCCTTTGTCCCTTGTTTTCAGATGGCCAGCGATATCGAAACGCTTCCCCAAAAAATTAAAAGCCTGTTCTCCTCCGAAGGGCTCGAATCATACTCAAACTATGCTAAAAAACTAGCCGCTATCCACAAAAATATCCGGGAAAAAAAGCTTTTAGGAAAAATACTCTCGCCGCAAGACATAACCCCCCGGGAGTACCTCGAAGTGGTCAGAAAGTTTAAAACTTATCTTCAATCCGGGAAGGCCCAAGATGAGGCTTTCAGCTTAGCGGTAAAGGAAACCTACCTTTACATGTGGCAATTTATGGATGATATTCGCCTTGTTCAGCAAATAATAGAAAAAGAGATCCCCGGAAAGAAAACAGAACAAGCCAACAAGATCATGACGGATCTTCTCAAACAAAACAAACGGCCTTTACTGATCTTTTATAATGCCGTTAATGACATCCGTTCTTTGGTCGAATCGATAAAAAAGAGTGACGAAAAAGCAATTATCGTAGACGTCCCGATAAGCTATTTTCATAACGGCCGCCAGTTCTTGGGAGGGCTGATACCGAGGGAAACGGCGGGCGCTTATACCGGAGATTGGGAGCCTTTAAATAATTTATCCCCGCTTTTTGATGAGAAATTGGGCATCCTTCCCGAGCTGATTAAAAAAGCGCGTTTTGAAAAAGGCAAGAATGTTTATGCCGTGTTCTCAAATTATACTCATCTTAATTCGCAGACGGCTCCTTTATTGAACGAATTTTTGCAGACCGGACGGATAGAGAATCTCCAAGACAAAATCAGCAAGGACATAATCGAAGAACTATTCCAAAGCTTAAAAAAACAAGGGCGGGGCCTATGGCTTTCTTTAAGGAAAGAATACGGAAAAGAAGATATCCCGGGAGATACCGATTTATTAGGCGACGAACAAAAGCGGGCTTTTGCTTTATGGTTTTATGGGCAAAAGCCGGATAATTTAAGGGTGATCGCCACCGGCTCCAGCCAGGAGCCAACCCGTTTAAGCGTGGCCGAGATAAATCGTTTTCAAACGGTCAATGTCTCCGAGGACATGAGTGAAAGCTGGATCATAAACTATATTAAAACTAATCTTCCCGGTCAGCTTAAGCCCTATATTGAGCTAATAAACGATTTGGCTGTTGAGGCATTTAAATTGTATGAAGCGCAAAAAGAAAAATATTTGTACGGCCATAACCGTTTAAGCGCGGATGATTTTAAAGCGCTGATCAACGAACTTAAAAACCTTCCGGAGGTAAACGAAGAGCGCATAAAAGAAACTGCTTATTATGTGCTGGGTATAGGATTAAGGACGGAATACCGCGATCAGCTTAGCTTCAATTATTCCGGCAAGGATTCGAGCTTTAAATTAACTGAGGATAAGCGGTTCTTATCCCCTACACGGACATTAACCCATCAAATCGCCTCATTAGAGATCGCCTTAAGGAACAAAAGGATAGTTATTATCGAGGGATTTCCCGGAGGCGGCAAGACATCCAGCGTGGAAGACTTAGCCGCCCGCAAGGGGCTTCCTTTTTATAAAGACATGATGTATGAGGATATTGACTTGAGGGGATTTTTGGGAAGCCTGACCAAAGAAGGCGGAAAATATTTGCTAACGGCCACCCAAAAAGACAATAAAGGAAAGTACCTTCTGCAATTCTTGCGTGCTTATTCCGGAGGGGGTTTATACCTTTTGGACGAAGGGGCGATAGGGGTTAATTCGCAGGAGGTTATATCATATTTAGCGGAGCTTGCATTAGCAAAGGAGATCGACCTCGGGACTTTTCATCCCGGCTTGGCCGGAAACATTATAAAGAAAAATGAGGATTTCCATTTAATTATTGCCCAAAATCCTGCCGGTACTACCAGCGGAAGGGAACCCATCCCTTACAATGTAGATACAATAGCCCATAAGATATGGACGGACAATATCCTTACCCTTGATGACGCGGTTAAGATCATTGATTATTACCTCGACGAACCTCAAAGCATAAGCCCGGAGCTGAAAAGATCTTTGGCTCGAATCCACTTAAAATTCACCGAAGAGCATCCGAACAAAGAAGAGATCAGCCCGCGGCAGTTGATCATGATTTCCAAGGTCATTAACAAAGCCTTTATTAATAAGGCCGATATTAATTGGGCTGTTTTTGAGGGGATAATCGCCGGATATCTGACGAGGGTCGATGAAGAAAATTTTGACATTTTATGGAGCATCATATCAAAGTTAACCGACGGTAAGCTGGACCATTATCTTTCGCGATGGGGTCAGCCTATTAATATCGAGCGAGGCGACAGCTCTATCCGTTTTAACGGTACCACGCTGCCGTTATCGTCGACAAAAAGCAATGTTACGCCCCAAGAGATCGAAATTTTCGAAAAATTACCCTCGCGCAATAAGATTTTAAGGGAGATCGCCTTAGGCATTTCTTTGAATATGCCGGTCGCTCTACTGGAAGAGGAAGGCACGG
>JADFZM010000161.1 GCA_015232535.1 Candidatus Omnitrophota bacterium
TACGCCTTTTTTTAAAGCTTTAAAATCAATTTACACACAATCTAATATACAACCTAATAGAAATAAATCCTTTACTTATCCCTAGTATAATAATATTATCTATTCATACTAAAAACTTAGCTAAAAAAGAACGGTTAATTGTATGGCTAACATTCTGGGTTTTCTTTTCTTTATAGTTTTAGGTTCTGCCTTATGTGCGATCACAGAGGCGGCTATCTTAAGCTTCCCGATCATAAAAGCCAGAATACTTTACGAGCAAAGGCGCTCAGGCGCCAGGGATGCGTTTTTGTTAAAGCAGGATATTGCCCATACAGTCGCTTCGATCGTTATCCTGAATAATTGCATAAATATCGTGGGGTCTATATTTATCGGCAATTTAGTGGCCTTGCAATACGGAAATCATTGGCTGGGAATAACATCGGCAGTCGTTACTTTTGTAATAATTATTTTCGGCGAAATAATCCCTAAGACTATCGGAGAAAGGTATAAGGTGTCGGTTTCTTTGTGGATTGCCAAGCCGCTGAGGGTTTTAGTGTGGTTCCTGAAGCCGATTGTGGCTTTAACAACAGGTATAGCTAAGCCCTTTATGACCGAAGGGATGAATCCCAAGGTCACGGAAGAAGAAATAAGGATGATGCTCAAACTCGGCAAGGACGAAGGGACCGTTGAGATGGACGAGGCTCTTCTTTGCGGCAGGGTATTTAAGCTCAATGATGTGAGGGCCATGCACATTATGAAGCCTATAGAGCAAATATACGCTCTTCCGCAGAATAAGACCTTGCTCGAGTTGAAGGATGAAATTATAAACTCCCGTTACAGCCGAATCGCTGTTTATAGCAGCTTAGACCCTCTGGATATTGTCGGCATGGTTCAGCAAAGAGCATTGCTTAGGGAGATCGCCAAGGACAATTATGAATCAAAGATAAGCGATTTTATGACCGAGCCGATTTTTGTAAGCTGGGTAACTAAAGCCGATGCCCTGCTTGATTTGTTCAGGATATCCCATCAGCATCTTTTCGTTGTCCAGGATTCGAAGGGGAAAGATATCGGATTAGTTTCGATGGAGGATGTTTTAGAGGAGTTATTCGGGGAGATCCTCGATGAAAAAGATTATTCTTTAAATAAACCGGAAAAAAGAACTGATACCAAATTATGATTATACCCAATGGTTTAGGAAAGAAAAGGAATCGGAATAACAAGCGCTCAAGCGGAGTTTTGCTCCATATAAGCTCTCTGCCCTCAGAGTATGGAATAGGGGATTTAGGTCCGAGGGCCTATCAGTTCGTTGATTTCTTATCCGAATCAAAGCAGCTTTATTGGCAAGTGCTTCCCTTGAATCCGACGGAACCTTTCTGCGGGAATTCTCCTTATAGCAGCCCATCGGCTTTCGCGGCAAACACCCTTTTTATTTCTTTCGATATTTTATTGAAAGATGGGTATATTTCGAAGGATGATTTTCCGTCGGCCGCAAGTCTTTTTAGCGATAAAGTCCATTTTGAAGAAGTTATAGCCTCCCGGCAGAAGGTTTTTGATTCCGCTTTCCGTAATTTCATTAATAAGAAAATAAAGCTTCGCGATTTTGAAGATTTTTTGAAATCCAACGCTTCCTGGCTGGATGATTATGCCCTTTTTATGACTATCAAAAGCGAAATGGAGGGGGCTATATGGACGAGTTGGCCCCAGGGTTTTAGGGACAGGGAAGAAAGCTCGCTTTTGGGTTTTGCCGAGGCGCATAGTGAGCAGATTCTAAAGGAAAAATTCCTCCAGTATTTATTTTACAGCCAGTGGGATGCCCTGAAATCATATGCCAATTCCAAAAATGTCAAAATGATCGGCGATATCCCGATATATGTAAGCCTGGATAGTGTAGATGTCTGGAAGCAGAACGAAATATTTCAATTAGACGAGAATAAGCGGCCCATTTTTGTTGCCGGAGTCCCTCCCGATTATTTCTCACAGACCGGGCAAAGGTGGGGTAACCCGGTTTATAATTGGGAAGAGTTAAAGGAGACAAATTTCGAATGGTGGATTGAAAGGATCAGGTTTAACCTTAAAAACTTCGATATTATCCGTATTGACCATTTCCGCGGCTTTGTGGATTATTGGGCTATCCCGGTCCAGGAAGAAACAGCCGTTAACGGCCATTGGGAACAAGTGCCCACGGATTCGTTCTTCAGCTCTCTTAAAAAATCATTAGGGGATCTTCCAATAATCGCTGAAGATCTGGGTATGTTGTCCTATGAAGTCAAGGCAAAAATCGAAAGCTTGGGTTTCCCGGGGATGAAGATACTTGTTTTTGCTTTTAACGGTAATTTGAATGAAAATCCCTATGTCCCGAATAATTTCGGCGAAAATGCGGTTGTATATACCGGGACTCACGATAATAACACGGTTGTCGGGTGGTTTAAAGAAGAAGCCGGAAATGAAGCTAAGATAAACCTCCTTAAATTTTTGGACAGGGAAGTTTCGATAAAAAATATACACTGGGAATTTATCGAGATGGCTATGAATTCAAAAGCCAACTTATCCATAATACCTTTGCAAGATATTTTGGGGTTAGGAAGCCTTCAAAGGATGAATATTCCCGGGACTCCCAGCGGCAATTGGGAGTGGAGATACCCTCCGAATTCGCTGACCTCGGATATTAAGGCCAAGTTGGCCGAACTAACTATTAATTATAATCGCTTTTGACAATAAAAGCCCTCTTTCTTCAATGTATTCCATTGAAGAAAGGGCTTTCTTTTAACTCCTGCCTTATATAATAATTTAAGACTCTATAGTATATACTTACTAAGTAGATAATTATATATTATAAAATGCATAAATTCCGAGTAAATTCCAATCGTTCTTTCCTTAATAAAGCAATCCTAATAGTTGTGCTTATTATGTTTTCATTTAACACGACTATTGGATCAGGCATAGCCTATGCCCAGGTTTTGCCTCAAGCATCGACAGGCCCAAGCATTGCTTATCCGACGCCTCCGTTTACTCCCATAATAATTAAAGGAATAAAAATTTTCCCCGATGAGCCTTTTCGGTTCAATTTTATCGTAGACTCGGGAGATTCCGACCTTAAAAATGAAGAGCTTGAGAACGAATCAAAAACATTAATAAAGTATTTTCTTACTACCCTTACTGTTCCCGGGGAGGACCTATGGGTTAACCTGTCTTTTTACGAGAAAAACAGGATTATGCCCGAGAACTTCGGCCGAACTGTAATGGGCCGGGATATGCTTGCCCAAGATTATTTGCTAAAGCAACTTACCTCATCATTGCTTTATCCTGAAGGGGAAACCGGAGAGAAGTTTTGGGAGCAAGTTTATTCTAAGATTTACGAAAGGTACGGGAAAACGGATATCCCGGAGGCATCGTTTAAGAAAATATGGATTGTTCCCGGAAAGGCCCAGGTTTATGAGCATAATGATAGCGCCTTTATTACCGAAAGCTATATGAAGGTCATGCTGGAAGAAGATTTTGAGGCAGTAAATAAAAATAAGGAATCTCTCAAGATAATTCAATCCGACAATGAAGTTAATGGGGTCAATGATATTGCCCGAATAACCAATCAAGTAATGCGGGAGACGGTTATCCCTGAGATTGAAAAAGAGATAAACTCCGGCAAGGGATTTATAAAGCTAAGGCAGATTTATAATTCGATGATAATGGCCTCTTGGTTCAAGCGTAATTTGCGTCGCGGGATTTTAAAGGATATATACTTCGGGCAGAGCAGGGTAGGGGGGGTAGAT
>JADFZM010000162.1:0-858 GCA_015232535.1 Candidatus Omnitrophota bacterium
AACACCATTATAGGATGTGTTAGGCTTTTTTAAACCTTAATTTGGACTTACATGAATGAGGACAATTATATATTTCTGGCTCACAGGCTTTTCTTTGTTATTAGATAAGGCGCTAAATAGAAAGCAAAGAAGAGAATATAACGTTGCCTTTTGGATCAGCAAAGAATACCCCTTAATTCTCGTCATTTTACGCGATCACAGGCGGTATTTTATAATATCCCGTGCAGGTTAACGAGTTATTTGTAATTAATATTATTGTTTCTTGACGATAAACATCTTTGTTTTTCAGTGGTAACTAAAGTAAATGCTTTAACTTGTTTATGCTGCTCAGGGAGTGATCTAGGCGAGATTTCAATAAGTTCGGGCTGACCGGCTTGACCAGAAAAGCGTTTGCCCCGAAGGAGAGGGCATCATTTAATACCTCGGAACTGTGCCAGGCGGTAATGATTATGATATGTGCTGTTTTGTTTTTCTTCCTGACCTCTTTTAAAATGCTTATTCCGTCCATCCCCGGCATTTTTACGTCCAGTAATATAATATCATATGTTGTTTTATCGGATCGGCTTATGGCCTCGCTGCCGTTAAAGGCAATGTCGATAGTAGCCTCATAGCGCTTGGCAATGTATTTTGCCACCGCTTCCACTACGTCTTTATCGTCGTCAACTATTAGTATATTGGGCCTGTTTTCCATGAAAACGATTAATAATGCTTAGGGTTCTGATTGATGATGCATATGCATTTAAATCCGTTATTATTCTCTAAATGATGCGGGATGGTGCTGTCAAAAGTTACTGCGTCGCCTTTCGATAATTCTAGCTTTTTGTTGCTGAGGATGCAAGACAGTTTTCCGCTTATTAC
>JADFZM010000162.1:867-2661 GCA_015232535.1 Candidatus Omnitrophota bacterium
TTCGATAATTCTAGCTTTTTGTTGCTGAGGATGCAAGACAGTTTTCCGCTTATTACGTAAACCATTTTTTCGTACTTTTTACCGTCTATAGGGCTTTGCTCGATCAGCGTCTTGCCGAACGGCTTGAATGTGGCTTCTAAGGTCAGCGAGCTGCTAGACGGGCTGCTTATGACATCGGCCGAGACTTTTTCGTTGAAAATAAGCTGATTTACCCGTTGATTCCTTTTAATAACCAAATGGCTTTCATATTCTGTGTCTCTTAGAAGGTCTGTTATCGGGATGTCAAGTGAGTTGCTTATCTTAATAAGCGAGGAAAACTTGGATATTTTGCCCTGCTCGATCCTTTGTATTGTACGGTAGCTTAAGGCATCTTTCCCATACTCTTTGACCAGCTTGTTATGGAATGTTTCAAGGGACAATCCCATTTCTTTACGAGCGGCCCTAATTTTATCTTCAATTTTCATATTTTTTCCCCCTATATGTATTATATAAAATTCCAAAGAGTTGTCAAGACAAAATATGCAATAATTATGTTGTTTATGGCATATAACTGGTAAAATATGCCAAAACACATGCGATACTATTGACAATTGGCATGTAGTATGCTATATTTAAGTTCAAAAGGAGGCATTATGTTAGATATAGCAGAGATAATATTTGTTGAATACGTGATAAAATCTTTCCCGTTAATTGAAGATAAAAACACTGTTTTAATTGGCGACTGTTTTCCGCATGTTTTCTGGGGCCGTATTTAAAGGGGAATTCGATATTATGCACATATTACTAATAATGAATAAGGGGATGGAAAAGGATATAAAAGTGATGGTCAAACTTCAAAGAAAGTCGACCATAGAGGAAGTTATCGGCCTAATTGAGGAGAATAAAACAAAGGAGGCGTTTGACCTTATCATTAGGAAAGCGGAAGTACATAGTTACCTTCCTCCGGGAACTAAGGCGAAAGTCAGTCCGAAGCTGACTCTAGTGGAGGATTTACTTTAGGGTAAAACAGCGAGTGGATTCTCATCCCCTTCTCGAGCACGAAACGAGTTACTTATCATAAAGCGTTGCTTTACAAGAACTTATAGAATTAACCCCCGGGATTTCATATAAATCAGCTTTGTGAGGTATGCTCTTCATGTTTTTAAGCGTACCTGCCAAAAACGCCTGTTTTTTAACTACCCAAAAAATTTTTTAAAAAAGGTTGACAGTAGTTATCAAGAATGCGAAAATAGCAAAGTGTTAGAACCCAATTATCCAGTGATGATTTCAATTTACGACGAAGAAAGGGGGGATGAAAACAGGATAGTCAGGAATCATCAAAATACTGGTCTATGACCGAAAGTATCTAGGCCAATTTAAAAGTAGACCTAGCTTTACATAAAATCAAACTTTTGTTAATGACTTTTGGGAGGAGAAAAATGAGAAAATTAATTTTAGCTTTGCTGATACTTGCTGTTATGGCAGTGCCGGCATTTGCTAGCGTGCAGAACGTTAAAATCAGCGGAAGCATCAATTCTTTCTTAGTGATGCGCGAGAATTTTGATTTTGGCATTTCTGCTGGAGCCAATGATGAGAAGCAAAACGTGTTCTTAACTCTTACTAAGTTAAGAGCGGATGCTGACCTCACCGACAATGTTTCTGCGACAGTCGAGTTGATCAATGAAAGAGAATGGGGCGACAATAATATCGGCGGATCAACATATCGTACCCAAGTCGATATCCACCTCGCTTACGTTACTTTAAGGGAAATGCTTTATTCTCCCTTAACGGTAGTCATCGGCCGTCAGGCTTTCA
>JADFZM010000162.1:2671-3701 GCA_015232535.1 Candidatus Omnitrophota bacterium
TTAAGGGAAATGCTTTATTCTCCCTTAACGGTAGTCATCGGCCGTCAGGCTTTCAAATACGGCAATTCTTTTATCATTGATTCAGCTTCAATCGGCGAAGGAGATTCAGGTATCGCATCAATCGCTAATGATATCAGCGAACAAGGCGCAGCTGATGCCATACGCGCTATTTTAGATTATGACCCTCTGAAGATTGAATTGTTATATTCTAAGATCGATGAGAACCTTGCTGTATTGGGTACTGATCCGACAAACAATGATGATATCGACCTATACGGTATCAATACATCTTATGAGCTGGGCGATAAGATGAAAACAGCTGTTGAAGCTTATATCTTTGCCAAGATCGATAAATCAAAGGGAAAGGCAGCCGGCGCTTACCTTAAGAATGATTCTGTTTATGTAAAAGGTTTAAGAGCCAGTACCAATCTTTTAGAAGGTTTAGTACTACAGGGCGAATATGCCTGGCAAACCGGAAGAAAGATCAACGGAACAACTCCTGGTGATACACAAAGAAGAAACGCCCAAGCTGGGCAATTATTAGCTTCATTTGCTTTACCGGATGCTGTTCTCCCTGGGAAAATAAAAGAATACAAACCGGTTCTTGGTTATGAGCTCACCTATGCTTCCGGAGATAATGACGCTTATGAAACAGATGCTTACGGCGGCTGGGATCCTCTTTATGAGGGTCAAGCAGGGGGTAAGATTTATGATACCCTATTTGCCCAAAGCAATTGTTTAGTAAATACAGCTTCATTAACTTTTAATCCGATGGAAGACTTAACTACCAAGTTGAGCTTTTCTAAATTAATGTTAGCTGATGAATTAGAGCCTTCCCAAACCGTAACCTTATTACAGCCGGATGGCACTACTCAATCTGTTACTGCTGTAAAGGATGACGAGGCAGGATTAGGATGGGAAATCGATGCTTCAGCTATGTATGATTATACCGAAGATGTTCAGATTGGCTTGAACCTTGGTTGGTATAATCCTGGAAAAGACGGTATATTTGAAAACTTAACTAATGACG
>JADFZM010000163.1 GCA_015232535.1 Candidatus Omnitrophota bacterium
CTTTTTAAGTTCGCCAATATACCGGATGTCTGAATGCCGGCAATACCTCCGTTTATTACTTTAAACTTGATTTTGTCCGAGTGGGAATTCAAGAAATTCTCTAGCTGCCGAGGATAAGAAGAATCCTCCCCCATCATGGTTGTGGACTCCCCAAGGCAGAGGATTTTATAAGCACCTCCCGGAGCATATTTAAAATTATTGTTTTTCCGAAACGAAGAATAAAGCACTCCGCCCAGCCGAAGAATTATCTCTAAAAGCAGCAAAGAAAAAAGCAGGCCGGCAAAGAAAACGGTAGAGTTTTTACCAAGATTGAATTTATTTCCTGATACTTTTATCCCCATAACAATATATATTTTATACATAAACTCGAATTAAGAAAGGGCAATCTTTGGTAAGATTGCCCTTTAGGTGGGTTTTGCGGCGGGAAAATAAATGCTTTTCTCCTCCTTTTTTATTGTTCCTTATTTCTTTTGCCCCGGTTTGTGGTCTTTGGCTTTTGGTTTATCCTTAATTGTAAACTGAACAGACTTTACCTTTGACTCGTTACCGGCTTTATCAAAGGCCTTTAACGAGAAGGTATGAACTCCCGGATTAAGCTTAAATTTATTTTCTAAAGACTCAATTGTTTTGTGTGTCCGGTGTTTCGGCTTACTCCATGCGCTATTATCAACATTAAAGGAAAACTTTATCTTATGCTTATCTTCCTTATCAATTCCTGACCAGGTTACAACTTTACCGTCAACCGTTAAAGATTTTATCTCGGGAGGATTATCTTTCAGCGGCTCATCAACAGCTATCGAGACAGGTTCGGAAGTCGCATTTCCGTCTTTCCCGTCAAAAGCTGTAAATTGAACTGAGTAAATACCGGACTGTCCTTCAAGAGGTGTCCATGAAAGTATCCCATCCGAAAAGATAGCCCCTTCGGGAAGATTAACTGCCGATAATATTAGAGCATCCCCGTCCGGATCGGAAGCCGCCACGCTAAAACTTAGCGGGCTTCCGACCATAACTTTAAAACTGCCTAAGGTGCCGAAATCAGGGGGTTTGTTGAGGTTAGCTATTTCAACCTGAACAACGCTCTCATAGTTAAAACCGGCCCCGGTCTTAAGCTGTGCTCTAATTATAAAAGTCCCCAAGCCCAGAGACCGAATATCCCAATTGCTGATTAATTTTACCTCACCAACAACCGAGCTATCCGAGGGAAGAATAGTTGTACCGGTAATATCTACCCAGCCTTCAGGATTGTTAATACTGGTAAAGGATAAATTGTATTCTGTAAAATTACTTCCGTATACCGAAACCTCAACCGGTATAATCTCATCCCAAACATTTACCTGACCCTTATGGATAGGCGAAACTATCTGAACGCCCGGTACTTTCTCGAAACTCAATGCATTTAAAACATTTATCAAACCGTAGCCGAAGTGATCTCTGTTAAAGTATTCTCCTACTAATTCGGTTGGAGAAGCTCTTAAGATATGCCTGACATCCTCGTTAGTTAAACCAGGGTTTTTCGATACGATTAAAGACGCCAATCCCGAAACAAAAGCCGCCGACATCGATGTCCCTTGCGCCCTATAATATTGCGAATCAATAGCCAACTGAGGCGCTGCATTTGAGAGCAAGTTAGCCTGTCCAATCGGGTTAATAGTTAAGGCATCCACCCCCGGAGCAACCACATCTATGTATATACCGTAATTTGCGGCTGTCATATTCTGGGCATAACGGAACTTGGCCTTCTGGTCATAATAATTCGTTGCCCCTACCGTGATCGTTTCCGTCATATTCGCCGGAGAGTAATTTTTCACATCGCTATTCATGTTCCCTGCCGCAACAATTACAATCATTCCCTGGGAATGCGCTAACTTTATTGCGTCTTCCAAAGCCGGAACAGAATAGTTTGCGACACTCGAGCTTAAACTGATATTAATAATATCCGCGCCGTTTTCTAAAGCATAATCAATAGCTGCAATCAATTCGGAGATAGGAGACAAATTGCTTGGAGAATAAGAAGTCTTCAAAGGCATTATTTTTGCCTCCGGGGCTACTCCTATTATCCCGTAACTATTGTTACCTTTTGCGGCGATTATGCCGGAAACCCATGTCCCATGGCCAAAATCAGAATCCATGACCTCATTGTCATTGCCGGCAAAATTCCATCCTCTTATATCGTCAACATAACCGTTATTATCATCGTCAATTCCGTTTTCGGGAATTTCTTTTGTATTGACCCAGATATTATCAGCCAACTCCGGATGAGTGTAATCGGCGCCAGAATCAATCACAGCAATTACTGTTTCTCCGCCTCGGGTTAAATCCCAAGCAGACTCCCCTGTTTCGTTAATTAAATTAATTCTTTTCATGGTCCACATATCCTCATAAAGTTGCCCCCATGTCCCTATAGAGGTAAAATATGGATCATTCGGTTCGTATAAAGCCTGCGCTTCGAACAGAAAATTAGGATGGCAGCTTAAGACATGCTTGTCAGCCAAGAATTCCTTGCAAACCATGTTTAAGTCCAAAGCCGGGTCAACCTTTATAAGGTAGCTATGGCTCAGATCCGTCTTAACCTCAATACTCCTCGGAGCTCTTTTTGCGCGCTTAGGGTATTTAGTTTTTAGCTGAGCAATTTCATCCGGGTTTTTAAATATTAAGGTCCTGGCGGATGTAATATTATTCTTAACGAATAATGCATCCAGAGAATCACGGACCTTTTGACCTTGTTTTAACAAGGCCTCGACATTGCCGTAAACAGCGTCCGGCCCATCCCCTTGTAATTTTACTATGATTTCACCAGGAACTACCTTGGGCAATTGTGCTACGCTTTGCGCCTCGGCTCCCCCGCAAATAAAACAAGCTGTTAATAAAATGATGGAGAAGACGACCGCGCCAACTACCAACCTTTTAGGTTCTTTAGTCGATCGTTTCATTTTTATATCCTCCGTTAAAAAATTAACCTATTCCTTTAGATTTTCCTCTGGAATAGGTTATTGATTTAGTCTACCTTAATCTGTGTCTCGGCAGCTGGCTATCCTATTCCCTAGGACCCTATAGTTTTGCGTCCCTGGATCACTCCAGGTTTGCCTTTATCGACATCAAAAAGAGCTAGGCTGTTACTTTTTGTACCTGTAACAGCTTATTAACCTTCTCTATTAATATATTTGGCTCAATGGGCTTACGTATAAAATCATCCGCCCCTAAAGCTTTCATTTTATTCTCAGCATCTTCATCCTCTATCCCGGTAATAACTAAGACCTTAATATTTTTATATTCTTTATTATTCTTTAATTTACGAATTACCTCATAGCCATCAACCATCGGCATCATTATATCTAGAGTTATCAAGTCGGGATTAAATTCGTGGACCATAAATCCGGCGCTAAAACCGTCATAAGTGACTTCTGTTGTGAACTGATCATTTTTGGAGATTAGTTTCTCGATTGTGCGGGCAGTCACCTTGTCATCTTCAACTATCAAAATTCTTTTTCTTTTTCTTAGGTTAACCTCCAACTCGGCCGGGACAGGCATCCCATACTCGCGCAAGAACAAAACAAAATCTTCTAATCGCACGCGACTATGCCCACCCGGGGTTCTATAAAACTTTATCTTACCGGACGCAACCCATTTTAAAACTGCGCGGTCAGTTACGTTGCAGTGTTTCGCTATTTCTCCGGTTGTTAAT
>JADFZM010000164.1 GCA_015232535.1 Candidatus Omnitrophota bacterium
AAGGAGGCAAGCTCCTCAAACATGACTATCTTCGCCCCCGGAGATAACCCGCTTACTTCCAGGGACTTAACGGCAAATACACACAAGCGTTTTATCTCAAGCGTCTCGGATATTGACGAGCCCAATAATCCGGGCAGCCCGTTTAAGGCATCATACCAATTCGGCCGCCCACCCTCCATCTCTACCCCGATTCCGCTTGGGTCAAGAGTGGATATCTTGTTCGCAATAACACAAAGGATCTTGACGATCAAACTAGTATGATAAACTTCTCCCGTCCCGTTTCCCGCCCTTAGCTTATTGCCGTTAGGCTCTTGCATGGCGATGTCTTTATCGACGCTTACCGATTTATATTGCCTCACCTTACCTCCGGTAAGAATATACCGTTTGCTCCGAGGCAGGATATGGTGGTTATTCCGGTAAAATGTAAATTCTTTCTTCTGGACCAATAAATTCTTCAATTCTTCAGGATATAGGGCAAGGTAACTTTCGATCAAATCAAGATTGTATACCCAATGATCCGACCAGTAACCTTCGCCGTGTTCGGCCGATTCATGTTTATGGCAAACCTCCAGGACCATCCCTAAGAATTCTCCGGGCTTAACCAGCAAAGATATTTTATTTTTATCAACATATTCTAAAAGATTTCCGGGCAGAAAATCTTTTACTATGAATCCCTTTAGGGCTTCAACATCCTTTTGAGCCACGCACTTTCTTAATATTTCATCCAAACGGCTTATATCGCTAGCGTAAAACGCGGCTCCTTTTACCACCAATGGATTATATCCGTCGGCCTGGATCAGGTTTAAAAAACTGATTATATTGCTGTCCTTGACGTCTTTGTTAAACCAAGCATCGTTTCTTCTATTTTGGTTCACGTCGCGATAATTTCCGTTCCCTTGAGAAAAAAATGTCGGAGCGATAGTAAAATGATTGTAGTCGCGCTCTAAATCCCCGTGCTTACGGCTGTAAACGTTGAAGGCGACGTTTCCTTCGCTGGTTTTTATGGAAACTGGTATCCCTCCGCGCAAAACATTATCTAAAAAAGTGTACTCGGAATATAAATTAAAGCTCTTAGAGCTACTATTAGTGAAGGCATTATTTCTTATTTCATCGATAATCTCTTTGTTTCGCAGGGCCTTACGGGAAATAAATCCTTCAGATTTCACATGCTTTGATATTTGCTTTAGCTGTTCTATAGACTGGGCATAGCCATAAACGGATGTAATATCCAACGCTTTGCCTGAAGAAAGAGATTTCTTTGAATAAGCGATAGCCGAAGGGGTCCGGTTGGTAACATATTGGCCCTTGGGGAGCTTAAAAGGTCCTTTTAAAAAATTAACGGGAGAAGTGAAATCGGTAGAGTCGTCGAAAACAATACTGGCTTCGGCAATCGGGTCTAAGAGTTCTCCGGAATTATTATCAATGCTAAGGAAGAAATTGCCTTGGTTTATATGCTTTACCTCCGGAGAGTCGGAAACCTCAACATTAAGCTGGTAAAAAGGGGCTTTAGCCGATAAATTATGCACATTGATCCATGCCTCGACCGTGCGGGAGAGATGCTTGTTTAACCAATCATTTAAACCATAACAGATAATAGCCGGTAAACCGTCGGCGATCTCTATCTGGATTGTTTTACTACCCAAATTCTCAATGGTCAAATTCCTAACCAGAGCAGAATAGTTTTCCTCAGGCAAAGTAAAATAATTAACCGTTGCCTTAAGTTTCAGGTCATTATTCTCCTCAGTAATAGTAAGATCGTGGGCAGAAATCGACATCTTTTGGGTCTTTTTGTAATCCGTGCCGGGCAAATAACCCTGAAATGGTTCCCAATAATACTCTTTTGATCCTGATTTCACCTTGACGAAAGTGCGAAAACCCTGTAACGAGGTCATCCTATAGGCTTTATTAGCCGGCTGGAATTCGAGAATAGCGTTATTCTTTGACTCGACTCCGAAGCAGGAAATACATTGGCCGCGATTTACATAAAAAACCCACATCGGAGTACCGAATAATCCGGCAATACCCGGGAAAAAACTGCTGAACGGTCTGGCCTGGTTGTAATTCTCTATGATAAAACTCCCATCATTATCGAAGGAATATTTTGCTTTCATAGAATTGTTTTTTGTTTTATTCATTGCTGTTTTATGCTCCTTTTTAGTCTTCAGAAAGGCTGTTTATTCCCTTTCAACAGATTATAAAAACCGGACAATTTAACCCAAAGATACAGGCTTTTGTTATCAGTATCGCTCAACCTGATCCGTTTAAGAGCAAAGACATCACGGTTAAACCTGTTAAAACCTCTATTTGTCGCACAAGCGCCCTTATACCCGGCCTTTTTTATCAGGTCCTTTGTCTGAAAGCTGAATCCACCTATCGGATAGGCAAAGAAGTCAATCTTTTTTCCTAATCTTCCTTCAATGATCGCCTTACTGTTAAATATTTCGTCTTTCTGGTCTTGATAATTAAGGTCTGGTATGTATTTCTCGCTTCTGGTATGGCTGCCGAACTCAATCCCATTATCCGCCATCTCCCTGATCTGTCCCCAAGTTAGATATCCATCCTTCCCTATATTATCCGATGGAATAAAAATAGTCGCGGGAAATTGATATTTCTTTAAAAGAGGATAAGCATTGATGAATATGTTTTCATGGCCGTCGTCAAAAGTAATTACAACGTTTTTCTTGCCTGCCGGCTTGTTATCTTCGATCGAGCTGACTAAAGCCTCGAGGCTGATAACTTCATAGCCGTGTTTTCGTATATACTCCAAATGAGTTTTAAATCTTTCGGGGCTTACCCAATTAGGCTCTCTTTTTTCTATCAATTCAACATTATGGTACATCAGAATCGGAACGGTATAAAACTTTCCAAAAAAGAAGTAAATTAACAAAACAACAACTGCTACCGCCAGGATAATCTTTTTAATGTTCCGCATCTAATTATCCTACAGAAGTCAGGAATTGTTTTACGAGTTCGCTTACCATTTTGTTGTCTGCCTTGCCCTGGGCCTTAGCTAAGACTTCTTTCATAACTTTCCCCATATCTTTTACGCTTGTCGCCTGCGTTTCCTTTATCACGCTCTCAATTATCGCCTTCACATCATTTTCCGACATCATTTGCGGCAAATAAGATTTTAGGACATTCAACTCGGATGTTTCCTTGTCGACTAAATCACCCCGGCCGCCATTTTTAAATTGTTCTATTGAATCTTCCCTTTGTTTAATTTGTTTCTTTATTACAGTGAGCACATCGGAGTCATCGAGCTTATCCGCTCTTTTATCGATCATAGCGTATTTTAACTGCGACTTAAGGAAATTCAGCGCGCCGGATCTTACCTTGTCCCTGTCTTTCATTGCTTGTATATAATCGCTGTTTATTTTATCTGCTAGCATAATTCCCTCCATAATATTAAAAAAAGTAATTTTATATATCCAATATAGTAATAGTTTTGTTCCTCGATTTCAACCCCTTTATTATTTGTAATTGACGCTTCTTTACCCTAAGAAAATCGGCCAATACTTCAATCAGGGCCTTGTTGGCCTTACCTTCTATTGCCGGGGATTTTAAGTATGCGCACAAAACATCGCCTTTTTTCTCAATCG
>JADFZM010000165.1 GCA_015232535.1 Candidatus Omnitrophota bacterium
AACGCTTTTGTTGGCGGAGTAAATATCCAAGGGGAATTCGGGATGGTCTTCATCGGCGGGAGAATATTTTTGCTTTCCCAGCTGAGTGCTTGTCCCGACATGAACAAGCTTGATATCCCGCCTTGATTTACGTATAGCCTCAAGAACATTGATCGTGCCGCGGCTGTTCACGTCGAGATCGACCAAAGGCTCTTTCATGGAAAAAGGATGCGAAGTTGAGGCCGCGCAGTTAAAAACTATGTCCTGCTGTTTTATTTCCCGCTCTAAGGCATGGGCGTCTAAAATGTCGTTAATCAAAATTTTCACCGAGTTTTTAATCGGCTCGATATTAAAGATGTTCCCTCCCATCCTCGGATCAAGGCAGTCATAAACTGTAACATCGGCCCCTAGGTTAAAACAGCGATGCGCCAAGTTGCTCCCGATAAAACCAAGCCCTCCGGCGATAAGTATTTTCGCGCCCTTTAAATCAGGCATTTTATTCTGCTTTCTTAAGGATGATTTCTTATCGCTCATTTGTTCCTCCGGGAATAATCCTTTATTAAATTAATTATTCCTTTGACATCTTTTATGGCTAATTCCGGATAAATGGGTAAAGATAATATTTCTTTCGCCGCTTTTTCGGTTTCAATTAACCCGCTAAAGTTTCCTTCGGCATAAGGCTTTTGCATATGTATCGGCAGAGGATAATGAACCGCCGCAAAAACACCTTTCTTCTTCAAATATTCGGCCAAATCGTCCCTTTTTGGAGTACGAATAACATACAAATGGAAAACATGGGCGCAATCATGCCTTTTTTCCGGCAAAATCAAACCGCATCCAGATAACCCGGAAGAATAAATTGAGGCAATTCTTTGCCTCCTTTTATTATCTTCATCAAGATATTTTAACTTTACCCGAAGCACCGCAGCTTGAATCGGGTCTAAACGGGAATTCCATCCCCTACACTCGCTTATGAAGCGCCTTTCCCAACCATATTCCCTTAAAAGCCTTATCTTTCTTGCCAAACCGCCATCCTTGGTCGTTATCATGCCTCCATCACCAAGCGCACCCAAATTCTTCGTCGGATAAAAGCTAAAACATCCCGCGTCACCTAAAGATCCGACCTTTTTATCATTAATCATAGCTCCGTGCGCTTGAGCACAATCTTCTACCACTTTTAAGTCATGCTTCTCGGCGATATGCTTTATTTTAGCCATATCCGCCGGATGCCCATAAATATGCACCGGGATTATCGCTTTAGTCCTTTTGCTTATCTTTTTCTCGATTGTCTTAGAGTCAATAGTAAAATATTTTGCCTCAATATCGGCAAAGACAGGCTTAGCCGCGCATAAGCTTATTGCGGCAACAGTCGCGACCGCGGTATTGGAAACGGTTATGACTTCATCCTTTTCTTTGACCCCGCAAGCGCTTAACGCGATATGTAAAGCCTCTGTACCGCTTCCCACCCCAATAGCATATTTAACCCCGATATATTCGGCGAAAGCAGCTTCAAATTTCTCCACTTCTTCGCCTAAGATGTAAACTCCGCTGTTTAAAACCCGCGAGATAGCCGAGTCAATTTCTTTCTTATAGGCTAAATATTGCCGCTTCGGATTTCCGCAATAGATCATTAATATTTTCTCCTTACCTTTACTTCTGCTCCTCTTGCGGCGCTTGTAATGCCTTAGGCATATTCCCACCCTTAGGAAGAGCTAACACCCGTGCTTTATTAAAAAATGTTTTGACCTCAATCATTTCGTTCCAATCAGTAACTAATATTATCCTCGGATTATTTATCCCCGTCTCCGCCAAGAAATATTTGTCGTTAATTTGCCTATCCTTAGGGATCTGGTAAGGCTTATCGATTATTTTCATTATCTTTTCCGTAGAAGGATTGCTCCTTAGCATTCTCAATACCCTTTTAACTCTTCTATTATTTACGTCCTTTTCCAATATTCTTTGCCAGAAAGTATCTAAATTTTCATTATTAGCTAAATAAGTTGTTTTTATGCCTAAATCGTTAAGATAAAAGGTCAAGAACATCTTCAGGTAATAGGGATGGTCTTTTCTCGGGATATCGCCTCCTCCATACTCATAAAAAGCGGGAGTATAAAACTTCGGGGGAAGATAGACGATTATCCTCGTATATTTATCCGACGGAAAATAAGTTAATCTATTTTCTATATATCTGGCCAGCTGGTAGAAGTACGCTTGATTAATGAACAAGTTACGCCTTTCCTCAACAGTAACTAATCCTTTCCCGGGGATTTCAACTGCCGGTTCATTAAAATTAAATGGCGCGCTTTCTACCATCCTTTTAAACGCATTTACCTCCGACCTATAGCTTGCAATCCTTATCGTCATAAATAATACGAAAAGTATTATCAGAGCTTTTTTTACAACAAAACTTCTTTTTCCCATTCTTTCATAAAAACAATTAATGCCTAAGGCAATAAAAACAGCCATAAAAGGAATGAGACAGAATATCCGATAAACGTGCAGGGATGAAGAATTGGTATAGGCTTTACTCGTATCATAAAAAGACCAAAGAAGAGAAATAACTATAAAAGAAAACAAATAAAGAAAAAATATTTTTTTGCGATCGAAGATCCCCTTTACGCAAATAGCTATCCCAAGAAAGAAAAAGGGAATCAAAACTTTATTCTCTAACGGATACTGATTATAAACAATGAGCTCACTTATACGGTTAAGGCTTTTAAGGCCCGGCAAGTAAAAATCGTAAATATATTTTAAGTTATATAAAATTCCGCCGATAGTATCTTTTAAAGTAGTCGCATATTCTCCTAATCCGGAGAAAATGAAAGTCTTGTTAAAAAGAAGGAAAACATTTGCCGGGAAGAATACGATCAATATCGCAACCATGCTGAAGAATGCAATTAAAGCCAGTTTTAACCGATCCCTAAAAGCCGTTATCAAATTTTCCTTGCTTGCCCTATCGGCAAAATTTTCCTTAAGGCATAATAAATAAAACAGAATAATGGCTACCATGGCAATACGGCTGATTAGATAATTAGTCGCCGCGACCGCGCAGGCAAAGCCAAAGGTAACAGCCGCCATATTAGATTTCTTCTCATAAAGGTTCTGCATCCTTTCTATGCAAAAAAAGATCGACATCACCGAAAACACCTGGATAACCAAAGTATGCTGAAAAAATAGAAAAGACGGATTGCTCGCCAAAATAACCACGGAGAGAACAGCCGGGTTAAGGCCGAACCATCTTTTAACAATAACATAAAGAATAAAAAGGCTTAAAAGCCCGTAGGAAATCGGTAAAAGGTCTAAGATTTTCAGATTATGCCCAAGCAAATCAGCGATCCAGCGGGTAGAAGTCAAAACAGTGTAGGTCAAATTGCGCCCCCCACCGTGAAATCCGACGCTATCTCCGCCGGGTTGGATACCGATATAAAGGGCCGGCTTCTTATAAGGCAGAAAATTATTATAAATCACAGAGCTTTCCCATACGGTTATTATCGGCGGATGATTTATTCCGGCTAGAAACAAAACTAAAAGAACCAGCGATATCGACCAAACTAGACGCCTCTTATTAACCATATTTCCATTA
>JADFZM010000166.1 GCA_015232535.1 Candidatus Omnitrophota bacterium
ACGAAAAACGAGCGGCTCTAGCTAAACAACCTGTCCACTGAATTGGGGAAGGTCACCGGTGTATGAGTATTATAAAAGAAATATTATTGAAAATTGTACGGTGGGCTTCCAAAAGCCCGAGTTGGCATGACCTCTTGTTTTTGTGCGGCATGGTTTGTGTAATCACCTTCCATCCTTATTACCTGTACGGGCTTGTTAATCTTTTTGAGGCAGGACTTTATTTACCGGGGATCGAATCGATTCTGGAAGGCAAAATCCCTTATAAGGATTTCTTTCATTTGCGCGGCCCGTTGGAATTGTATCTGCCGGCAATATGGATGAATATATTTGGTGTCAGATTCAGCATATTGCCTTCTTATTTTTATCTGGGCACGCTGGCAACATTCTTTGTCGGTATCCTGATAGCGAAAAATCTTCTTAAGACGCGATTTTTTATATATATGCTCTTACTTGTGTTGATCGCTCGCACATTCCCCCGGGTATCCTTCTTGATTGGCGGAGGATTCCGCTTTGCCTGGGGACTGACTGTTATTTACTGCATTCTTAGGTATTGTCAGGGTTTTAATCGGGTATGGCTGATACTCGCGGGGATATTCTCAGCAGTATCGCTCTCGACAAGCCCTGAGATAGGCATTTATTCGATCTTAAGTGTTTTAACCGCCTTATATGCTCTTAACAGGAATGTGCCTTTCCTCCGGACCACCAAAAAAGAGATAAAAGCTTATGTCCTAAGCACGATGTTAGCGCTTCTTCCCTTGGGAATGTATTTTTATTATCACGGGGCATTGGGTGATTTGTTAGGCGCTTATTATTATGTCGCTACAAATATGGTAAAAACATTTCCTCAGATCGACCCATCCCCGAAGGGCTTTGTCGATGTGTTAGCGGCTATGTTCAATCCCAGTCATGTTAATTTTAAGCACATGACCCCTTTATTCTGCTTTGCTGCGACATTTGTTTATTTGTTATGTAAATTTAGGGAAAACCGGATAAATGTCGGATTTTTATGTTTGGCAGTATACAGCTTTCTTATTTTTGTCTTTTCAATGCGTAGTCTTTGGGGTCCGGCATTTGAGTCCGCTCTTTTAACCGAGAAGATCTTGCTATTCATAATAATCGAGAGATTTGTTTTTTATTTGCGAAATGATTCCCGTAGCTATAGAGGATGGATGGCCAAGCTTCTGATCGCGGTAGTCCTTATATCAACTTTAAGTTATTCTGCTACCCGTTTTATGAAGCGTTTTATTTTCATGCAGATCATTTTTTGTCATGACGGACAGCGACGGATGAAATCGGTTTTATCTTTCCTTGAAAAGGATATGTCTTTGGTCGATATTCCCCGTATGCGGGGTATGGTTGTGCCGGCAAAGCAGGCCTCTGATATTACGGAATTGACACGGATGGTAAACCTTAACTCGAAACATGGAGAAACGGTTTTATTCCTGCCGGATCTCGGGATATACAATTTTATTACCGATCGTCCCTATGCAGGGAGGTTCCCGGTAGCAACCTTAGCGTGGATTAACGGCAAATGGCAGAGTGAATTTATCAATTCTTTAACGGCTGAAAGGCCCAGGTTAGTCATAACTCCTAAAAACCTTCCAGAGTATTTTGTAAATACTCAGCTTATTCTGCCGGAAAATAAAAACAAATATAATGAGGTAATGCGTTTTGTCGAGAATAATTACCGGATTATGGGAAGCACGTCTTCCTTTAATGTTTGGGTGGAAAAATAATAGTTGATGTGCCGCAAAAGAAAGGATCAATAAAAATATGTCTGTTTTGTTATCGCGATATATTAGAAAAGAAAATATCTCTATTTTCGCGATTATTGCTATTTTAATCCTTTTGCTCTCGGGAATTTCCTCGGCTCTTATTGTTAGCAGGACAAATTCTCTGAAAAATAACGGAAACTGGGTTTCGTCTAAGTCCTTCCTGGAGAAAAAGGTTTCGACCACAATTGCCTTTATGAGAACTCGCCCGGCTTTGGCCCGGGGCAGATTAAACTTGGGTTCTTGGAACGGATATAACGAGATTTATTATCATAAACCGCTGTGGCCAAAGGAAATATCTTTCAGGTTCCTGCCAAAGGAGGATTCTTATATCGTTGTGTTGTTTAATAAAGAAGGATCTAGTTTTGAGGGGATTTTGCTTGGGTCGTATTACCTCTACAAGAACGTTTATTTTAAAGCGGATGCCTCCGGAGGGTTTACCGAAAAGAAAATTTTAAGCCCATTTCATCTAGAGCCGAATAAGTGGCGCAGGGTAAATATTGTTTCGAGAGGTGGCAATCTGATCGTTTATGTCAATGGCAATGAATTATACCGTATCAATGCGGATTTTCGTCATGGCTATGTTGGTTTTCGCGGAGGGCAGCATAATGTCTACATAGACGATGTTTCCGTCAAAGAAAGGAGTGGGAACGGATTTAAAGAGGATTTTGGCCGAAGCGTATTCTTCCGGGGGGCATTTATTTTTATCGCCACGGTTGTTTCTGTCATTAACATTGTTTTTCTTTGGATATTCTTCAATTCTCAGAGGCAGGCGTCATTTGCCATCGTTTTTATTTTGATTTTGCTGGTAATAGTGTTAGCGATTTACCACATTTACGATTATTTTTACGCCGCGCAAAGATATCCGAAGATGGAAGGAAAACTTAAGCAGATAGAGGAGGCCTGGGTGCTGAACGAAGAGAAGAGAATAAAGGATTTATTAAAGACGGAGGAAGTCTTAAATAAGCCTCTTGGCCAATACCGTATTTTGTTCCTCGGTAGTTCTCAAACTTGGGGTGCCGGGGCGTTAAAAGATGAAGATGTTTTTCCGGCTAGGATTGAACGCGAGTTAAACACGCCGGATGACAAGCTCAAGTACAGATGCATAAATGCCGGAATATCAGGGCTTGTAGCCAAAAGTATTTATGAACTTTACGAGAAGGATTTTATTAAGATAATGCCCGATCTGGCAATAATTAACCTTTCTAATAATGACAACCCCTATGTCGATAATGAATTCGTGTATTACCTGGAGAAATTCTGCCTGCTAAACAGGGAAAAACGGATTAAGACGATCTTCATATTGGAGCCAAATTCATTAGAGCACCGTTTCTACTTGCCTCTGCATGATCCGATGAAAGCGGTAGCGGAAAAATACGGGATTCCGGTTTTAGACCTGAACAAGTTCCTAGCTGATAATCACGAAGAGGGTTTTCAATGGTGGGACTCTGTCCATATGAGCTCATTTGGACACAAGTTATCAGCAAAATATTTAACGCAAGAAATAAGGTCATTTATCGGAAACAAATAGCTGGCATAACAAATATTATAATCAATTTTATAGCACTCGAGCGTCTTTTACGCTAAGCGTCGCCAGCAAATTGTTTACAATGGGTTTTTTGTTTTTATATATTTTTTGCGTGCCTGTAATCTCTTAATTTTACGGTATTTCTTTCATGATGTTTTTTTAAGAGTATAACCTCCTCATATGCATGCA
>JADFZM010000167.1 GCA_015232535.1 Candidatus Omnitrophota bacterium
AAAAGGATAGAAGTTACTTTTGCTTCCCCGCAGAATGCGGTAACTCCGGGGCAGTCGGTCGTAATTTACGGCCGGGACAAAGTTTTAGGAGGGGCGGTCATTGAAAAGCCCCTTGTATGATTTTTTGCCCTTACCCGGATTCAAATAGTTTTATTCGTCCTTGATTTTTAATTATTATGCTGGAAAATAAGGTTAACACAGAGAAGCCTAATCGAGATACAAAAGGAGATGTTTAATGGGAATCACGCTCGAGAAGCAATACTTAAAAGGTTATGTCGCGAAAAAAGATTTTAAGCAGATCTTTCCGAAAATAAAAAAGGCGCATGATGCCCTGGAGAAAAAAGCCGGGCTGGGAAGCGAATTCACCGGCTGGGCGGATTTGCCATCGAGGACGGAAGATAATTTCTTAAACTCGCTGGTTGCCTTAGGCGAGGAGGTAAGAAGCTATTCCGATTGCCTGATAAGTATCGGTATCGGAGGGTCTTATCTGGGGATAAGGGCGACTTTAAAGTTTCTGCGCAATGCCGAAAAGATCCCGGTTGAATATGCCGGGCACAATATGAGCACCGACGGATTATACGAGCTTTTGGAGAGCGTTAAAAATAAAAGGATAGCGGTTGCGGTTATATCAAAATCCGGGACTACCACCGAGCCGGCGATCGCTTTTCGTATTATCAGGAAAATGATGGAGGAGAAATACAAAGGCGATGAGCTTAAAAAGCGGATTATCTGTATCACCGACGGTAAGAAGGGCGCCTTAAGGCAGATCGCCGATAAAGGAGGATTAAGATCTTTTGTGATCCCCGATGATGTGGGCGGAAGGTTCTCGGTGTTGACTCCCGTCGGTTTGGTGCCTTTGGCCATCGCCGGATGCGACGTCAGGGCTTTGGTCGAGGGAGCGCGGGAAGGACAGAAAGAATATTCGGTTCCCGATATCGAAAAGAATATAGCGTATCAATATGCAGCGGTAAGGTATCTGCTTTATAAGCAAAGGAAGTACATCGAGGTTTTGGCTTCTTTTTATGACAATATGTTTTACCTAGCCGAATGGTGGAAACAGCTCTACGGCGAGAGCGAGGCCAAAGAGGGCAAGGGGATTTTCCCTTCTTCTTTGAACATGTCGACCGATCTGCATTCTATGGGGCAGTTAATGCAAGACGGAGTAAGGAATGTTTTTGAGACTTTTGTGAATATCGAGCATACCAACCACTCTCTTTCAATCCCGAGGGAAGAGGAGGACCTGGACCAGTTTAATATAGTTGCCGGCAAGGACCTGGATTATGTAAATAAGCAAGCGCTCAATGCTACTGCCGCCGCGCATTACGAGGGGGGAGTGCCAAATAGCTCGATTTTGCTGGAGCGCGCGGACAGTTTTCATTTGGGAAAGCTTTTTTATTTTTTTGAGCGGGCGGTAGCTGTTTCGGGGTATCTTTTGGGGGTTAATCCTTTCAACCAACCCGGGGTTGAAGCCTATAAAAAGAAAATGTTCGCTCTTTTAGGCAAGAAATAAAATCGGCGCCATTCGTTTCAGGCGCCGTTTTTATAAGGTGATAGGCCTTAGTTTGCTTACGCTATCTTTAACCTCCTCCTTATAAATAAAATATGCCATATAATTTATATATGTGCAAGTATGATTTTATTTCTTGTAACTTATTGGAATGATAATGTTTGCAATTAATTTGCCCGGGCCTTCCAATTAAGCTTAAAATGGGTTTCTTGTAAACGATTAAACGGCATTGGTTTATGAACAAGAAAATATTATTTGAAATTTACGGTTTATTGCGGATGATTTTCGGGGTTGCTCAATTGACTGCCTTAAGCGCGGGATATTTTCTGGCGGAATTTATACTCCGCTATCCTTCGAGAGGGGATTTTGTATTTAACGAAGATGTTCTTCTTCTGACCTACATTGCTGTTTTTATCCGGGCGCTTTTCCATATTGTCGTTGGGATCGGGATCGCGAAGATTAGGAATTGGGTTAGGATATGGCTTTTTTGGGGATGGCCGCTCATTTTAATTATCAATTACGGCTTATTTTATTCTATCGGGAAAGAATGGATTTTAAGCGGGCATATCAATTCTCTGACGGAAGGTTTATCTTTAATAAAATTGATTCTTTACCTCACCTTTGTTTCTTTTGAAATATTTTTTGTGGCAAAGGGGGTTTATGCGCTGGATTTTGATGCTGCGTCTCTGGAGGAGGAAGGCGGGAGGATAGAAACTAAAAAAGTGGCGGTTGTTTTTTTTAGCGCGCTCGTTTTTTTCGCTCTTCTTTTGTTCCTCGGAAAACCGATAAAGCAAGGTTTTCATAAGGGATTTTATAAAACCAAAGGCAAGCCTTCCGCGGTAAGGTCGAGGGCCTTGGAGTTCGAGGCCCAAAAAGGAGTTCCCGGGGAAGGTTCCGCAAGGGGGAAACCGGCAAAGCCAAAAGAAATAACTTTCAAGGTCAAGGAGACGCTGGTTGCCGAGGTCGAGGAGAGCGCGACAGGCAAGGAAATTGCTGCCCCGAGAATCGAGCCGCAAACGGTTAAGAATATTAATGATATCCCCTATAAAGACCTTTGCGGATTTATTGCCGCGTTTTTGCTGATTCTGGGATTTATCTTCCAACTGCTTGAGATCAATCAGCGTAAGGAGGCCGGCTCCGTATCTCTTTCCGGTTTTATTTTGTTTGCGATCGCGTTTTTGCTGCTGGCTGTTTATTCGGTGGCGGCTAAGGTTATCCCGGTTAGCTTTATGGCGGTATGTTGTTTTGTTCTAAGCATTTCGGTTATCTTGTCTAAAAACAGGTATCCTTAAATTTCGCGGCTGAATGAATTGTTCCGGATAAAATTAAGTCTTGACAAAGAGCGGGTTTGTTTGTATTTTATAAAACCGCAGACAGCTAATATCCCTTAACTAGGGTAATTCAGGAGGAGACATGAAAATAAATGATTTAAGAGAGCTGCTCAAAGACAAAAGGGTAATCGAGGAAATCAACAAACACCTTTGGATTGAAAGCCAGAAGGCCGGCAAAAGTATCGGTATCGAGCGGGCTACGGACGAATGGATCAAGCTTTACGCCGAAGGGTGGATGAGATATCATATGCCGGAGAAATTCAATCAAATCTCCAAGCGCAAGGAAAAAGAAGACGAGCGGGAGATAAAGAAAAAGAAGAGTAACGGCAAGTAAAGGTCATCTGTAAAAGAAAAAAGAGGAGATGCTAAAACATCTCCTCTTTTTTATTGCCCCGAATATTTTGAGGCAACTTTTAAAAACCTATTTCTTCTTTGCGGCTTTCTTCTTTGAAGGTTTCTTTTTAGTGCAACAGCAGTTCATTTTATTTTCCTCCGTTTATTATTGGTTGATTTTCCGATTGCTAAGCCCGATAATCTTATGAGTAATACTATCACAACGAGTTGTTTTCTCCAAAAGTTATTTCCGCGGATTTTGCTTCCATAGTACAATGTTAAAAAAGGATCTTCATGATGAAATCGCTTTATATT
>JADFZM010000168.1 GCA_015232535.1 Candidatus Omnitrophota bacterium
GAATTCGCTCAACACGGTGACAGATCGGTGCTTTTGAAACACTATGGATTAGACGTTGATGGAATTGCGAGCACGGTAAGACAATTCCTAAACTCAATTAAGGTAGGATAAATGCTTCGCTGGCTTATCTCCCCCTTTTCTGCTGAATCCCTAGTCGATATTTTTACTTAAGGTCTCTTTTGTGTTAAAAATAGTTTCGATATAGGCTTTGCGCCGGATGAAATGCTCTTCTAAATAGTGTATGATTGTCTTCTTGATTGTTAATATTTTGTAATATTTTGACGAACTATTTTTATAATTTTATAATTTTACCTTTTTTTTCGTATATATAAGTTGATTCTTTTACGAGAAAAATCGGATAATAAATTTGAATTTATCCGCTCTACGTAATAAAATTACTCTGTTATGGCAAAACTGATACGCGACAGTTGGACCAGCCGTTTGGGTATTATAATGGCGGTCGCCGGGTCAGCGGTTGGCTTGGGGAATTTCTTAAGGTTTCCGGCCAAAGCCGCAGCGAACGGCGGCGGCGCATTCATTATCCCCTACCTTGTCTCTTTTTTCCTGCTCGGGATTCCTTTGATGTGGATTGAATGGACTTTGGGACGCTACGGAGGCGGCTATGGGCACGGGACGGCCCCGGGTATCTTCCATAATATCTGGCGGAAAAACCGCTTTATTAAATATTTCGGGATAATCGGGATATTCGGGCCGCTGGTGATATTTATCTATTACACCTATATCGAATCTTGGACTTTGGCCTACAGCTTTTTCTCTTTGGCGGGAAAATATAAAGGGATCACCGACCAGCTGGGCTTAAAAACATTTTTAAGCGGGTTTCAGGGACTTGAGAAAAATCAATATTTTAACAGCCTGGGGCCAGCTTATTTATTCTTCCTTATTGCTTTCTTATTAAACATAGTGGTAGTTTATTACGGTATTAAAGGCGGAATTGAGAGATTTTGCAAGATCGCTTTGCCTCTGCTTTTTGTTTTTGCCGGAGTTCTGCTTATAAGGGTTTTAACCCTGCAAAATCCTAATCCGGGACAGCCGGATTGGAATGTTAATAACGGCTTCGGCTTTTTATGGAACCCGGACTTTTCGGCTTTAAAGTCCGCAAAAGTCTGGCTTGAGGCGTCCGGCCAGATATTCTTTACGCTTTCCGTCGGAATCGGAGTGATACTTACTTATGCCAGTTACCTTTCAAAAGGCGACGATGTGACTTTATCCGGCCTTACCGCGGCTAGTTTGAACGAAGTAGCGGAAGTGATTCTGGGGGCAAGCATAATCATTCCGGCGGCCTTTGTGTTTTTCGGCCCGGTAGAAATAGAGTCTATCGCCAAGTCCGGGGTTTTTAATTTAGGGTTTGTCACCATGCCTTCTATACTGAACCATTTACCCTTAGCGGAAGTCCTGGGATTTTGCTGGTTCGGGCTGTTGTTTCTTGCCGGAATAACGTCATCGGTTTCCTTGGCGCAGCCGGCGGTCGCCTTTATGGAAGACGAATTCAATATTTCCCGGAAAAAGGCAGTAATTATTTTCGGGATTGTGTCTTTTATACTATGCCAGCCGGCCATTTTTTTCTTGAAAAACGGGGTTGTGGACGAGCTGGATTTTTGGGGCGGAACATTCTTCCTTGTTGTTTTTGCCACAGTAGAAACTTTTCTTTTCGGATGGATATTCGGTATCGATAAGTCCTGGGAGGAAATCCACCACGGCTCGGATCTAAAGATACCTAAGATTTATAAGTTTATTATCAAATATGTTACGCCCCTTTTCCTGTTCTTTATCCTTGGGATGTGGTTCTGGCAGGAGTGGATGCCGATCATTTTTATGAAAAATGTTGCCCCGGAAAATATGGCATATATTCTAGCGACGAGGATTGGGTTGATCCTGATTTTTGCAGTATTAGCTGTTTTGGTAAAGATAGCTTGGAAAAGGAAAAAAGAAACCCCGAAAGGCCAGGTGTAATATGCGTTTATCCGGATGGATCTTTATGGCATTTACCTGGGGGATTATTCTTTGGTTGTCGGTTTTCTGCTTTATCCGGGTCCTTAAGAAGAAAGAATTGAAATAACAAGGTTATCTCTTAAAGTTATTTGTTTTATAGTAGGCCAAAGATTGGAAGCTTGCTAAAAGCTGGTCTTGCAGGTTTGTAACCGTCCCTGTGTAATTCCCGATTCTTTTACTGCGCGATGTTTCTTTTATTTCGGCATAAAGCGTATCATCCGGTAAGCCCGCTTTTACGAAGTTTATACTGGCATTAATAGCCACACCTGTTTCCTCACCCGTATTTGAGGCTAAGGCAAAGGCATAATCGGCTAGCGTGAATATTATTCCGCCGTGCACTATATCGATTCCGTTAAGGAAATGCGGCTGTATTTTCAACTTAACCTTGGCGTAACCGCTTTTCACTTCAACGATCTCTGCTCCGAGGTGTTTGGCCAGCTTGTCTTTAAGCGCGAAGTTTTCGGCCATTTTTATATCTCCAGCAATTCCTGGTCGGAAAGGACCTGGAACCCTTTTTGCCCTAAAAGCGCCGCTACTTGGGGAGAGTCCTTCACTTCTATGAAGAATACCGAACCTTTGATAGTCTCCGCCGCGAATCCATAGGCATCGAGGATATTTACGTTCACTTCCGGCAATATTTTAAGCAAATTGTATAAACCGCCCGGCTTATCTTCGATTACAATAGCCAAGACTTCTTTTTGTTTGCAGGCGAAGCCGTTTTCCTGAAGGGCAAGTATCGCCTCAGAGGGCTTATTTACTATAAGCTTAACTAGGCCGAATTCGCCCCTGTCTTGGATAGCCATCCCGCGGATATTTATATCGGCTTTGAACAAAGCCTCGGTTATTGATTTTATCCTACCGATTCTGTTATCAACGAATACATTTATTTGCTTGGCCATTGTAAATTCCTCATTTGGTGCTTGATTATAATTTTTCCCTTAAATCGACCACCCTTTTTGCTTTTAATTCGAATGCCGGTAAACTGCCCGGTTCGTGCAATTCTATTGCCGGGTTGATGACTATAGTTGCCCGAAGTTTTTCGCGTATATGCGACCTCAACTTTTCGATGTCGGCCAAATCCCCGGCGAATAACTTTGAATATATCTCTACTTTTACCGTTAATTTATCCAGCGACCCTTCTTTTGTCAGACTGATCTGGTAATTATTCCCCACCTCCGGTATTTGCATGATGACCTGTTCGATTTGAGACGGAAAAACATTCGCGCCGTTGATTATCAACATATCGTCGGTACGGCCGGTGATGCGGGAGATGCGGCGGTGCGTCCTGCCGCAGGGACAAGTTCCGGGAATTATCATGGTTAAGTCGCGGGTGCGGTAGCGGATCAATGGAGTTGCCTCTCTGCATAAAGTTGTTAAGACGAGCTCTCCTTCTTCCCCTTCTTTTAAAACTTTTCCGGTCTTGGGGTCGATTATCTCCATTAAGAAATTATCTTCCCAAAGGTGCAT
>JADFZM010000169.1 GCA_015232535.1 Candidatus Omnitrophota bacterium
TTAGGAGCGCGGAGCGCCTGGATGACATTGAGCTCGAGGAGAGGCGCCTGCAGAATTTATATAAAAGCGGGGAGACTTTCCATTTCATGTGCCACGAGACATATGAGGAGATAGCGGTTCCAGCCGATATTATCGGTGAGAATGCCCGGTTTCTTCAGGACAACCTGGAGGTGACAGGGCTTTTCTATAATGACCAGATACTTAAGGTGGATTTGCCTACTTTTATAATCGCGGAAGTAAAACGTTCCGAAACCGGCCTTAAAGGGGATTCGACCAAAGCCGGGACAAAGCCTGCCGAGATCGATACCGGCACTACTGTTCAAGTCCCTCTTTTTATCGAGGCAGGAGATTTCATTAAGATCGATACCCGCAGCGGTACCTACGTCGAAAGGGTGAAAAAATGAACCTGAAAGAAATTAAAGAAGTCATAGCTTTGATGAATGAGAACAATCTGACCGAAATAGAGATCGAGCGCGACGGGACCAAGATTAAGCTCCGTAAGGGTTTTTCCCCAGTTGTTGAAGGGCAGGCTTCGAATATTATCACGCAGGCCGCCTCTCAGCCGAGCGCTGAGGCGAAGCCAGAAGCCAAGGGGCCTGATCGTAGTAATGCTAAAGAAATAAAGGCACCGATGGTAGGAACTTTTTACCGGGCGCCTTCGCCTGAGGTTCCGCCGTATATCGAACCCGGGCAGACAGTTGAGGTAGGGCAAGTAGTATGTATTATCGAGGCAATGAAGCTTATGAACGAGATTAAATCCGAGATCAGGGGTAAAGTTGTTGAGATCCCGGTTGATAATGCGCAACCAGTTGAATTTGGCCAGACTATTTTTGTAATTGAGCCAGTTTAGTTATTCATCCGTATTCGCCGGAGACCACGGGCTATGCCCGCGGAGGAAGGCTAAAAAATAATCACCGGCTATGCCGGATATTGCAGCGCGATTATACTATACGGATGAACCCCGGAGAAGCCAAAGAAGAAATTACTTTGTTTCGGACGGGGCATAAAAATTTACCCTGGTTTCCATAAAGAGGCTTTTATGTTTTCAAAAATTCTTATTGCCAACAGAGGCGAAATTGCTTTAAGGGTCATCCGCGCATGCCGTGAACTTAACATAGAAACTGTTGCGGTTTATTCACAGGCGGACAAAGATTCCCTGCACGTGCGTTTTGCCGACCACTCCGTTTGCATCGGCGGGCCGACCAGTCTGGAGAGTTATCTTAATATCCCCGCTATTATCTCTGCCGCGGAAATTACCGATGTTGAAGCCATTCACCCCGGTTACGGATTCTTGGCTGAAAATGCTCACTTTGCCGAGATCTGCGAGTCATGCAATATAACTTTTATCGGCCCCAGCCCCGAATCTATCCGTCTAATGGGCGATAAGGTTGCGGCAAAGGATACTATGCGAAAGACGGGCGTGCCGCTTACCCCCGGAGGAAAAGGCATTATAAAGACCCAGGAAGAAGCGCTTGCCGTCGCCAAGAAAATTAAATATCCGGTTATCATAAAAGCCGCTGCCGGGGGCGGGGGGAAAGGCATGCGGGTTTGCCATAACGATGTTACTTTAGCGAGCAATTTTATCGTTGCGCAGAATGAGGCGGAGAAGAATTTTAATAATTCCAGCGTCTATATCGAGAAATATATCGAAGGCCCCAGGCATGTAGAGTTCCAAATCCTAGCTGATCAGTACGGAAATACTATACATCTGGGAGAAAGGGACTGCAGCATCCAAAGGAGGCACCAGAAGCTTGTCGAGGAGGCGCCTTCGCCCGCTCTCGACGATAAATTGCGCAAGAAAATGGGTGAAGCGGCTATTAAGGCGGCAAAGGCCGCTAATTACAAAAACGCTGGAACGGTCGAGTTTCTGCTTAATGCAAACGGCGAATTTTATTTTATGGAGATGAATACCCGCATCCAAGTAGAGCATCCTGTTACCGAAATGGTGACGGGAATAGATATAGTAAAAGAGCAGATAAAAATCGCCGCCGGCCAGAAACTTAGGATAAAACAAGACGATGTAAAGATAAAAGGCGCGGCTATTGAATGCCGGGTGAACGCCGAAGACCCTGCCAAGAACTTTATGCCTTCTCCCGGAAAAGTGGATTTTATAAACTTCCCCGGAGGGCCAGGGGTTAGAATCGATACGCATATGTACTCGGGTTTTACTATCAGCCCTTATTATGATTCTATGGTAGCGAAGGTGATAACATACGGGCGCGACCGTAAAGAGGCAATAAGCATAATGAGACGGGCCTTAGAGGAATTTTATATTACCCCGATAAAAACAACCGTGCCGCTGCATCTGGAGATCCTTAACAACCGGGTATTTCTCGACGGTAAAGTTACAACCAACTTTTTGGAAAAGTTCATGAAGACAGAGACCGGAGCTTAAGGGATGATAAATGATAGCAAGATAAACTTAGGTAGCATTCAAGTCGAGAAACAAGTTATCGCCGATATCATTGCTAGCGCCGTTTCCGAGATCGATGGGGTCAATCTTATCAAAAGGAATATGTTTGAGGAATTTATGCTTCTTATCGGTTTGAAGATTACGCCGGGAGCGCAGATAAGATTTACCGACAATAATGAGCTTTTGATCACTGTTAAGGTTCTTATACCTTTTGGCATAAATATTCAAGAGGCCGCCCAACAGATTCAGTCCGTGATAAGATCGGCCTTGGCCAAGATGGTTGATCTCAATATCAAAGAAATCAATGTTAATATTTCAGGTATACAGAGAGGCCCATAATGAAATTTATCACCCGCCTGGCGGTTTTGTTTTACGTGACGCTTGTCCTGTTTGTAAGCTGTTTCATGATAATGTTCGTAGCCAAATGGGTAAATGTTAACGATATAAACGCATTTTTATCGGCTGTTTATGAAGACAAGACTCTCAGGATGGTCATCGGTATTTTGGGCGGGGTCATTCTTTTCATGAATTTTCTTTTTTATCAGCTTTATTCGGTAAATATTCACCGGGATAAAGTTATTGCTTTTGATAATCCCGCAGGCAGGGTCAGCGTATCTTTGGTTGCGCTTGAGGATTTGATCAAAAGGATGCTTTATCGGACCGAAGAGATAAAGGAAGTGAAAGCTAGCATAAGAGCGACGAGAAAAGGGCTTCTTTCCAAGATAAAATTAGCATTAAAAGCAGAAGTTAATATCCCGGATTTGACTGCCCGCGTTCAGGATATGGTGCGCGGGAAAATTCAGGATATTATCGGCCTTGAGGAGCCTATCGATATAACTATTTATGTTGGAAAGATCCTCGCGGAGAAAAGCAAGACTAAAGACGGCGACTCTCAGGGAGAGGTTAAAGAAGATTTAAACAATGTTCCTTTCCAGGGTTATAGGCTATAGAAATTTTAAGCTTGAAAGTCTCAAGGCATAAGTTACAAAAGGAAGTTTTTTAATCTTGGGGTCATAATTATGCAGAAAATAGGCGTATTGACCGGCGGG
>JADFZM010000016.1:0-18859 GCA_015232535.1 Candidatus Omnitrophota bacterium
CTTCGGCAACATGATTGATAATTTAAAAGAGAACGGGCTTCTTTTAACAACCGCCGAGAAATGGCATCAGGGCTCTTGGCTGATCAGCCGGCTGCTGACCCCGCGGCTTATTAGCAAAAAAGCAGTTTCTATCCTGCCTAAAGGGCAGTTGACCGGAGTGGTTTCTTTGTTTCAGAAGGTATCGGCCGAATATAGCGAAGAATGGATAAATAAAAAGTTTGCCGAAATCTGCTCGATGATCGAGAAATATAACCCCGCTGCTAATTTGGCATTGATAAGAAAAGGCTTTGAGTTTGCCTATGAGATCCATTATGGGCAGAAGCGGAAGAATGAAGAGCCGTATATTTTCCATCCTTTGAGCATTGTGTTTATTTTGCTGTTGAATTTAAAATTGTCGGAAATATTGGAAGATAAAGAAGCGGCTGTTAACAGATCATCCCTGGATGGTATCGCTTCAATTCGCGGAACAATCTTGGATCCCATGAGCAAGAATGGTATTTGGATAAATGCTTCTAAAAAACGGATTCGTTTAAAGCCAAATCAGGTTATAACAGAAGAAAACATAAGAAATATCGCAAAAGACGATTTTGATAAAGTTTGGCCGACTATAAATCTGGCACGGCAAAGGCTGGCGCGTTGCCACCGGCTTTTTGAAATCATTATTATTTGGGCCTTAATGCACGATACAAAAGAAGAGTTTCGCTCCGAGGATAAATATGGAAACAGGGAAAATTGGATTGAGACTGTTAAAAGAGAATTTGCCGCTTTAGCGGATGAAGACACGGCGCGGCTGATAATCGAAGGAATTGAGATTTTGTCCAAGGAGAAAATCGGCGGCGAAGAGGAGCCGGATGAACCGTATCTATCGAGATTAATTTCCGGCAGCGATAAATATCCTTTAGAAAGAAAGCTGCTTATGTATCTTCAGTTGGTAAAGGTCGCGGATAAGATTCACAATAACTTATTGACTCCACGGCATAAGAGCACGATAAAGACTTTAAGGGAAGATTTAAACCTTTCTGTTGAGTTTGTTAACCTCTCGAGAGTTCCTAAACATGTCAAGGATTTATTCCAAGAGATGTATGATTCTTTATTCACCATGGAGTTAGTAAAGAGGGCCAGGGAGCAGGCGGTCAGCCGCGAAGAAAAAACAGGAAGCCAATTCAACAGGTTCTACGGCCACGCTTACAAGTTCACACCGCAGGCTTTCCTTCATGTTGAGCGTTTAGCCAAAATGGGAGATTTTATTCCCTGGTATGCCAATGTCCTCGGTGAGTTAAAGAACAAAGAATTAGAAAGCAAAGATTTTACTACTTTAAGGAAATTAAGGCTAGCCATCAAGGAATTAAAAAGCACAAGAGACCAGCTTAAAGAGTCGATGAACAAATATCCTATGTGCTGTTACGAGGCCGCCCGGCAGGCTTCCGCTAGCCTGGCCCGGCATGATATAAGGCACAGGATTGTTTGTGCCTATAACCCTAAAAGCGGGGAGAAGCTAGATTTGCAAAATTTTGTGATTGTTAATATCGCCGGCTTTGATTTTGCCCTGGATTTGGTTAATGAAGCTTATACGAAGGAAGATACCGGTATAGCTTTGGTGCCCCTGGATTATTTGCGGCAGATGGGCAAGGAATCTTTTATTGCCGACGGATTTGAGGCGTACCTGGGAGTTTATTTGAGGCCGTTGATAGTGGACGTGAAAATTGGTAATGGCGGTAAAATAACCCGGGCAACTGTAAGGACAATCGAAGAGAAACCTCAAGATATGGTCGTGGCGGAAAATATCGCGGGTATAGAATGGGCCATGCCGGATGTCAGCTATGAATATTTATGCACTCATATTATCGCCAAAAAGCGCGGGGAGGAAATTTCCGGTGAAGATATGTTGATAGAGACCCCGCGCGGCCCGGGTAAAGCCGCTGTCCACTTCGGGGAAATAATAGAGACCGATAAGTTATTTGTCCTGGGGGATCACCGGACATTTTACATCGAGCCCGGTAAAGAGATGTTACGCTTTAACGCCGATTCAGAAAATAAAACGCATTTACGATTGGATAGACCCGGAGAGATTTCGCAAGGCAAAAACAGATCGCCCAATTTACCGGCGGGTAATGATGAGCCGCCCTTTGGGCAAGAAGGCGTAGGCTTATTTAATAATTTAACCCGGGAGGAGAATGAGCGCATCAGGCAAGCTGTGTTGTCAGGCGAGGTAGAGACAAAAGAATTATCTTTTGCCGGAGTGCAAGTTTCCGCGGGTGTTGATGCGGTTAGGTTCCTGGTTGCGGAAGAAAATATCTCCCGCGCTCCGCCGGTTTATGTTGCCCGTTATATTGAAGATGAAGTTCTTTACGTTGTCTTTAGCCCATCAGCCTACCGAATTTTTAATTATACCTTCCAGCCCCAAAATTATCCGGAAACACCCGCCGTTGCTTTATCCGCTATCGCGATCCATGAGTTGGCCGAACTTCAAGGTAAATCCCACAATGAAGCGGTTGCCGAGCAAAGGAAGGCCAAAGGTTATGACGGAGTTGTCCGCAGTAAATTAGAAGGTTTGCAGAATAGCGGGATCATTAAATTGTCCGCTGATAAGCTGATGTATGAAATATTGATCGGTGAATTAGATTCGGTTAATGTTTGGGAGGATATGGAACGGTATTTGGCTGATCCTGATTTTATCCGATTAAGCGATAAGGCTGAATTAAGAGAAAAGGCCCTAAGTAAAATCAGTTCGGTTAGGTCCGGGTATAAATACTATTTCCGGCAATTGGCTGAGGCTGTAAGCTCCGGAAAGATCAGCTTCCGTCAGGCCCAAGAACTTATTGAATCCGACACTTCCTTAAAAACGGCGCTACGTAATCTGCCCGGCTTAAGAAGGCTGTTGGATCTGTCGATTAATAAGGCAAAGTTAAGGCCAATAGCGGACAGGTTCAAGTTACAAGAGGAAAGTTTTGCCCAAGCCTTAAGAATAAGAGAACTGATAGAGCAATTGCCGGATGAAAATGGTTCGCTTGTTGAAATAAGCGCGGTTCTATCAAAACTGCGAGAAGATGATTCATTCTTAGCAGAAAGAGAAATTATAAAAGAGGCAGTAGCCGCTAAAAAGCAAGCCATCCTTAAAGAGCTGATGCCGGAATATATGGCTCAAGCCGAGGCCTTGGCTTATGAAAAGGGTTCAGTGAAGACCCTGCGTGATTTAGCGGAGGTGGTTTTGAGCTTGTATGGCAGAGGAGAAATCTATTACGCGTTTAAATCGGTTGTTGACTATAAGATTGATGCTATACATGAGCTATCCCGCCGGGAGGCTATAAGAGAATCCAGAGAATTCGCCAGAAATCGGGAAAGGGAACTGCATAATAGGGTATTAGAACCCGTCGGCCGCACAGGAAGTATCGTGGTTAATTTTGGCCTGCATCAGGCACGGTATACCGGTATCGGAGAAGGAGTACGCTTTGCCGTTCAAGGCGCGGGATTGCTTCTTGAAAAAGACGGAAAGCGGTTAGTTATTGTTTATTCGCCGCTTATTTTTGACGATTTTATTTCTGTTGATTTCTTAAAAGGGGAAACACCCGATGGGGATTACCTATATGAGTATAATCGAATCGGTATTTCCCCAAAAATAGAATTCAGCGAATTAAGGGGCAGGAAAGTTACTACATCGGTAATCGATTTAGAAAAATGCGCCGAGCAACTTCCGGGTTTAAAGCGGTTTATCAGACAAGATAAAAGCGCAGGAAAAGCAATGATAAGCGCTTTAGCCATCGCCGCTATTGCGTTGATTCCCATATTGATATTAAGCTGGCATTTTACAGCTCCTGCCGGAGAGAATCTGGCCTGGGCATTATTGGGAGTGCCTCTTTTAAGAGGCAAGGATTTTATAAAGAATAGAAATATTCTGGCGGTTTGCGAGAATAACACTTTCCGCAGCCGCCTGCTGCAATATTTCTTAAAGGAAAAGTTAGCCGGCCGGGGGATCGAGGTTATCAGCGGCGGCACGAACTCGACGCTGGATGGTTCGCAGCTCCATGTTATCCGTAGGCATTTGAAAGCTATTCACCATCCCTTCGCTATGTACTATGACCCGACGTATGTGAGTATGAATCGGCAAGAATACAGGCGGCGGCATATCGAAAAGGATGACGGCCGGAAAGCGGATATAATTTTAGCCGCGATAGAAAATAACCGCCGCCGTATGGTCACAGACGAGAAATTTAAATTTGCCCCGAATAAAATACGTTTGATAACGGACTACCTGCCGAAGAACCATTCCCTGCGCGGAAAGGACCTGCCGGATTTGGGCTTTGAATTCAAAGGCGATGAAGGTACTGTTCAAACCATGGACGCCCAGGAGCTTTTGAAGCTTTATGAAAAGCTGAATATAAACCGGATAATTTACGGGGACAGGCTGGGAAGAATAATTAATATCGCGGAAAAAGCAAAGAAAGCGTTTAAGAAATTAATAGATCTACGGATATTGAAATTAATAAACATTACTCTTGGAACAGTCGTTATTGCCGCTATACTGCAATATTTTGGTTTATTAGCGCTCTGGCGGGATTTGCGCTTAGAGCATTTGGCGGCCTTTAGTATTATTACGGGAGCGGTGTTTACCCCGTATTTTGATTTTATCTTGGAATATTTATCGAAGGACTTTAAGAGGTATCCGCTGTCGAGGATGATCGGCCAGGTTTTGGCCGGCGCGCTGATAGCCGTGGTATATGACGCGATGCAATCAGGCTGGATCGATAAAAAGTATACGGCAAAAGGGTCTTTATCACGGATTTTAGCAGTCGGCTTGGCATCGGGTGTAACCTGGGCGATGTACTCACTGTATAAAAAATTGGAAGCAAAGCAATTCCAGACTAAAGGAATAGTTGACCGCCGGACAATTACCGATGCTATTCTGCTGGATATCCCCGTCGCTGTATTCAAGAACATAGTGGCCTCGCATTTGGCATCCCATGATATCTTTATTTTCATGACCTTGATGAGCCTTTATCCGGTTGTGGTAATGGCCTGGATGTATAACCGGGGAAAACCGGTCTTAAATGGTTATGACCGGCTTCGAATTGCCAAATTAGAAAAACCATTGGGCGCTGGGGCTCGATTTATCCAGGGCCGCTTAAATGTTATCGCCGGGAAGATGCTCGGCAGGCTCGGTATTAACTTAACAGGCTTTAGAGATGAGCCGCAGTTGATTCCAAGCTTGCGCTTTATGGAACAGTGGAATGAACTCTCCGAGACAGAAAAAGAAAATATAGCCCGTAAAGCTTTATCAGTAAGCCGTTTTTGGGCCAGGCAGCCCTCAGGGCAAAAGGCATTTCGACCGCTTAAACATCTCCCTGTTGAAAATAACGGCCATTTTACATTTGAATTTTCTTCGGTATTCACCCTCGGCAGTGAAAAATTAAACGCTATTTTCTTATTAGGGATTGAATCGCACAGCGATGAAGGGTTTTTCTACCAGGATAACAATGTGGAGAAGCGTGTCGCGTATTATCTTCAATTTAACCAAGACAGCATTGATTCTCCAGAGTTGTCCGCCCTGGTAAGCCGGGAGGGAATAGAGGATATAGGGATATATTTATCCCGGGCGCGTGCGGGAGATCCTGTAGAAATTTATCAAGAAGAATTTAAAGGCTGCCTTAGTAGCGGCCTGGCAGTTCAACAATTGCGGGCGGCGAACAGAGCGGCAAAAAAAGCGGCCGAAAAATATATTTATCTATTAAGGAAAGCATTACCGAAAGAGGAAAGGATTTATAATTATACGAGAGATGAGGCCCTGTACATTTTAGGAAATAATTGGAATAAGAAGAAATTATATAGAGGCATGGTGATCGCCGAGATAAGAAAAACGGTAAGGCTTGTCTATCAACAGGAAATGCGTACAAGAAAGTTACTAGAAGAAGCATCGCGAGGGAATAATTTATACGGCAAAACTGCCGGCAACACCCCAGAAACGAGAGCCTCCAATGGCTCAATGGCCGCTTCTCGCCGTTATACACCACGGCCTTTTGCCTCTACCTTAAGAAAACTATTGTCTTTGGCCTCTATAATACGAGTAATTTTACGGAGCGGGCTTTTAATTCTTATGAGCCTGGTTTTTGGTTGTTTTAGCTTCAATAGCGCGGACCGGAAATATCCCGTCTTGAGCGGTGGCAATGAATCTAATGAGGTAACCCTTGATTCTGTATTAGCCACCGGAAATATGCCGGCTGATAGCCTATGGTGGTCTGATGATAATGATTTTGAGGCGATGATATCTCAGGCGGATTCTCTATTGGCGGCAGGCAAGCTTAAGGGAGCAAAAAGCATATTAGAAGGCGCCGGGTCTATTTTATTATCATGGGATAAACGGTTCTTAAGTGAGGGTTATTTCGATGATTGTTTAGCGAGGCTTATCGAGCGCTGGGTGAAGTGGGGCCAGATATATAACAGAGAACATCCCAACCGCGGTCAAGGAAACAGGAGGCACCGCGGCCAGGAATGGCCATCTTCCCAAAATACCTCCGGGTATTTCGGAAATTTGACGGAAGAAATAACTGCTAAAATCAAGGCCGCTGTTGCCGATAACAACAATTGGGAAATAATTCCGGGATTAAAGTCAAAATTCAGCTTTGGCGGGGAGAAGGTAAATACCGAGTGGCGGGCTATGAAGGTCGCCGTGGACAGGGCTCCCCCGGGCTGGATCTGGGCGAAGGAAGAAAAGTCCGCCGGCCAAAACAAATTAGTAATTTATTTCTCCAGCCAAGAATTATTAAATGTCATCAAGGGCCGATTTTTTAATAAAATTAATTTGGCGCTTGAAACAATCGCTTTCCACGAATACCTCGAGGTTATTAAAGGCAAACAGCACGAATTGGCAGACAAAGAAATAAGCGACAATGAAAGATATAAATTAATCGCGTTTAATTTAGAGAATATGTTTTCTAACATGACTAAAGCGGCCGCGGTATTAAAACATTTGGCTAAAGATCCCGGAGAGTTTGACAGTAACCGCGAAGATTCCATAGGATACCTGCTTTTACAGATCTTAAAACTGGATGATTTATCCCGGAATAGAATTATCGCGCGGTTGTTACGCCATATGCTCACTAAAGAGCAATTTATCCAATTTATTAAAGATATCCGGGAATATTGGAATATTTACGCGAATAACTTCTCCTCTTTAGTAGCCTCTCTCGACAAATGGCAAGAAGACACCTATTATGAGCCTAAAACACAACCATTCCTTTTCAAGCAAACAGATGCGGAACGATTAGTTTTGGCAATTATTAGGAGCCGTACCGCCAGCCATACTGTCACGCTTAATACGGCCTTGGATTTTACAAGAGAGGGCAGGATGGGCCCCTTCACATTAATATTAATGGCTGAATACGAAAACTTATACCGTTTGTTGATGGCCCAAAATATTGATTTAAGGGTAAGGATGAAAACGCTGAATAATTTGAGCGAACTTATCAACGTTAAAAGGCTGATCGAATTCTTATTGATCTCGTCCAGAAGTGACCCGTATTTTCGAGAACCCAGGGTATTTGAATTTGAAGAAAACAGGGAAAGGAAAATGATTTTATTTGGCCTGCAGTCTAAACTGGAACAAGTTTTAGGTACATATATGGAATTATGCAAAGCGATCGCTTCTTTACAATCAAATGAAAAAGCTAAGGCGCGAAGGTTACAAGAAAAGATTTCCCAAGAGGTTAAATCTTTAAGGGCGGAATTGATCGAGGTATTCCTGGGGCGAAAGATTAAAAGCACGGAAAAGAGGCTCCTCAATAACAATGTCATTAAAGAAACATTGCCGAAAATAATAAAATTAGTTTCTACTATAGAGCTGGGGAACGGTTTTGATGAAGGCCATATTGCCCGGAACATTTTAAGGGAAGCGCTCAGGCAAATGTTTGAAACTTATGCCTCGAGCAAGAGAGATAAGGCTCGCTATGCTATCAACGCGGTAAATAAATGGATTTTATCTATTGATAAGGAGATCAGGCCAGAGCTTTTGAAAAAAGAAAATCATAACCAGGAGGGCTTGTGGGATGATGTTGATTTAAGAAATGCTCCGGCTGGGAACAAGGAGACAAAAGAGCAATTAATTGCCTCCCGATATAAAGAGAAATTATTTAGAAAAGGCGTGGAAACACAAGTTTTAGCCGAATTAGCCTTGACCGAGGGGCATAAGCGCGAGCAGGTCCTTTCCGCCGGCAAAGAAATGGTTGAGATCGCCTTGCATTTGGGAATGAAAACCGTATTTGGAGCGCCCTTGACAATTGATTACGCGGATAATATTGATTCAAGCGCTAAAGCCGAAGCTTTTGAGGCGGAAATGATAAAAGCGCTTAAAGGAAAAGGCGAGTGGTTACAACGGGTAAGGGCCATTGTCGCGACAATAAAGGATTTTGAGAAACAGAAGGCAAACGGGGAAACAGCCCAGGCAGAATATAAAGTAACGATACAGAAAGATTTCTTTAAAGAAGCCTTGGCCGGAGATAATGTCCCGGGCTGTTTTAACCCTAACGGCCTTTACCGTCAAATGCCTTTTGTCCATGCGGCCGAAATTAATTCTTGTTTTATGCAAGTATTCTCGCCTTCGGGAAATCAGGTCGCCAACGCTGTCATCATCTTTACTACAAAAGGGGCTTATGTTTATCCCGGATATAATTCAACTTCTCACTATATGGATCATGTTTTTGGCGAGGCGCTGAAAGCACTTTCCCGGTTAGTTCCCAGGATATTCCTTAATCCTATTTCCGCCGGATTTAATTCATTGTCCCAATATGCGACGCGAAGCGGGGAAATCAGCATAGTCAAGCCGGCGGTCCTCTTTACAAAGCAACATTATGATTATGGAAAGGTTGATGAGCAAGGGAACCTGACCTTGACCGGCGATTTCTATGTCGTGACAAAGGAATCCATTGCCGCGGGAAATGGTTTCGCTCCGGCTGACCCGGCGCGGTCGGCACTTCCCTTATCCGCCGAGGAACAAGCTTATCTGCGCCTGAAGGTTGAAACCTGCCATGACGAGATAAAGTCAGCGCCGCGTGAAACGCGATATGACGCGCTTAAGCGGCAGGCTATTAGGATCTTACGCGAAAACAAAGACGCCGAGCGCGCCGATATCCTCGAGAACGCGATCATAATCCGCGCGCCGGATAAGCTCATAGAATTATTAAGGAAGTTTGAGCAGGAATACGAGCAGAAGCATCAAGAAGCGCTCGCAATGACAATTAGTGGTTCTTTGATTGCGAGGAGAGAAGCGACGAAGCAATCTGTTTTTGGCCAGCAGATCTTCGCCGTAAACGCTTTTATAGACGGTGAATATTACATAATTATCAATCCCAGCCGTTTATCCCGCCCAGAGGAAGACACAGCTTTAATTACCATCCTCCATGAAACATTCGCTATCGCTAATGCCGGGCACGACGAGGCGGAGGCGCTGGCAAAGAGATATTTAGCTAAAGATCCACAGAATATTGGGCTGGGCGAAGCCGGAAGGGGTTCCGGCCGGACCCAGGTTGCTACCGTGGCGGTAACGAATGGGGAAGAAAGACCCAGCCCAAGAATAAAGACGGGAGAGCTGCCTAGCGAAGAGGGGTCTTCGTTAGCGGCTCCCCGTCTTGAAGGACCCGTTAAAAATGCCGGCAAGAGGGGCTTTTTACCCGACGCCTCGGTCAGGTTATTAAAAGTTGACTTACCTTTTGATTTTGAAAGGCGGGATTATTATTCGATTGCCAGGAGGATTCTTGGGATTGCGCCGGGCATGGAGGCGGGCAACCGCCTTCTTTCCGGCTTTTTGCCGCTTGCCGCGATTTTAATACCAATATTTTTGGCTCTTCTTTTAAGCGGATCCTCCCTGGATTGGGGGAACAACTCTAGCGGCATATCTGTTCTCTGTTGCCTGGGGCCGTTTGGAATGGCCCGCATCTTAAGAGATCCGGATGCCGACGGCTGTTCCGTTGCGGGGACTGATAAAGAAACGGAAGTAAAATTACCTTTGATTTATGGAGTTTTCAAAGCGGTTTACCGGTCGGATTTAAAACACGAATGGTTTACCGAATCCCAAATACGCGATTTGGTCAGAGGCGTTTCGAGCGATCAGCTCAGCGCTCTTGTGCGCTCAGGAATTTTTGAGAGTCAGCATATAGGGGGCACATCGTACTATATGTTGAGGCCGTCTATTGCGCGAATGCCGTATGTGTTTTTCCATATGATCGTTAAAATACGCGCTTTGAACCTTCCGATAGTTCCCGAGAGAAAATATTTTGGTGTTCAAAAAAGAGTCGAAAAAGTTATTGAAATGTATGAGGCCCCTGGCCTTCCCGTCTCAGGGCAGGAGGAGAGAGAGCCAAAAGAGATTCGCTTAACTGACCTAGGTGGGGTTAATCAAGTAATGGAGGGAATAGGCCTGAGGCTTATTCGCGTTGAAGAGAAGAATAAAATGCCGGTAAAGCTGCAACTGCATTTGAGCAGTAAAGTTCTTTCGATCTGGCTGGCCGATTACCTAGATGCTTGGGCAGGTTCTAGGGAATCTGATTTTCCGAGGCTCAGCAATGCCGGCGTGACTCATTTAAGGGACTTTTACGCTGATTCAGTCATGGTTTTTCTTGATGAGGCGATTCCGGGCGTGTATCAACCGGTAGTTTATTTTCTCTATATTGCGGGGTACGCGGAAAATCCCGGCCGGGGAAAGTTAATGCTGGTAAAAGGCCGGCTTTGGGATGCTTTGCCGGAAGAGATCCAGGATCATATCATCCATAAACGCCAAACGTTAGGGCGAAAAAACCGCGCGAGGATCTTAGCGGATGAGATTGAGATGCGCAAAGATTCTGCCCCGTCAGATAAACTAGATGAAGGCGGCAGATTGGCAGCTAAACGGCCCTCTAGGACGTTAGATTCAAAGAAGCGCGCACTGCCTTTGGCTATGATCTTACCGCCGATCCTGATCGGTTTAATTGCGGACAGCGGCTGTTGCCCGTCGGTCGTCCATCAGGCTGCCGGAACAGGCATGGATATTTTGGGGCCCATTGCCCCAACCCTGGCGAGCCAATGGGCACAACATCTCTTTGAAGTAACTTCTCTATTGTTATCCGCCTTGCTTTTAGCCCTGGCAATGCCGCGCGGCCCTAAAAACACCCGAAAAACAAAATCAGCCGCAAAAGGTCATTTGGAAGATCCGACCAGAGGGGATTTAGAAGCACCATCCGGAAAAGATTTAATGGATTTAGAAAATGAGGTTGGAGAACTATTGGCTGAATCTGAACCGGTAGTTGTGCCTGCGTCCGAGCGCCCGGCGCATTTGTCAGCATCTCCATTCAGCAGTTTGAGCGAGATCTTGCTTACCTGCACCAAAAAGGATTTCAGCGAGGCTTCGCCCAGGGAGCGCAATAAAAGAAAAGCAAGATTGGCCAGGGCGGTTTCAGAAGGCAGAATGACCCTCTCTGATAAGATCATTGCCAGGCTGATCAGAACGCTCGATGGGGGAGAAATTAAATACAGCGCCGTGACACTGCTCTTGGCGCTTAGCAAAAGCCAACAGGCGCAGCGCCTATGGGAAATGGTCAGCGATTTAGACGAAATAGAAAGAGGCAGGGCGCAAAGAAGTTACGCGCAGATCTTAGAAGGGTTCGCAATAGTCAAAAATCCACCGGCAGGCAAACATTCCGGGGCCGGCGGAAAGGGAACTTCAAAAAGTTCTAAACCAAGAAATTCAAAGAAGCGTACCCCGCCGCTCGCTCTCATCCTGCCTCCGGTTTTGATCGGTTTAATTGCGGGCAGCGGCTGTTGCCCGTCGGTCGTCCATCAGGCTGCCGGAACAGGCATGGATATTTTGGGGCAAATGGTTGCGCTATGGAAAGAATTGGCACAGGCCATTTCTGCCCACTTTGGTTCTATTCTCGCCGGCGCCGGGTCGATACTGGCACCTCTATACGGGGCGGACGCGGGTATGGCCTATGCGGATGTTAGAGATTTTGGGGCGGAGGATGCGATCCCGGCGCTGGCGGGATACGGGATTTTAGGGTGGCTTGGCAGAAATAAAGAAAATAAAGGGGCAGTCTTAGACCATCAACAGCAATCACAAGAGCCGGCTTCTGCCCCCATCCCTGTCGCGCCGGAATTAAAAACACCGCAAGAATCGCCGCAGCCGGACTTCAGCGATGAAATCGCGGATATTAAAAATCTTTGCGGCCAGGGCGCAGATAAGGTTAAAAAAGGCGAATTCGATGAAGCCGATGCTGTGTGGAGAACGGTCGCGGGCAGAAGAAAAGAGATCGCTTCGCGCCTGCCTAAGGTTGTCGCTGATGAGCTGCGCAAAGCGACCGAAAGCTTGCGCCGGGCCATTATCGACGGCAGAAAAGCCGCGGAAAAACAGTCTCGCGCTGGTTTTATCGCTGATCTAGACCGGCGCCTGTCAGAGGATAACACTCTTTCCGGACGGTGGCTGGTGCTTATTGAAATACCGGCAGATAATCCGGCGCCTGGCGCGGTCATAGAAAGAAAGACCCTGCTTCAAAGAAATGTTGACGCGTTAACAAACGAAGTCATTGAGTTTGAAGATTGTGTTGCTCGTGGTGAAAGATTGGAATCAGAAGAAGCGCAAAAGATTGCCCGGCAAATCGGTGCAAGCGAAGTATCTGATTATCTTCTTCTGAGTGATTTAGCGCTCAGGGTAAACAGGTTGCGGCAGGCTATTGATTTGAAATACAGTGAAATTTGGACAGCGATCAAAGAGGGCGCGGACTCACGATTGGAGAAAACGGAATTTTACATGGCCTTTGTTTATTTGCGGAAAAATATCAAGGAACATGCCGCAAAAGGAAATCATTATCTGGCCGGCGAAATCAGTGTCATGCTGAAGGGGCGCTTCGATATGAGGCTTTCCGCTTTGCAGCATGAAATTGATTCAGGCAGGGCTCAGGGTTTTGGCGGATTTGACAAGGCGCTGAAAGATGCCGATGCGATGCTCGACTATCATCAAAAAGATCCGTATCTTGATGAAAAAGAGCTTCTGCGGGTGCAAAGCCTGCGGGATGCGGCGCAGGAAAAAGTCGATTTTAGGAAATTGTGGGGTGAGTTTCACGCGGCGACCTGGCATATTGACCTAAGCAGAGACAAAGCCCTGATGTTGGCGGCGCGCCTCTGGTTTGATTATCCCGCAGAGCAAGCCAAAATTATTCAGCGGTTTACGGAAACAAATTTCTTTAAGTTCGGCTGGCAATATCTGGAATCTCCCGACCGCCAGGAAAGATTTTTAACCGGCCTGCGGGCCTGTCAAAATCAAAAAGCAGCGGAAGATTTTGCGGAAAGATTTATTAAAGAAGAAGACGAAGCCGAGCGGCCCAACCGCCAGCGCGAAAGAAGTTATCAAACAGAATTAGGCTTGATACGCAATGCCCACGAATTCTTGCCAGCCGCTAGCTTACTACCGAATTTGGCAGGCCTTTATAGAGAATTTCCGGAAAAAGAAAGGGATTTGGACACCATTCTGGATGAAGGAATAAGATATTGGTGGCCGAACCTGCTGGCGCAGGAAGAAAAAGCCGTCGAGGAGGCGGACAGGCGGGCGGTTTTGGGAGCAGGGGGAAGTGAGTGTCATGTTCCGGTAACCATGCGCGAGCAATTTAAAAAAGGTCTTCAGGCAAAAAGAAATATCCCGATTGAAGGGGAGCTGGGCACGGAAGCGGGTGTGTTCATTAGAGACTTCGCGGTAGGGCTTGACGCGCGGGAAAATGAATTGGCGCAAGCCGCCAAGGCCGTCGAGGAAGAACGAATAGCCCGCAAGCTGGCGACAAAAATCGAGCCTATTCGCAGGGCCATCGGCCGCAAAAACTACGGCGCCCGCCGGGAAGCCATGGACAGGCTAAGTGAATTATGGAATTCTGAGGGTACAGTCAAGGCAGAGCCGCAGATCCGCCAGTTTCTCTGTGAGGTTTTGGCGCAGCAGTTAGGAGATCCTCAAGAGCCTTGGGCCATAGAATTTATCGAAAGGAATGTCGAGTCGGCCCTGAGGCTATTCAGCAAGAAATCAAGGTTCAGCTTCAAGATCATGGAGGAAGAGTTCGCTGGGCAAAAACAGCTGGCGGCGGTCCTTGCCTGGCCGGATTTGACGGTATTTAACGAGGCCTCAGGGCACCGGAAGTTCTTTGAAGGAATAAAGCGTTTAATTTTAAGCGGCGCGCCCCGGGATCTTGTTACGGCGTTTGAGGCTTTAAGCCGGAGAATGCGAGAGGAACAAGGCGGGGGATCTGAGTTTGAGGCGGATTGGGAGGTAAGCACCAGCGATTTGATTGCTGACGGGATTCTCGCTGCAATACGAAACGTTATTATTATTAAACTTTACCAGAACAATGAAGCGCGAGCGCGTTTATTCTCCGAAGGAAAACTCACAGCGCAGGCCGAAGGCTTGATCGCCGAAATGCTTGAGCGGTTTAAAGAGCGCCAGATGCCGCGGCTAGGGGATCTGGCGGATGAATTCGATAAAGTCTTGAGAGGGGAAACGGAGCCGCCCGCGTCCCGGGCTCCGGCCGCGCCGGCCGCGCCGCAAGCGGTTTCTCATGGGCCAGAAGGACGGGTTCTCAAAAAGAAGCCCGGCGGCAGTCCGCAAAACTTTTCAGAGCTTTGCTCAGCTTTGGATTGGGCCAGAAGAGAACTTCGGATGGGAAACAGGCAGATTTTGTTTAATATTCAAAGGGTGCTGTTTAATTTCATAAATGAACCGGCCTATCCAGGTCCGCCCCGCAGCAGCATCGCTCCTTTGACAAGAATTTATAACGCGGCTTCAGATTTAGCTCTGACCAATAATGAAGTCGTAAACCTTATTGACACGGTTCTTGTGCTTTTGGAGCAAGCGCCTGTTGCAGGCGAAGCGCCAAAAGTTGCCAGCAATCAACTTTTGGCCCAAGAAGTTCGCGGCGCGGAAACCGCAGAATTCTCGGCCCCGGACGCTTTTTCTCCCGATCGGGAAGATAAAGGCAGTTCTTCGTGGCACTCCGGAAGAGCGCCGCTTGAATGTATCGCTTTACTGGGGGTCTTGGGGATTTTGGGGCTGGTGATTCTGACAGCGACGGGAATACTTGGGGCGGCTGCGCTTTTGTCTTCTCTTTGTGACGCTGTGGCCGCCTATCCTTGGGATATCCTCGCCGGCGCCGGGTCGATACTGGCCCCGCCTGTCGAAGAATTTCTAAATCGTTTATCCTCACTTTTATTCCCAGCCGCCGGATTGTCCGGCCTCGCCTTTGTCGGTGCTATCCCTGTAGGGCATGATGAGAAAGACGATATTGTCGAGAGATTACAGGCACAGCCGGCCGAATGGGATGAGATTGACCGGGAGAATGCAATCCGCTATTTCGGCATTTCACGAAAATTATGGGATACCCTCACGCGAGACGATCGAATTCTTCTGCCCTATCTTTTGCGTATCGCCCGCCTTTGCGGCCGGGTTTATTTAAAACAAAACCAATCCCCCGGCGGAGTTACTGATTTTCCTATAGAACCAGACATGTTGCGTGTCGACCAGGTTGCGGATTTCCAGCGCGAACACTCGGTTGTCAACACTTCGGTAACGAATCCCAATGCTGTCGATGGTGATGTCCCATTTTTTGTCGCCTATCGCGAAGAACTATATGCAATTGCCTTGCTATTTGACCAAGCGGCAAAAGAAGTTCGTGACCCGGATATGAAAACATTATTATATGCCCAAGGGGGTGCCTGCCTGAACGACTCATGGAGGCTTCGCGATGAGTTTTGGATGAAAGTGCTGGCTCGGGCACGCTCTAAGGGGATAAAGCCCTTCGGCGGATCCAGGCTGCTGTATTATTTTGGCCCCATTGAGCCCAAATTACCCGCATCCAGAGGCGCTTTTGAAATGAAGATAGGGATCATTAATGAGGAAGATGTTTTGGGCGAACAGGCAAAGCGGACATTCGAAGTTTTGACGTCTAATTCCACGATCGACCATTTATATTCCATTGAAGGGATCGTTCATGCCGGAAGAGGATTTTCGTCGGTAAATTTTGCAAAAAACCTTCCGAATTACCCTCAAGTCAAACGAAATCATGGCACAATTTCGATCATTGATTTAAGGGCTTTCCGCTTTGCTCTGCTTGGGCGCGGCATCAAGGATAGGGCTTTGGCAATCACAGGCTGGGCTGATTATGGAGAGAATGGCGGGCGCTTATTACGATTCGTTTCCCATGAGGCGGGGCATGCAACGCAAACTTTTGATCCGCAAACAACGGAGCGTATCTCCGGAGATTTGGGCGCATTTTACAATGATCTTTACGAAACGGATGTGACCCTGAAAAGGTTTTTACACTTAGCTGAGATTCGGGAAATATGGACCGAGGATCAAAGGCGTGAGGCTATTTACGCTGATATTCTGATAGCGGCCAATACTATCCTAAACTCCTATATCCTTGATTTTGACCGTTACGAAGTGGCGTATTTCCGTCCCCTGACGATGATGGTTAATTATCTAAAAGAAAGAGGTTTTATCAGGATCAAGGACGGTGTTATTTCTCCCCGCATCGGCACAGCCCGGGAGTTGAGTGCCTGCGAAGATGCCCTGGTTGTTTTTGCCCAAGAGGTTCATCGAATTTACGAGGATGCCGATTTTCTAGGGTATTGCGACCTCATCGCTCAATACGGCAAATATCAAGTTTTTGGGCCGGTGCTTGCCAAGCGGCTCAAAGAAGAAAATTTGATGGAAAAACATTTATATAAAATTCACGATTTAATTTCATATTTACTCGGATGCAGCGCTCATTATCTGGGCCTTGGCGTTGTAACGAAGGCGCGTGAAAAATACAGCCTGGCGAATATGCTTAGAAAAACCTTGCCGGAGAAGGGTGGAAGAAATCTTAGGCAAGCGATGGGGGATATGCATCGCCGAATTCTAAAGCTTGAGCGGGCGGAGCGGATTTATCTTCAGGAATTAAGCAATGTAAGAATTCGGCATAGAAAAGACGTGATGAGTGCTTTCTGGAGAAAGAAAGCTGAGGCCCCGCATTGGTTAAAAGTAATTCAGCGCTCGGCAGTAAATGGAGTAATCATGGCATTGGCCGGATTGTTTTTTGCGACCGTTTCTTCGGCGGAAAATAACGCTGCATCCGCTCTCGCGCCGCCCATCTCTGACTTTCTAAATCATTTATCCTCCCTTTTATTCCCCGCCACTGGATTGTTAAGCTGCGCCGTTTTATTCCCCGGATTCCCGAAAGAACGAGGTTTGTTAAGAAAACCAAGAATCAATCAAGTGAATTGCACAAAATCGACCGCGCGCCTGTTCAATAAATTTCGAGGAAGGGTTTATTATCCGGCCAGCGCGATGGACATTTCCGGCCTGATTACCATTTGCAGGATATTTCCGAAAATCACAGAAATTGTCCTTTGTGATGATTTTAGATTGGATGGAAAGGGGTTTAGGGAACATTTATTTGAAAATCAATTCAGGAATGCTATCCATGAAATCAGGGAAGGCTTGATGATTTTTAAAGATTATGAGGGAGTTGAAGAAATCAGCCTGGTTGAAAGTTCGCGCCGAAACTTGTCATTAAGGATAAAAATTAAATTTGGATCGCTGTTTTATTGGGATGAACTAAGAAAAAGGGAAATTTATATTCAATTTATTGTTAAGGACTTGTTTAATTTTGAGGAATCTTTTGACGTTGTTTATGTGAGGTTCCCGGGATTTGGAGGCAAACTGTCCCGGAGCAGGGATTTTTGGATGAAGATGGCCCGGAATTTAAAAGGGGGTGGGATCGTGGTCATTAACGACCCGGTGACAAGCCATCCGCCGAAAGATTTATTTGTTATGGTTAGCAGTATAAGAAGCACGAAATCTTTTGCTAATGTCTATCTTTTTAAATCACTAGGTAATGCTAACGCGGGCGTGGCACAGCGCGATAAAGATAAATATATGACGGGGAAGACGGCCGAATCGCACGGTTTGTTGACTGCGGGGATGGTGGTTTTCGCGCTGGTTGCTCTGTCGCAAATTTTTGATGGCCATCTTGGGCCGATTGTTGTCCGCGGCCAACAATTGGCATTGAGCACCGTTTCTTCGGCGGAAAATAACGCTTCATCCGCATACACCGACTGGATTCTCATGATGTCGGGTATGCTCTTTTTGGCTTTTGCGAACTTTTCGGGCAGCAATCGTCGTTGGGGACGAAAGCAAAAAAATCAAATAAGGGGTTCGGGAAATCCGGGATGGGATACGCAGCTCGCTGATACGGTCTCACGGATAGGACAGAAAACAAAAAGCGCTGACGTGGCTTTCGAAGAAGGACGGCTTGAAGAATTCCAGTTGCTAATAAAGGAGGCGATCGCGCTGTGCGTGGAAAATAAGGAAAAACGATTGGTCAAAGCCCAGGCTTCAATCATTATCACCGGCCTGCATACTAAATCGAAAATATTGATGGAAAGCGGCGGCCTTAAGGAGTCGGAAGACGCTATCAGGCTTGTGATTGGCCTGCTTGAAGATATCCCAGGGCTTATACCCGTTCACTTAGGGCATGCCATGTTGCATCTGAGCTGGCTGGCCCCCAAGCATGTTTATAATAACAATGATCTCGTAAATTCCAGAAGGATCATTGCCCTTGAAGAAGCTATTATCGATAATTTTAAAGACGAAGAGGGAATCAATAAGGGGTTAAGGTTTCCCGTCGGTGATCTTCTGAAGCACGCGTCGATCATTTTTGGGCTGTTGAATAGAAGGTATTCGGATGATGCAGCGTTATCAGAAGGCAAATTAACATTGCTGGCGATGTTGGACAGCGATTTACGGGACGCATTTAAGTTATTGAAAGAATATGAACAGATTCAAGAAAAGGATCCCATCTACGTGCCCTCTTCGAAGTACACCCTT
>JADFZM010000016.1:18958-24699 GCA_015232535.1 Candidatus Omnitrophota bacterium
AGGACAGCCCTCAAGCAGAGACGATCGCTCGAACCGGGGTAATTTTAACAGCAGATCCGGAGATGACCTATCCGGCAGCACCCAGGTATCGATTTTGCCGGTGGTGATCATTTTCGCGTTGTGGTTTTTGGAGCGCTGGCTGATCGAAGGGGCGCATCTTACACAAATCCTCAAAGGTGCCGGGTCGATACTGGCACCGCCCGTCGATGAAATTTTAAATTATTTATCCTCCCTTTTATTCCCCGCCGCTGGATTATCCTTTTCTTTTTCGCAGAATCTCTTTGCCGACATGTCGTTCATTTTATCTTTCCTTTTCGGGTCTTCGTTTTATCTTGCTTCCGTGATTGCTTTAAGTCCCGGTCAAGAAAAGGATGTTATAAGAAAATTGTCTGAGCAAGAACCAGATTGGGATGAGATTGACCACGAGCACGCCCTGCGCTGGTTTGGCATCCCCACCGGGCTCTGGGATACTTTGACCCTCGATGACCGCGCCGTGCTGCCTTTTCTTTTGCGCGGTGCCCTCTTAGACGGACGGGCCTTCCTCGATCAGTTTGATAAAGACCGCGGTGTTTTAAATCACAGAATAACCAACTCCATGATGCGGTTTTGGAAATGGGCTCGGCGCGGAGGGCGGCGGATCAACCAGGATTACCGTGTTATCAATACTTCGGCCCGGGGTGTGCATAAGGGAAAAGCCATCTATCCGCCGTTTGCTATTGCCTATCAAAAATATCTGGAGCCAATCGCGCGTGAGTTTGAGGGAGCTGCCGCGGCTGTGAGCGATGCGGAAATGAAAGAACTTTTTTATGCCCAGGCCTATGCCTGCCGTCACGATGCCTGGAAGAGGCGCGATAGAATATGGATGCAGATTTTGCATACAGCCGCTAGCGAAAACCGCGATCCTTTCGGCGGCTCGCGTCTGCTCTATTATTTCGGCCCCACCGAACCGAAAGCGCCGGGCAAACGCGGCGCTTTTGAGATGGCAATCGGAATTATCGACCCGCAAGCCACCAAAACCCTGCAGGAAACAGCGCGCATTATCAATCCCGGGTGTTTTTACGCTTACGGCATGCAAACCTTTCTTCTGTCCGGCTGCACGTATAACACTGCCGCAGTGCAGGGCAAGAATCTTCCCAATTACGGGGATGTTGTTAAAAAATGGGGAAGCATCCAGATCGTTGATTTAAGGATCCAGAGGCGCATTCTCCTGCAATCCCGATTGCAATGGCGCGTAAACTTGATAACCGGTTATCCGACGTACGGCCGGTCAAACGCGAGGGCCTTAAGGACCATAGCCCATGAAGCGGGCCACGGCTGTCATCAGTTCAGCGATGGTGAGATAAAAGACAAACAAGAAATTTTGGCGGATTATCTCGCTGATTTTTATGAAAGCGACGCGTTCTGCGCTTATCTGTTCGAATTAGAAGAAATCCGACGCGCCTGGAGCAAAGAAGAAAGGCGGGAAAATATTATAGCCTCCTTTACCTACGGCCAGGTGTTATTCCTTGATTATATCCTAAAAAATCATCCCCATTATCTTCCTAGGGGATTAAATGAACGATCTCTTGGCTATATCCGCATTCCTACGGTGCTGGTCAATTATCTTAACGCAAAAGGCTTGGTTTCTACAGATAACAGCCGGATTAAACCTCGCTTTGAAACAGACGAGGAATTGGAGGCCGTGGAATCGGCCATTGCCGAATTCGCGCGGGAAGTGCGGCGTATCTATCTTGAGAACGACGCGCAGGCGGCGCGAAAACTTCTGGGAGATCCTTCCGTGTACGATATTTATATCCCGAGTTGCGGGCGGTTGTTTGCCGAAGACGAAATCTTTAGGACTCAGCATGAAAATGTCAGGGAGGCGATCGTCAGCCTCAGAAAATTGGCCGAGGATTATCGCGGTAAGGGAAAAAGCGCGCAGGCACAAGAGCGCGAAGCCCTGGCGGTTTTCGCGGAAAAAGTGTTGGAGGCGGCAGGGGATCCGTCCAGCGGCCCCGCCGCGGCGGAAAGAAAAAATGGTTTTGGGTTGGTTGAATTTATTTTTGTTGTTGCGGGATTAGGGACTTTGCTGGCGGGGATTCTGGGGGCGGCCCCGCTTTTGTATTCTGTTTTTAACGCCGGAGCCGCTCATCTTCGGGAAATCCTCACCGGTGCCGCCCACATGCTTACTTTAGGCGGCACAAGCGCTGCCCATGATTCTGCAATCAGAATATTTAGTGCCAATATGATAGGTGTTGCCGGCACACTGGATTTCTTGCGGTGGCTAAAGAAACTGCTTGCCGGGCGAGCCGCGGCCAATTCAGGTGCAAACGTATCAGAAACGCAAACTGTTCATGACAAAGCCGCTATTCTCGCATTTATGCGATTGTTTATGAATAGGCCTAGAGGCGATTCGATGAACCCCGTCTATGCAAATGGCAGGGTTATAAACCCTCTGTGTGATGACAAAGTCAGGGCCAATTCTTCAAATATATTGGCGATTGGCGGCTGTCTTGATTGCGCGCCTATCATTTGCCGGCAAGGGAAGACGGCGGATAGCCTCCTTCACGCGCATCACTTCTTTCGTCGCTTGCCCGTTGCAAGAGTAAGCAATGAGGAAATGTTTGATCAAACTTTTGATGAGGCCGGCTGCTATGAATGCATTTTTGTTATTATAGCCGATCGGGGTTATTTGTTTGCCTACAATCCACTCGTTGATCATATTTTGGCGCAGCATAGGGGAAGCAGGGTTTTGCTTATAATTGCAAAACCAGGCATGCTAAAGACAGCTCTTGTCATGAAAGAGGGCATTGGGGTGGATGTTGGTGAGAAAAATACTGATAAATTTGTGTGCTTGTTTCCTGCCACAGGAACATCGCGAACTGCTGCCTTGACGTGGAAGGAGATATATTCTCTCCTGAGAATGGAAAGGAAAGTTGTTGTCGATTTCGAAGAATTTATTCCAGTATCTTTGGGCGATTCGACACCACCTGGTTTGGAAAAAAGAAAAAATGGTTTCGGCTTAGTCGAATTTATTTCTGTTGTAGCAGGATTGGGGGTCTTGCTGGTTGGGATTCTGGAGGAGGCCCCGCTTTTATATTCTGTTTATGACGGCGGAGCCGCTCTTCTTCGGGATATCCTCTCTGGTGCTGGGTCGATACTGGCACCGCCGGTCGCTGATTTTCTAAAGAATTTATCCTCCCTTTTATTCCCCGCCGCTGGATTATCCGGCCTTGCCTTTGCCGCTGTCGGAAAGCCCGTCAATAATAAAGAAAATAAGCCATTGACCGCGCCGGATGCAGCTCTGGGCGGGTCTGGTCAGGGGTTGAGGGTAAATCAAAGCGTAAGGCGTAAAACTAAAGGCAACGGCCGCGGCCTAGCCGGATGGCTGCGTGCCCTCACGCAGTTTATTCTAATACCTTTTGCGGCGCTGACGGTTCTTATCGCCGGAGAAGCGTCGGCATCTAAATTCAGCCTGGATGCGGAGAAAAATTTAATCTGGCAGGTTGAAAACAAAGATACAGCGGGGCATGTTCTAATGCGTATAAAGGACGCCTACAAAGATGCCGAGAGCTTCCAAGCGATCGAAAATGGAACTTACCAAAATTCAGGCCTTTACGGATTTATTTGGAACACCCCCGGCAAAAAGTTCGCCAAGGCCCTCAGGCCGCTTAATAACAGGCCGCTGCTTCCGCCGGGAGAAACCTTGCTTCAGAGCATTAAGCGGCCGCTTAGGATCGGAGAGAAAATTGCTATCGATCTTGAAATGCCCGTGCCTGTTCTCAGCCGCTTAGGAGTAGATGTTCCGGAAACGGCCGCAGAAGAGCAGGAAATTGTGCAGCCTGATTATTTGCGAAAGCCCCTTGTCAATCTGCCGGTGGTTTCAGCTCCGGGTAGTGTCCCGAGTTTAGCCGCGGCGCAGCCGCAAGCCGAGTATCCTGCTAAGGGAAATCCCGGCAATAAATCTATACGCTACGCGATCTTTACAGCTTTAGGATTATTCCTGCTGGTTTCTTCCGCTGCGATGGCTTTTGGGCGGACATTTATCAAAGCGTTGAAGAGGATACCTTTTGATTTTAATAAAGTGCGTAAATCATGGAAGCATAAGAGGAATGTGAGCAAGCCTGTTATTTCCGAGCAGCAGACGGAGAATATGTTTACACCAACGGCGGTTACGGAAGAAATGGTTTTACCTTTATCCCCGCCGACCGATCAGTTGAAAGGCCAGAGTAAGGGAACTGGGAGTATAGAAGAGAAGGCATCCTCGGCGATACAGGTTCCTGAAAAACCGGCTGTGGGTAGGGACGATATTTCCAGAACAGCTATCGGTGACACTAATGCGGCGGATGCTGTTGTGGTTGCGTCCGACGCGATGGATGAATCTTCTCAATCAGTCGTTGCCGAGCCGGCTGTGCCTCAGTCCCTCGGTTCCTCTCATCCGGCAGGATCTGTTACTGAGAGCGTTGTTTCACCGAAAGCCGAGGAGGATCCTGTTTCCCTTCAGGAAAGAGATGCTCTTTTGAGAATAAGAGAAATTATTTTAGCAAAGAACGCAAGCGCCGAAAATCCGCTTGTGATCTGCTGTATAGACCTCGACGGCATGCACGCCTCGATTATTATGTGGCTGGTTATCCGGCATTTTATTATCAAAAACAAGTTGGACAACATTATTGAGGTAAGGGTGCTTGGCCTAGAGGCTTGTGAGTTACCCGGTTTATGGGAGGAAAAATACCATCCCTGGCCGACATGGGGTAGGGCCCTGATTTCCCAGGTCATAGTAGAAAATATGGAAATAAGGCTCAGGAGGGAAATAGAAAAGTTCCGTATCCGCCGTGTTAGAGATCAAAACGACCTGCGGGCTGATATCATTATTGCCGGAGAGGCCAGCCCGCGCCAAGAGGCGGAAATAATGGGCTACATCGTCGGTCCGAAGATGAATGTTGATCCCCGCAAAGTATTCTTGATGCGGGAATTTTATCTGCCGGATGACCAGAAGAGATTTAGGGAGGAACATTTACTGCTTGGCCTGACCAGGAAGGGTTTTGAATCCAGCTTTTTGATTGTCCTTAAAGAAAGCTTGCAATCTCTCCAAACAGGCCGTGAACGGCAAGGCAGAAGCCCGGGCCTTGGCGCGATCGTTCCTCTTATTTTTATTTCCCTTGCTGCTTTAACGCTGGGAGCCGGTTGCGCCCATGACCCGTCGGTGCCGCATCAGGTTGCGGTAACAGGCGTGGATATTTTGGGAAAAATAGTTGCTCTATGGAACGAATTGACCCAGGCCATTTCTATCATCTGCGGATCTATCCTCTCCGGCGCCGGGTCGATTCTATCTCCGCCCGTCGATGAATTTCTTAATAATTTATCCTCCCTTTTATTCCCCGCCGGATTATCCAACCTCGCCTTTGCCGCGCCGGGCGCGGACTCGGGAGATTTCGCCGCGGCGGGATTAATGCCATTCTTTAATTACGCTTTTGTTCCGCTCTTTTTGGTTGGCCGCAGTGCTTTTCCCCGGAAGCTACTCCGCCGTACGCCTATTGAAAGGCTTGTTAACCGGGTTGAACTTCCTCTATTGAAATATTTTTCGCGTTAACCGTAATAACATTAATCCCTAACTCCGCGAAGGCCCCCCTTGCCAACTCATCCAATTGAATTCCGTAAACAGGCATCACAATCTTTCCGGGCTCAAGCCATAGCACGTTGTTGTAGATAAGAAACGGTAATTTTTTATTAATAAATTTGGTCGCGGGCGGCAGCCAGGGTAT
>JADFZM010000170.1 GCA_015232535.1 Candidatus Omnitrophota bacterium
ATAAGGAATCGTACGTAGGCTGGTTTGAAAAAACAGCGGGAGTAATCTTGCTTCCTTTTTAATTCTTATAAGATGCGGCAATAAAATTGTTTTATTTTAACCTTATTTGTGTAGAATATATTATTATTAATATCGTCAGTCAGTGAGGAATAATGGTTATAAATAAAAGACTCAAGATGATTTTTGCGATTTTAGCTGTCTTTGTTTTTCTGGCCTTTGCCAAGGACCAGATAATAAAGAATATTATTACAGCCGGCGCAAAGATTGTTTTGGGAACAGATGCAAAGATCGGGAGTTTTTCTCTGGGTATTATCAATCAAAAAGTTTCTATGAAGGATTTTAGGCTTTATCAGCCAAAAGGTTTTGAGAAAGGGATTTTGATCGACATACCAGAGGTCACTGTCAGTTATGATCTGGTTTCTGTGATAAAAGGCAAATTGCACCTGCCACTTATTATAGTCAATATGAAGGAAATGATTTTGGTAAAGAATAAAGAAGGATTGCTCAATGTGGATGAGTTAAAAGTTGTCAAGCAGGCTAAAGCCGATTCTGAAAACAAGAAAAAGGAAGAAGCCCCTAAGGAAAAGCCTAAGAAGAGATCAAAAGCAATGGAAATGCAGATAGATAAGATGTCGCTTAATGTTGGCAAGGTTATATTGAAAGATTTTTCAAAAGGGGATAAGCCGGAGGTTCAAGGATTTGATGTGGGAATAAATAACAAAGAATTTAAAGATATAAAAAGCGCAGAACAACTTTCAACATTGATCATGGTCGAGGCAATGGGCCCGGCAGGGATTAAAGGCGCCGCGATTTACGCCGCGGCGACTGTTCTTGGAGTGGGGTTCTTGCCGGTTGGGATTGTCGCTGTTTTGGTCAGCAAAGACACCGTTAGCCAAGAATTAGATGTTAATTACGAAAAAGTTTATGAGTCTGCCAACGCTTCGATACAGTACCTAGGAGAGTTTATTAGCGAAGTTAAAGATAAGGGCATTATTAAATGTAAGATAGCGAAGTCAGACGTTAACGTTGAGCTTACAAAAATAAGCGAGGCAAAGACAAAAATTAGTATTTCCGCCCGTAAACCTATCGCGGAGGGATTGCTTTACGATATTGTGGAAAGGATAAAATAAGCTGATTAAGAATTTAATTTAAATTAAGGATATCATGAAATTTATGGTTTAATAAAGGTTGCGAAAGACAGGCCCTCTTCATAAGCCGCATGGCCTAAAGATTTTGAAAGTAGATAGTTTTTTAACCTTGAGAAAAGCCTCTTAATTGCACAGTGCAAATGAAGTTTGTAAGTGAGTTAATCGGGTGGGGCGCAAATAAAACACTATGGCAGATAATCTAATCAGGATATATGGTTTATTGGACAGCAAGGCGATCAAGCCGAACTTGCTTATCTACGGTGATCTATCCGCTGCTTGCGCAAAATGTAATAAGATAGACTTAAAACTTGATAACGCAAATTGCCCCGGATGTAACACAGAATTCAAATATATAGCATTTCGAAACGTTAAGGTGCATATACCTAAAATCCATAAGTTGTTGAACGAAAAGCCGCATATCAAGATCATCGATTTTGATGATTATAAAAGGAACGAAGGCGCATCTAAAGCGGAGGACTTTTTAAGGGGATGATCGATAAAAAAAGGCTTATCTGTTTAGCCCAGAAGCTGTTGTCCATCAACTCTGAAAACCCTCCCGGCCGCGAAGGGGAAATAGCGGAGTTTATATCAAAAGAAATGAAGGAGGCTGGTTTAAGCGTTATATCTCGATCATTTGCTAAAAGCCGCCCAAATATTATAGCTCTTTTAAAGGGCAAAGGAGATAGACGCAGAGCAACTAATAACGCGCTTCTTTTAACTCCGCATGTTGATACGGTGCCGATAGGGAACGGCTGGAAATATGACCCTTTCGGAAAAGACATAAAAAACGGGAGGCTTTACGGCCGCGGCGCATCCGATGACAAGGGTAATGTAGCTGTTTGCCTTGAAGTGATGCGCAGCCTTAAAGAGGACGGCGTGAAGCTAAACTCCGACATTGTGATGGCCGCGACAGCCGATGAGGAATGCGGCAGCGCATACGGCATATTGCCTTTGCTAAGAGAGAAGGTTCTAAAACCAAAGTTGGCACTTGTTTTGGACTCCGACGAGGGCGATTGCGTTATTGCCCAGAAGGGGCTGATCCATTTAAGGATAAAGCTTTTTGGGAAAAAGGCTCACGGCGCTTACAATTGGAAAGGTATAAACGCCATAGAAAAAGCGGCTAATATAATAAGCAGGATAAAACAGATAAGCTTTTCCTTTAATGAGCATCCTTTGTTAAGGCCACCGACGGTAAATATCGGCACTATCAAAGGAGGCGATAAGGTGAACATGGTAGCGGATTACTGCGAGTTTTCCGTAGATATTCGGTTTTTGCCCGGGATGGCGGATAAAATTATTTTAAAAGAGATAAATAATATACTAATCCAGGAAGGCATTGGTTATAAGGTTTGTGTTGATGACCTGCAGCAGCCTTATGAAATAAGCAAAGACAATGTGTTTGTCAGAAAATATATTGAGTCCGCGAAAAAGTTTGGTTGCCGGGCTATTCTTAAGGGAAGCGAAGGGGCAACGGTAATAACTTTTTTCAAAAAATATAATATCCCGGCTTTTGCCAGCGGATTCGGCGCATCAGGCACTGCCCATACGACCGATGAATATGTTTTTGTAGAATCGCTTTACAAAGGGGCAAGGATCATAGAACATTATATTAAAGAATATGACAAAATTTAATCCGCTAATATTTAGAGTAATTATTTTTACCTTTTTGTCCGTATTGACTTTCCGGCAAAGTTATTTATTAGCTAAGGAGGATCCGATCGAGACGATAAATTATGCCGTTAAAAAGGCAATTAAATTAGGCGATGCCAAGCTTGAATTCTTTGGGGAAGAAAAGGTTGAAGGGGAGAACTGTTATCTTATTGTCTTTACCGCTACCGGTTTTAAATTTTATGACAGGGAACAGATATATGTCAGTAGCAAGGATTATTATCCTGTTTTGGTAAAACGCGATTTGAATATCGCGGGTACAAAAGAACTGATCGAGGAGCGGTATTCCCGCAAGGATAATCAAGTTGAGATCACAAACACTGATTCTAAAGGTAAAGTAAAAAAGACAACGTTGTCCAGCAAAAAAAGGATGGAGAATATATATGGGTTCATATACCGTTACCGGGTTCAAGGAGAATTTAAGATAGGCGAGGAAATTACCGTTAATCTCCCGACCAAGGAAGTCAAGATAAAGCTTGAGGAGAAGAAAAAGATTTCGGTTGCCGGAAAAGAATACAACGCCTATTTTATGAGCGGACGAGCGCATAATATTAGAATTTGGTTTGATGACGGTCCGAAGAAAATACCTCTAAGGATCGACGGGTCTTTGGGGATAGGCAGCACGGCGATGGTGA
>JADFZM010000171.1 GCA_015232535.1 Candidatus Omnitrophota bacterium
CATCCTCAGGGGATCGCCTTAACTGAGCTATCTTATTGATCAATCTTTCCTGCTCCGGATTCAATTTTAGCGAATTCTCCCATGAATCAACCGCTTCTGAAACTTTACCCAACTTGATGTACGTTTCTCCCAGATGCTCGTAAATAACAGGGTCCTCCATACGTTCTTTAGCCTGCAGAAGATAATCAAGGGCCTTATTATAATCACCCTGCTGATAATAAACCCAAGCCAAACTATCTAAATAAGCGCCGTTATTAGGATCGATCTTTAAAGCACGCTCGATCAGCGATTTGGCCTCTTCCAAGTTTTTGTTCTCTTCGGCGAAAATATAACCTAGGGAATTCAGGCTTCCGTCATGCTGTGGATCTACGGATATCGACCGTCTTAAAACCTCAACTGCCTTCTCTTTTTTATCCGTCTCCAAATAAATCGAGCTAAGAACATACATTACTTCAGAGTTATTCGGTTCAATCTTAAGGATATTTTCAAACTGCTCGATTGCCTGAGGGTAGTTGCTCTGGGAATAATAAAGCTGTCCTAAATATCCGTAGACTTCTGTGTTTTGCGGTTCTTTTTTGGAAAGGTCCTTGAGTATGAATTCGTATTCCTTGGCGGCGTTGACGTAATCTTGGCGCGTGGCATAAATAATCGCCAAAAGGTAATGGGACTGCATTTCGGAAGGATTTACGCTGTTGACCAGGGTCAATTCCTTAACCGCCTCGTCCAGCAATCCCAACCTGGCATATCCTGTGCCCAATTTCAAATGGGGGATGTAACTCTCGTTATCAAGGTCGACCGCGGCCTCATATTCCATCACTGCCCGGTTTGTCAAGCCTATTTGGTCATACATTAGACCCATGGCATAATGTGCCAAAGCTTGCGAGACCTGATTCTTATTGCCATAAAAAAAAGCTTCCGCCCCATAAGATAATAAAACGAGGTAAGCCAGCAATATTAGAAAGCCTACACGCCGTATTGCCTTAAATTTATGCATTATTATATACCCTATTAGCGGGTGACTCTCTTTTTAAGATGACGAAGCAGTTTACGCATTTTCTTTCTCTTATGCGTTCTTATCTTCCGTCTTTTTCTTTTTCTGCCGCAAGGCATGATGATTCCTCCTGGATTAATAAATTATCTTGTTAAGCGGGTATTCAATTATACCTTCTGCCCCGGCCGCTTTTAACCTCGGGATAAGGGCGCGGACGCTATTTTCGCTTATTACTGTTTCAACCGCGACCCAATTACCCTGCGCTAAGCCTGATATAGTCGGGTTTTTCAAAGCCGGTAAAAGGCTTAAGACTTTTTTCAAATTATCTTTCTCGACATTCATTTTTAGGCCGACCATATTATTAGCCGCGATAGCCCCTTCCAAAAGCATTTTTAACTGGTTCATTTTCTCTTTCTTCCAGGGGTCTTTGACTGCTTTGTGATTGGCAATAAACTGGGTCGTTGAGACGCATATAGTGTCAATAATCTTAAGCTTATGTGCTTTCAAACTGCTTCCCGTTTCCGTCAACTCAACAACCGCATCTACAAGTCCGTCGGCAACCTTAGCTTCGGTCGCTCCCCAACTGAACTCGACATCCGCCTTAACTTTATTTTTCTTAAGGTAGGCTTTTGTCACGGCAACCAATTCGGTAGCGACCCTTTTACCGTTTAGGTCTTTTACCGAATGAATATTCGAATCTTCCGGCACTGCTAAAACCCAACGCACCTTAACCGCGCTTTGTTTAGCATAGACCAAATCCGAAACAACAACAACATCGGAGTTATTTTCCCTGATCCAATCCGCTCCCGTTATGCCGCAATCTAAGGCCTCATCCTCGACGTAGCGCGACATCTCCTGTGCCCTTAAAAGAACCGGGCTTATCTCCTCATCGTCAATAGAGGGGAAATATGAGCGCGATGAAACATAGATCTTAAAACCCGCCCGCTCAAAAACCTTGATAGTCGCTTCCTGCAAACTTCCCTTAGGCAAACCTAATTTTAATTTCTTCATAATGTGGCCTAACCTTTAAATATAGCTGAGACAATAGTTTATAGAGCTCATCCTCTTTATGCTTCCCAGAAAAAATAATTGAATTAAGAGAAAGATATTATAACTTTCGAATTTAAGGTTGTAAAGAAGTTTATATAAATAGCGGCATAAAAAGGTGCCATGAAAGGCTAGTTTATTACCTTGGACAATTCCTGTTCTTTGCCGGAATTTTTAACACCCAAATAGAATGGTAAATTGGGTATCGGCGTTACATTATAAATCACCGGAACGAAACCATCAGCGCCTAAATATTGGGGGTCTAAACTGCGCATATCAAAATTATATTTAAAGCCTTCTCCTTTGCGTTCTATGGAAATCGCCTTGGGGTTTAAATCGATACCGCCGGGGTTCGATATTAAAGCCGTGTCCGGCCCTTTTTCGACATCTCCGGACTTTTCTGCTTCTTCTAACAATTGCTCTTCAGCTATGATATCCCCTAATTCCTCTTCTTCTGCAGGGTCATCTTCAACGGCGGGCTGTGAAGCTGGTTTTGGTTTTGGTTTAGCTTTTCCTATTTCTTTAAGATCCAACATTTCTCTTTCTATCATTTCCGCTCGAATAAAATCAGGCAACTCTTCCTCAGTTAAACCCTTGCCTTTGAACTTTGCTCTAATATCCGGCCAGGCTCTGTATATTGGAGTCCCCGAGCCTTTACCAAACTCCCCGGGTAAATTGTGGGGACAAGATGGGCATAAAGTATAATCTCCAATGTCTCGGGCAAGATTTTGGCTATCAGTTATTATTTCTTGTGTTTCAATTTCAAAACCTGCTCCATGTTGATGTTTAAGCGCCGGGCAATTGGGATCAATATGAACAACCGGCTGATATTCTCTTGATTTCGGCCTGGTTTTTTGCTTAGGACCGAGCGGTTTAGTAGCAGCAAATAAATACATTGTCCCGTCATCAGTTACAAAGATATTCGGGGTACCTTGAGCAGCTGCCTGCTCTACTAAGCTTACTACTTGAGTCTTTTCTACTTCAGCTACAACTTTATCGCTCAAATTCGGTAAATATTCTCTCCTTAAGTCTTCTACTTTCTGGGCCCATTCCGTCATTTGTTTTTCAAATTCTTTTGCTTCTTCAAATTTGAAAGGCTTTTTGCTAATATCGGTCCTAAAAACATCAACCGCTTGTTTAACCTGCGAATAAAGTTCGCTTAATTGCCCGTCTATTTCTGCCTCAACCGCAGCTTTATTTTCAGCATAATTTCTAATGCCGTACAATAAGACGCGGTAATTTCTCATTAATTTGGCTACAGGTAGTCTTAGGTTATTTTCTTTATACCGGGAAGCTGTAATTAATTTTAAATAGGCTAAATAAATCCGGTGATCTTTA
>JADFZM010000172.1 GCA_015232535.1 Candidatus Omnitrophota bacterium
ATTTTGGTCATTTAGGACATTACCATTTTGGTGTTACAGGGTTATTTTAGAGCAATTTAATCTTAGAGATGGCAACTTTGATTGAGACAAAATCAGGACAAATGGCCTGAAATTCGTCAATATTTCCCCAGTTTTTAGGGCTCAAATAAAATGATGAGGAATTTTATTCTAATGAGAATAAATTCGATAAACCGGTAAATATGGAGAAAAATTATCGAATATATAAACTAGATTTAAAAACAGCTAAAGAAACTTCGAGAGTATTCTTGTATTCTAAAAGGCCCCGGAGAGTCTATTTTGCCTCACTTTAGGTCGCAATCCACCACTCGTGTAAAAACAAATTTCTTGTAAGCCCTTGAGTAATAAAGCAAGGCCACCTCCCGCCATTGCCATGCCAACACCATCATTAAGTTGGCTTGATTGCCTGATCAAAAATTCATCGGTTTTAGTTCTAAAACTTCAAGTCAATTCCGACCATAAAATTCCTTTCCGGGGCGGGAAAATAATCGACAGATACGCCGTTGGTCGATTCGTAGGTGAAATATTGGCGGTCAAATAGATTGTTTATCTTTGCATAAACTTCTAAATATTCCCTTTTATACGATAATTTAGCATCTACAACAAAATACGGCTTCGCCTTAGGGAAATTATTCGAAAGGTCGTTAATTATGTAACGCGATCCGACAAAATTCCCGATAAACGAGATATTATAAAATTTACCGAAACCGGCGCTGATTCCGCTGCTTACCTGGTCGCGAGGGACCAACGGGATATATTTATTTTCATAAGCGCCTTCTTTGAACTGCGGCTTCTGATAAGTATAATTAATGAAATAATCCAATTTTTCCAGGCCTTTTATTTCGACGAATTTTAGGATATCGGCCTCCACACCCAGCTCTACCCCGAGCCTTCGGGTTTTATCATAATTCAGGTTTTTATATGTGCTCGGATCGTAATAAATCTCATCGTTGAGCAACATCGCGTAGGGAGTAATGTTAACCGTTACTTTATCTTGATAGTTATGCTTGATACCGGTTTCAAACTGAATCCCGGTTTGCTGCTTTAATGAAGTATTCAAGCTTGGTGTCGGCCAGGTGCTGTACCATTCGTCGGTCGAAAGAAAGCGGAAAGTCTGCTGGGCGTTAAAATGCAGGCTGCTTTTTGGGGCATATTCATACCGGAAGCCGCCCATGCTTGCCCACTCATCGGGGGAATTGGAGTGATAGGTCCTTGCCCCGATATTGTCAAAATTATATTCCGCCTGCTGAAACCTACTCCCGCCGTTCACAAAGATTTTATCAAACAATTCATATTCAAGAAACCCGTAAGCCCCTGTCTCTTTTTTTGTGATAACAATATCGTCAGTATTTCCGGTAAAGCCTTTAATATGATTGTCGGTGTCGTAAAAATCGATACCGGTAACGAAATTTACCTCTTTGCTGAAAATCGGCTTATTGAAAATATATTTTGCCGTTATTCCGTTTGTTTCAATATCTCTTTTTGTCTCCCAGAAGTTCGAGAAGAATGAATCAAAAACATTTCTTTTCCTGTTCGTCAAATCTACGATAAATGTCCCGAAATCAACTTCCTGCGCCCAGGGCTTAAGGTCAAATGATAAATTATAGAACATATCCCGCGTCTTAGAATAATCTGTTTTGTCCGCCGAACCTCTTCGCCCGAGTGTCGCCAATTCCGAAGAGCTCAAACCGCCGGGAAGCTGTGTCTTGTCCTGATGCCGTCCTACCTCAAAATCAAAGGAAATTTTGGGAGACAATTTATAGCCTAAGCGGGTATTGAAATCCTTATAAAGGACATCGCTGTTCTCGCGAAAACCCCTGTCGTCCATATATTTTGAGTAGAAATTATAGGAAATATTCTTCGCCTCACCCGATAATTCTATGTCGCTTCCTTGTTTGTCGTAACTTCCGTAGAAAGCCCCTAGCCTTCCTTTCATTTCTCCTTTGCCTTTTTTAGTAATAATGTTTATTACCCCTCCGACCGCATTATCGCCGTAAAGGACCGAGCCCGCGCCGCGGATGATTTCGATGCGCTCGACCTCCTCGATAGGGATCTGGGTCAAATCCGCCCCGGATTGATCGACGGAATTTATCTTGCGGTCATTTACTAAAACTAGAATGTTTCTTTTCGCCGTGTCGCCGAAACCGCGTATATCAACCGTCGCGGACTTGGCCGTGCTTTGGTCATAAACAAATATGCCCGAAGTTTCTTTTAGCAAATCAGGGATATTCGTTGCGTTCGTCGATTCAATTTCCTCGCGGTCGATTACTTTCACATTACCGGCGATTTTGTAATCGCTCTGGGCAAGCCGGGTCGCCCTGACATAAATCTCCCCCAACTCCTCCGCCGGAATAGTTTGAGCCGGCAATATAGCGCAAAAACCGAGAAACAAAACAATACTTACAACGGTAACTAATAGCTCTTTCATATGATATTCCTTTCCATCCTGAATTATGGCAAAAAAAATTCCCAACCGAGGGATCCCCGATTGGGATAAATTTGCCCGGCAAGATTATGTTCACTAAAGCTCCATAAGCTTGGGGCTTATTTAGATTAACCACGTCCCTCGCAAGGCTAATCCTTTAACTATACTTTAAGTATTCTGACTTATCCGTAAGCCTTTAACGGAATCACAGTGGCGGGACCGTTCCCGGTTTACACGGGATTTCCTCATATATAGAGAAAGCAGTAATCTAAAGAACAGAAGCTAAAGAGGTATCCTTAAGCCGTTTTGCCGCGAATTCATAAACTCCGTATAAAACAACCGTGTACAACAATGTGCTTGCCAAAGTGCTTCTAAAAAACGGGACCGCTAAAGTAAAACACTGCGAAAGCCCGTTTAAGTCGAGCGTATACATCCCGCTCAAAAGCCAAACGCCTAAGTTGGTCACAACAAAAAACAATACAGCCGATATCACCCCTCCGGCAAATACGGTTCCGAAGCTTTTCTTCTCTTTTATCTTTAAACCCAATAAAGCAATCAAGGCCATACTACCCCAGGTGAAAGATACAACGCTATGCATCCCGACAAACAAATCGGTGATGATTAGTAATACAACGGGCAACAAAACAGCGTACCTGCCTCTGACGTAGATCCCGCTGAATAAAGCTATAGCGATAACGGGAGTGAAATTCGGCGTGTGAAAAACAAGTCTGCTGGCTATGCCTAAGAAAACCAATAACAATGGTAACATATTCTCCTCCGATTTTTGTTCAATTTATAATAATTATGCGCTATTGTCAAGCTTATTAAATTTAAATGTCAAGCCAAAATAGAAATGTCCTAGTTTTACCAAAATAGAAATGTCCTAGTTTTACCAAAATAGAAATGTCCTAATTTTGAAATA
>JADFZM010000173.1 GCA_015232535.1 Candidatus Omnitrophota bacterium
AGGAATAAGAACTTACCCTGAAGGCCATATTCATCTTTGTACTGCTCCAATATACCCTTCCCCTCGGGGGGCTTAGGAGAGTGTAAAGAAGCCATAGCCACAATATCTACATCAGCGGCGCTTATTTTAGCGAAATCTAAAGCCGCTTTTATGCCGTTTTCGGGGAACCCCCAGAAATTCTTTATATTATTAAGCCTTTCCTCCTGTATAGCAAAAACAGCCCTTTCATCCTCCATTAAGCAAACCGAGGCATTATGGCCGTCGTGAATACCCAGAATATAAAATTTACCTTTTTTCACCATTATTCTATTTGATTCTAAAGTCGTTGCGCTTCATTTTGTAAATTGGACGCGAAGGACATCATAAAAATATTCCGCGACATCAATAGTTTCCACTATCATTATCTTTCTTTTATTTCGCCAATGTGTTTTTGTCTTTGGGTCTTTAATAAGCTCATTGATTTTATCCAAAAGCTTTTGAGGATCAGCAGTCTTAATCCCGTAAGTAAGCTCGTATTTCCTCTCCAGCTCGTTCAAATACCCCAACTTCCCCACAAAGTCGTTGAACCTCAAAGACGGCGTACCCAAAACTGCGGCCTCGGCACTCATTGTTTGGCTGTCGGCTATAAGAAGTTCGGCATAATATAAGGCATGAAAAATATCCCTGGGGTCTATGCATATCCTAAATTTCTCAAAATCTTTTTTTAACGGCCGCTCGGAAGTTATAAATACTCTTCCGTGCCTCGATAATAAGCCGATTATTTGTGTAGCCAAAGAATCGCTTATGCCTTTTTTCCCGACATCATGGCTGGCGCTCAAATCTGCCAGGCGAAGAATAAAATACTTCTCTTTGCGGGGGTTAAACCTCTCTATGACTTTTTCATCAGGCGTAAAATATTTCGGATGAAGGTAAGCCAGCTCATGATACCCCGGATATGAGGCCCTTTTCTTCTGCCACATCCCCTTATCGCAACATTCCGGCAGGACGAGTTTCGACGCGAAAGGATAAAAAATATAATTTTCCGGAGTCGGCTTTGTATCGTCTTCATTAAAAAGAACCGTCGGAATACGCAAGACAAAACCGCTATGGGCCAAAGTCCCTTCAGTCCCGGCAATGACAGACGGCCGGAATTTCCAAACTGCCCTTAAAAGCCTTATCTCAGCCTTAAAAAGATTGATCAAAGCAGTCAGGATTATCGGTAAGTTCTTCGGACGTCTTCCCTCGGGAAAAAGATTTATGTAATCCCACTTTTCTTCCCTTACTAAATCCTCCAGAACATCCTTTTTTACTATCCCCACCTTAACCGCGAACCCGTCTTTTATAAAACGGTTTATAATATTCTTAAACAAGTGATAATGCGCCGGGTGATTTAAAAAGAAAAATATTTTTCTATCTTTTTTTGCTTTCATCAACTTAACGCTTTTTCAATATCTTTCTTGAGAGGAAAATTGATCAAAACTGCCCTTCTTCGCCCGTGAAAAACAAAAAAGCTCCCCGCCGTTACCGCCGAAGCCTTTCCCTCCTTTACCGCGCTTGCGATATCTTCGATCTTGCCGCATCCTCCGCAGGCAATTACCGGAATATTAACCGCCTCGGTTACCTTTTTTATTAAACTTATATCAAAACCTTCCATTGTCCCGTCGCGGTCGATAGAATTAAGCAATATTTCCCCGGCTCCGTATTGCTGAGCTTTTTTCGCATATAAAACCGGGTCTATTTTTGTCGGCGCAGACCCTCCGCGTATAAAAACACGGTAATTGCTAAGCAGGTCTTTTTTCACATCAATAGAAACGATGATCGCCTGGCTGCCGAAATGTTCCGAGGCTTCTTTAACAAAATCCGGGTTACTGTAAAAAGCGGTGTTGATCGCGAATTTCTCTACCCCGCATTTACTAAGAAGGCGGATATCATCGCAGGAGCTTATTCCTCCCCCGACGGTAAGAGGCATGGTGCATTCATCGGAAATCCTTTTTATAAGCTCAAAATTAGGTTTTCTTTTGTCTTTGGTCGCGGTTATATCCAAAAAAAGCAGTTCATCGACTTCTTTGGTGTTGAATATCCTAACCGCATTAAGCGGATCCCCTATATAGACGGGGCTATTAAAGCGAACGGTCTTAACCAGCCCCTCCCCTTGAAGCAAAAGACAAGGAAATACCCTAGTTTGCAACATAAGAGCCTATCTCCGCAAAATTCTTGAGCAGCAGCAACCCGTCTTTATGGCTAGTCTCAGGATGAAATTGAACGCCGAAAATATTTCCGCTTTGTATGACCGAAGCAAAATCATAACCATAGAAAGAAAAGGCAAGGATATTTTCATCTTTAGGGGCAACATGATAGGAATGAGTAAAATAAAAGCGGTTATCTTCGGCTATGCCGGAAAGAAGGAGGGGGTCTTCTTTCTTGGCTATTTTATTCCAACCGACATGGGGAATCCGCAATCCGGCACCGTCCGAGAAATTAAACCTTACCGTCTTTGCGTTTATCCAGCCCAAACCTTCGGCATTTCCCTCTTCGCTAAAGGATGTAAGCAATTGCATACCCAAGCAAATACCTAAAAACGGCACTTTTTCTTCCAGGGCTTTTTTGTTGAGCGTATCGATCAATCCCAGAGCCCTGAGATTTTCCATTCCCTTAGCAAAGAATCCAACTCCAGGCAAAACAATCCTTTCCGCCCTAGAAATCTCATTTACATCGGATGTAGCCAGGACGGGGACTTTAAGCTTCATAAAAGCATTTACAACCGACCCCAGGTTACCCATCCCGTAATCAACTATTACTATCAAAAACAGCCTCTTTCTATCATCCTAAGAATTTATAATAAACGTGCTTCGGAACCAAACGCATTTTAGTCGCCAATTTTATAAGCCAGCTTAAACTTTTTATAAGCGGATAATAAGTCGGGTAATCCTGAAAACTCTTTCTTGGAGCGCCCATAATCGCATCGAATTCCTTATCGCTAAGGCCTAACTTGTTTTTGGCGTATTTGACCAGCTCTTCATCGTAGGGGTATTCAACAGTTTCGATTTCCGTTAAGGCCGCGGCTCTATTCATTTGCTTCGAACGGATAAGCGCCGAATACTCGACCTTCCTTTTATCGATCCCGAATTTCTTTGGCAAATAATACGACTGAAAGAAATGGGTATAATAAGATTCGTGATGATGCCCGCCGTAATAAGTCCAGCCGGCCTCGCGCTCTAACATCTCGCCTACTTTTTTCTGGTCGTATTCGATAAATGTCAAAAGCGGCACCTCCCGGATCCCTTTAATATATCGGTAATAGATAAAATCCGACAAGGCCATATTCGGAAAGGTTTTTAACTTCTTCTTGCCGAATATTTTCTGGACGCTATTAATATA
>JADFZM010000174.1 GCA_015232535.1 Candidatus Omnitrophota bacterium
GGATTTCTTAGCCAGTTGTTTCTGATGCAGGGTTTCCATTCCTTTTATCAGAGACTTTACCCGTAGGGTCTCGATGACAATAGCTAAGAGGGAAATTAGGAAAAATCCAAGCACAATAAGAAAAACCGATGTATTTTCGACTGAATAGCTCATAAATTATCCGCTTTCATCGACGCACGTCAAATTTAGCTTGATCACCGATTCTTATTTTGTGCTTATCGGCTGACCCGGCGTTTAGCTCCAAAACATAACGCGCGGCCTTTGTAGGGCTATAACTGGGGCAAGGGTCTTCCTTGCAAGTTGGGACATCCTTTTCAATATGAACAACCTTTCTTAAATCATCAAGCCAGATCATATCAAGAGGGATAAAAGTGTCTTTCATCCAAAAACTCATGCGGTCATTGTAAGAAAAAACAAAAAGCATTCCGCTGTTTTCAGGAAGTTCCTTCCTGAATTGCAACCCGCGCATCAACTCATCAGGCTTGCTCACAATTTCAATATTAAAGCATTTCGCTTCAAAACAAATCTTATCGCCTACTCCTTTACATGAGGTGATAAATAAAAAAGAAAAGGCCAGGACTAAACATAAAAAATAGATATTTTTCAATATTTCTCCTCAGTCAAGTTCAAATAGTCGCGGAATTCCAGCTTTCCTTTTATTTCCTTATTGGCGGCGGCGATCCTCTGCGGAAGATAGGGATGGGTCCGCCAATAACTGCGAGGGCGCGCCGGCTCTTTGAGCTCTTTTTCACGCAATTTTACCAGAAAATCAGACATCCCCTGCGGGTCAAACCCAGCCGCTTTCAAATACTTAACGCTCAAACGGTCAGACTCAAACTCGTCTTCCTGCGCGAAAGCAACGAATAAAGTATCTAAAGTCACGGCAACACCGCTGGCCGCCTCCCTCCCGGCTTGAATAGCCATTAATTGCAGAAGCATCGCCCCGTAAGCGTTTTGCAGGCGCTTGATGCCGTGGCGAGCCGTAATATGAGCAACCTCATGGGCGATAACTGATGCGAGCTCATCGTCATTCTTCACCAAGTCCAAAAGGCCTTTATAAACAAAAATATGCCCTCCGGGAAGGCTCACCGCGTTGACAATTTCCTCATCGTCGATCACCTTGATAAAATAAACTATCTCTTTCCTGTCGCACACACCGACAATCCTATCCAATATCCCCTCGACGCGCTCATTTATGTCCACATCCGAATTTAGCTTTACTTGTTTGACTACCGAGGCGGCGACCTTGTCCCCTATATTCACTTCCCGCTCGGTATCGTAAAGGTACATCTCTTCCTTTTGGGTCGCCAGGTTATATTCGCTGGCGCAACCGCTAATCATAGCGATGATAAAAAACGATAGAAAAGTCACGCCGAATTGTTTTAACATTTTAGATAATTTCGCGACCGGCAATCCGATAACGTTGGTATAACAGCCTTCTATCCTTCGAATAAAAATGCTGCCCCAACCCTCGATATCAAAACCGCCGGCTTTCCCGAAGGGATCTACTATCTTATGGTAACGAATTATCTCTTTATCCGATAAGCAGTTCATGTAAATTTTTGTTTTTTCGTAATCGACGAACGTCTTATCAGTCGCCGCATCAATAAGGGCAATACCTGTGTAAACCCAGTGCGGCTCCTTGAAAAGCCGCTTTAAATTTCTTTTCGCTTCCGCTTTGTCCTTCGGCTTGCCGATTATGGACCCGTTTTTCAAATAAACCACCGAATCGGCTCCGATAATAATACCTTCTTTTCTCTTCCGGGCGACATCTTGGGCTTTGATCAAAGCATTGTGCTTGACTAAATCAGCGCAATTTGTTTTGATTTTTGATATTTCCTTAACCCCGCTCGGATAAACGCTGAAGTTAAGGCCAAAAAGCGAAAGCAATTTCTCCCTTTGTTTAGAAGCGGAAGCCAGTATGATCTTTTTCATTAATTAAGGTTTATGGATCTCGGAAATGTTAAAGATGGAATATAAACTACACCCTTTTTCTTTGAGGGCGGCTTGGGCGCCGTCGTTTCTATCCACGATACAAAGGGCTTTATCCGCTTTTATCCCGATATCGGCAAGGGCGGTAATGGATTCGAGAAAAGCCTTGCCCGTTGTCGCGACATCATCGATAATGACGACATTCGCTCCGGGCTTTAAATCCGGGCCTTCTATCTGCTTCTGCCTTCCGTGAGATTTAGCCGCTTTGCGGATAATAAAGGTATTCAAAGGCCTTTTAGCCTGCAGGCTCAAAACCGATATCGCCCCGACTATCGGGTCGGCGCCCAAAGTCGGACCGCCGATAGCATCAATTTTCCAATCCTTCGCCATTTCAAGCATTATCTTGGCCGTCAAATAGGCCCCTTGCGGGCTTAATGTCACACGCCGGGCGTCGATATAATAATCGCTTTCCTTACCCGATGAAAGTATTATTTTCTCCCGGAAATACCCTTGATTGATTATTATCTCTTTTAATTCTTCTTTATCCTTTTTTAAAGTATCCATTTTATTCTTTTCTTTATTTACGGGTTTTGTTTCTGGTTGCTATTTAAGCCATTCTTCTATTGGAGGAATGGGAATCGAGCGTTTTTCCATTTCCCGGCGCAAATCGATAACAAAGGTCAAAAGCTCCTTATATTTCCCGAACTCCTTGGTAGAGCTGAACCCGGAATTGCTGTAAAAGACTTTGCTCGCGTTCACCTCAACCTTAGCGTCGATATAAACTTTAGTTATTTCCTCCGGTGTCAACTTGGCAATTTCCTCCTTAGTGAGTATCTTCAGCTCGGAGATAAAAGCCAAACTCTGCGCGGCGAAAATGGTAAGCAAAGCAATAACTAACAATGTTTTTTTCATGATTAATTCCTTTTTATGGTTTTTAATGAAACTGTGATTTATTATACCTTTGTAAAATTCTTACTTCAACCTCAATTTTTGCAGAGTTAACCCCGCCAAATGCTACGCCCGGCAAAACAATGCTTTCATTTTCTCGCTTATCCAAAATTGAAAGGAAAGAGGGACCCCTGCTAAACTAACAATATATTAGAAACTCCAAGGTTCAATCCACGCCCCTGCGCGAGGGGCGACATTCGGGAAGTATGGACGATGACTGCAAAATGAGTTTCAATCCACGCCCCTGCGCGAGGGGCGACGCGGAATCTTAAAAAGGCAGCTGCTGCAATGAGTTTCAATCCACGCCCCTGCGCGAGGGGCGACTCGACGCTCTATTGCGCAAGCAGTACCCGAACGCTGTTTCA
>JADFZM010000175.1 GCA_015232535.1 Candidatus Omnitrophota bacterium
TTATTTCAATATTAACTAGTATTTTACCTCGCCTGAAAAATCTTTTTCTAATCCGAAAATCCTGCAAGTTTCACTTATTCCAAAGTAGCGATAGCGATTTCAAGCTACCCGATCATCCGCCCGGTAACGAAGAAATATCGTTAGGATTAACAAGTAGCTGTTCCTAAAAAACCTTAATAATCCCTGTGCCGCATTCGATTAGCAAAGCTAACTGTGTATTTTGTGTCCCATATTATAATAATAACTAGTTTTAGAAACTGCGAGCCTACTTTTTTAAAATAATCGTAATAAATTATCTCCATTGAGACTAAACCGCATCAGCAACCTTATCCCAATGAAGAAAAGTGTCTGAGCGGCCAATAAAGACCGGGCCACTCTTCCGTTAAAAGATAATTTGGTATGCTTAAATATGGCCGCGCATATTGCGGCAATAATAAACCATGCTGCATAATTCTGTACTGGGATTGCCCCTTCCCATTGCCAGAAACCCAGGTAAATAGCGGCGGGCTCAAGTAGATAATCAAATAAAAAAGCACAACCCCCAACTCCCAGCACGAATAAAAAAGTCCTATGGGTTATTGCATTGAGCAATGAAATTGAGCCAAGTATAACGGTGAGCCAATTAATCCCTATAATAAGCGGGACCCCAAAAACCTTTAAGCCCAATACATCGCTGTAAATATATGCGCCAAAAACCAAGCCATAATTTACACCGAGAGCCTCGAGGAATACCGTGGCTAAAAAAACAAAGACGCACCAGCCGATAAATTTCGGCATGTCCTGGCGTTTTAGCCCGCGATAAATGTTGACAAACAAAAGAACAGCGCAGGCTAAGAGAACATACTTAACCATAGCCAGCATTGCGGCTCGGGTTGCGCTTAGGGCAAAGCCCAGTACTCCTACAAAAAAGAATAAATAAAAAAAGATAGCTGTTTTATCTGCTGTGTCCAATCGCTTGTCCTTTTTTAGCGTCATTGCTGTACCTTCCTTATCCTGCCCCCGGAAATTTCTTCTAAAGAGTTGCCGTAAATATGCTTTTAAAGTAATTTCTGATGTAAAAACACTTTAGCTTTAATCATGCTCCTGTTCAATGATCAAATCAGCCGCGATCATCCCTGATAAAGCAACCAGCGGCATTCCCCCGCCCGGGTGAACGCTGCCCCCGCAAAAATACAAGCCTTCATAGGAGCGCGACCTATTAGGCTGGCGGTAAAATGCGGCCATTTTGGTATTCGATGAGACACCGTATATGCTGCCTTTATTGCTATGTGTATTCTTATATATATCGCTGGGCGTGAGCATCTCTTCACATATAATATCCGAGGCGATATCAGTCTTAAGGGTTTTATTGATCGCGGCGATTGTAATCTCCCGCAACTGTTGTGTTTGCTGTTCCCAGTCCTGACCGGAATCATAGGGTACATTCACTAGTACAAACCAATTCTCCTTTCCGGCGGGAGCGTCATCCCTTATGTGCTTAGATGTGATATTAATGTATATCGTCGGATCGTCCGGGCATTGATTCGAACGGAAGATTTGATCGAATTCTTTACGGTAATCTTCAGAGAAAATAATATTGTTGACGCATAAATCCTTGAATGTTCTGCCCATCCCCCAATAAAATACTACCCCGGATGATGAAGGCTCGAGGCGGCTATATCGCCTGGCCATGCGGGAAGAATAATCATTGAGCAAGCAGGAATATGTATAGTGCACATCAACATTGGATACGACTGAATCATATGCGATGCGCTCATCCTCAACCACGATACCCTTTACCCGACTGCCTTTGGTTATGATATTTTGTACTTCCTTTTGGCAATGTATACGCACGCCGAGCTGTTTGCAAATTTTTTCAAGCGTATCGGGTATGGCCGCTATTCCTTTATCCGGTAAAAAAGCGCCAAGGCCATATTCAATATACGGGATAATGTTGAGAGTTGCCGGGGCCTGATAAGGGTTGGAGCCAGAGTAGGTCGCATATCTATCAAAAAGCTGTATTGTATTCCTGTCCTTGAAAACCTGCGCGTGCGATGCGTGCAGGGTGCGCCATACATCAAGGCCTGCAAGCATGCGGATGCTGCTTAGCGGGTGGCTTTTCATAAATAGGACAGACTTTTCCAGGCTATTTCTTAAAAATATATCCTTTGCCTCATCATACATCCTGCCTGCCTTCTCAAGAAATTTTTTTACCTCAAATTCATTGTCACATGTTTTCTCTGATACCTCCCGGGCAAACATATCCACCGAAGCACGGGCGTCCAGTATTGTTCCATCTCTGAAATAATATTTACACACCGGGTCTAAAGGGATGCAGTTGAAATAATCAACGAGCTTCTTGCCTGCCCGCGCTAAAAGCTCCTCAAAAACAAACGGCATTGTCAGAAGAGACGGGCCGGTATCAAACCTGAAACCCTCCTTGAAAAGTACGCCCGCTTTGCCGCCGAGTGTCCGGTTTTTTTCAAATATATCAACGCTATACCCCCGCGCCGCCAGGCACAGCGCGGCCGACAATCCTCCCAGACCTGCGCCAATAATAGCTATTTTTTTAGCCATAGAATACCATCTTCATTTTTACTAATTTTACCTATTCGAATAAAAGCTTATAGAATCGAAATTAATAGTTTGGAATATTCTTCCTCTATCTTATGTAGCACTCCTATTAAAGAAATATACGGGAGGCTCGGCTTTACCCGTACCTATTAACTGTTGAGCAAATAATATAAGTTTTATGCTACTAAATCGCCTTCGGCAAGCCACGGCTCGACAGTCTTACGAAAATAATTAAAGAATTTATTTCTTTTTTCCGGATCTTGCGACTACATACCGGGAACTATAGAAAAGGAGCTTTTATGTTTTCTTTTGTCAGCTAATCGGAGATCAATAAAGGAGTTTTAAGAAGCTCCTTACAATGGTTGAGGAAGAAGACACTTTTATACTGCTGCCTTCCCCGGGGATTGCGCATAAGTCCCAATGCGGTTGTCTCCGGACATATAGATACTGGATTATACCAACCCTTTTTTCCATAAGGTAATCCACGATCTCCTTAGATAAAGGAAAATTTTGCCCTAATATGTATAACCGGCAGCAAGGATTTACCAAACACTGCGCTATCAGTATGATTTCCTTATCTTAAAACTCATCCCGATTGTGG
>JADFZM010000176.1 GCA_015232535.1 Candidatus Omnitrophota bacterium
AATAGGCCCTCAAAAAACTTGTTGTCCGCAAGCTTAATCAAATAATCACCTGCTTCTTTAGGCAGCTTAAACGCGCAAAAAAGCCGGATCGGTAAAGTGCGGTAAAACCTCCCCAGCTTAGAATCTTTAAGAAGGCGGAAGGAATGCTGAACCTCGCCCTTGTAAATACCCTCGACATCCTCTTTTTTGATACTATTTGAGGCGATTGCCAAGCTTAAGATATCCGCGCCAGGATAATACTGCAAATAACCCAGATTGATCCAGTTCGGCCGTATCCGCCGATAAAAAGCAACCGCTTCGTCCAGGTGGCTTTTTTCTTCATAAGGCAGATTCGCGATATGGTCAACACAAACAAAAATACCTTTTTCCTTGGCATAAAGCACTAGTTCGGCGATTTTTTCATTAGTCTCATGCCTGTTTAAAACTTTCCGCCTTACATCTTCATTAGCGCTTTGAAACCCAAATTGTATAATTTTACAACCCGCGTAAGCCAGCAAATCAATTGTCTCTTTCGTATGGACATTAGGATTGGTCTCGCAAAAGAAAGGCAATCCGATTTTTTCATTATACTCTTTGGCGAATTCCCTTAACCAGCCAACATTCGGCGCAAACAGGTTATCAATGAACATGATATAGCGGGGATTGTATTTTCTTTTCGCGAACTCCAGTTCCGCTATCACGCGTTTAACCGAAGCAACGCGGAAATAAGTCTGTCCGCATTCCTTATACAGCTTCCTCACGGTCGGGCTATTGCAATAAGTGCAATTGAATATACAACCTCGGCTGCAGGTAGCGGTATAGATTTTCTTTAAGGAAGGATTTTTAGAATAATAAGCATCTTTGTGAGGGAAAGGGACTTCGTCAAGATTATCAATAATCGGCCCAAAGCCGCGCTCTATCGTTCTCCCGCCCAAGTTATTCCATATCCCGGGAAGCGCGTCAGTAGAACTCTTTTTTATTTCTTCGACCGGCATTTCCCTAAACTTTTCCAGAAACGCGGGCAAAGAAACCTCGGCATCCCCCATAAACAAAAAATCAATACACGGATTATCTAAAACATTTTTAGGGGCTAAAATGCAATGCGGACCTCCGGCGATTATAGTTACCCGCGGGTTCATCCTTTTGATAGACTCCATAATCGGGCGTATCTTCGGGTAAAAAACAGTAATCAACGAAAAACCGACCAAATCCGGGGACATCCGCAGGATCTTCTTTGCAACCATATCCGGAGATAACGAAAAGGCTTCCGTCAGAAAGAAATCCTGGTCAAGATAATCTTTATCCATCGAGCAATCAAAATAAACTGAAACATTATACCCGCGCTTCTCTAAAGTAGCCGTTAAGAATTGGATAGCAAAGGTTTCGTAAGCGTGATCGTAAAAAACAACCTTGGGTGCAGGCTTTAGGGTGTGGCTCATTTCAATTCTTCCTGACTGCTTCAACCGCGTAGCCCAGGCAGTCATCGGGAGATCCGATCCCGAAAACGATAGTAATATGAGCAACGATTAAAGCCAAAAGCGCGAAAGGGATAAAAAGCAATCCCAATATCCTGGTAAATATCCCACGCGATAACCAGCGGTAAATAACGCTGACAAATTTATACATGGCAACTGTTATATCCGTCCCGCGGTTGAAGATCTTTATTTCCTTAAAACCGGCTTCTTCTAAAAGCCGCGTTAAAGCGGCCGGGGTAAAGCGCCAAAAATCCTGAGGAATATAATGATACCGGCCCTGAAAAGGCATGGCCAAAAACATTTTCCCTTCCGGTTTCAATACCCGCACGCATTCCGAAAGGAATTGCCGATAATCCCAAACATGCTCCAAAACTTCGGTATGAAATACGTAATCAAAAGATTGGTCGCCAAAGGGGAATTTACCTCCCTTGTAATAGACAGCCTGGGGGGCTTGGTATCCGAAAATATTTTTCGACTCCTCCCAGTCAAGCCCGGTATAGTCGGATTTTTTGCTTAACATATGGCGGTAAGGCTGGGCCCCGCATCCAACTTCCAGAATTCTTTTGTCAACCCTTTGCAGCCAAGGCTTAAGATAAAACAAAAGCGAGGCAATCTGTAAATCGGCGAAACAGCGCAAAAAATATATTAATTTGGTTAAAACATTTCTTCCCGGCGGCAGATTTGAAGGCGGAACGAATTTTTCTTTATTCATGACTTTCCCCTATTGCTTATCCTTTTTATTTTGAGGGGGAATACCCATCCAATCGCGCGGAATATTTCGATGATCGTTCACCAGGGTTTTAATGACCGGCTGGGGCCTGTCTTTTATCTCGACAAAAAGCCGGCCGATATACTCGCCGATAACTCCCAAGGCCATCATGTTTATAGCGCCTAACCCTAAAATCAAGGTTAGCAATGTCATATAACCTTTGGGTGTTTGAACCCCCAGAAAATATGCGGCCAAATGGAATATTAAAATTAAGAAGACCAAAAAAGCTAAAACAAAAGCCGTAACAGTTATCAACCGCAATGGGAACAAAGAAAAGGAAACAAAAGACCGGTAAGCCCACATAAAATATGCCAATAAACTTCGGTTAGAAGTCCCGGCATAACGCGCCGGCCTTTCAAAAGGAATTCCGGTTTGCTTAAAACCCGCATGCGCCCTTAAACCCCTTACCAGCAGATCGCGCTCTTTGCAAGCCAGTATTACATCAACAACAATCCTATCCATTAAAGAAAACTCTCCGGCATCTAAAGGGATATCAATATAAGCAATCTTCTTAAAAATCTTATAAAATACCTTATATCCGATATTGCGAACTAAGCTTTCCTTTCTTTTAGCCCGAATCCCGTAAACAACCTGGTTTCCCTCAAGCCACTTGCGGGCAAATTCCTCGATTAGCTCAGGCGGGTCCTGTAAATCACCGTCCATAATGACTACCGCCTCGCCTTTTGCCTGCGTCATTCCCGTCGTAAATGCAACTTGGGCACCGAAATTGCGGGAATGCGAGATAACGGTTAACCGGTTATTATTCTTAGCCTCCTCAAGCAAAACCGCCTCGGCATTGTCGGGGCTGTTATCATTGACATAAATCACCTCCCAGTTGGGAGTGATCTTTTTCATCGCCTCGCCCAAGCGTTTTAACATCTCCTTAATGCTTCCCTCATCGCGATAACAGACGACAAC
>JADFZM010000177.1 GCA_015232535.1 Candidatus Omnitrophota bacterium
CTATTATACCAATTCCAACTCTTCTTTGTGTCCACTTTTTCGGGGGAAGATCATATTTTCAGCAAATTCAAATTTTCCACTTAACGTTGCACCAGTAAAAGCCATCATTCCCATAATAAAATCCGCATCGTCTGCAAAATCACTATTGGGAAACTCTCTCGAATAAGTTTCCAAATTATGCTCTTGATCCAACCTGCTTTTATCTTGATCCAATACAACAGCCATTACATCCTCTAATCGTTGCCCAAATACTTTCTTTTGCTCTGCGTCATCTGTACTCATTACGGGAGAAATTTCCTTACCATCAATACTTTTTATATCATCTAAAGAATAGGTTATGTCGACCCCCACACCCATATCTACTTTAATTTCATCTTCACTCTTTTTTACGATTTTTCCATTGATCACTTTGCCTGACTTCAGCGTGATAGTTTCGGCGAGAGCACTTTGGCTTACTAATAATATCAATAAAATAATCCCAATATTCATATTTTATCCTTTCAATAACGATTGCTCCGCAAAATTCACGCGCCCAGAGGGAATCGAACCCCCAACCCTCTGCTCCGAAGGCAGATGCTCTATCCAATTGAGCTATGGGCGCGTTTTTACATTATAATCGATTCGGTTTAAAAGGCACCGATTAATTTTTAACTCCCATTTCCCGGGAATTATTGATATGCGCTTTATTGCCTTTTGATCTCGCTAAATGAAATTCCGCCCCCGACAAAAGAGAATGAATGCTCATATTAAGCATCATAGCTGTTTCAATACAATTAATGCTTGAACAGGAAACGCAATCCTTCCTCCAATCTAAAAGAATCTCCCAAGCCTTTCTTATTCCCAACTCCTTAATACTGGGGCCGTTCAAACAACCGCGATTGATGCAATTGTACATGGTTCCCTCCGCCCCGACAGCAACGTAGGTGTAACCGTTAAGGCAAAAGGTGGGCTTGTATCCTTTAAAAACCTCATCAGTTTTAATGTATTGATGATAATCAGCCGGCCATTCCTGGCATTTTTTTATCGCGGATGGGACATTTCCTATCGGATAACCCTTTTTGTATAACTCAAGGTACTCGCTCCAGAACTTCTTGTATTCATCTTTTGATATACGCAAATACTCATGATCTGTCTCGCCCAGAAAGTTCGGAGGGGAAACGGTCAGCTTAACCTTCAAATCCCGTGCTAGTTCGGCAAGGGATTTAATATCATTTATATTCCTTCGGGTGACAACCGCGTGGATTCTTGTCGGGATACCTTTAGAAACGCTTGCCCTTATCCCCTCCACGACTTTAAGAAATGTACCTTCACCGCGCAATTCATCGTTTTGTATTCCCACCCCGTCAAGGCTAACGCATAAAGCATGGACATTCTTAATATCATCAAGCTTCCTTTGAATTAGAGTGCCGTTAGTTATCACATGAAGATATATGCCTTTATTGACAATATAGTCGATGATCGCCTTGATGTCCTTATGGAGCAGCGGCTCTCCTCCCAGCATAAATATCATCCTGGTCCCCATGGAGTAAAACTCATCTACCATTTTGAATATCTCTTCCTTGCTGTATTCGGAGCAAAGTATTTCTTTGGGGATTCTCTCATCGACGACAAAACAGTACCGGCAGCGCAGGTTGCAGCGGTTGGTGATAAAAAGGCTTAAGAAAATCGGGCGCCTTTCTTTAGTCAAATTGGCGCGGATAATATTAAAACCCAAATCAGCGATTGTAGAAATTGTCTTTAAATTCATAACTTTACTATTTTGTTAACTCACAAACCCGCATTGACACTAATCGGGACTAATCATCTTCGAGCGTTTAGGGATTAATGTTTTTACTGTACTTGCCGTATCCTCGGCGGGCAAATTTTATCAATTATAAAACCGTTTTTAAACCTAAATATAAGAAAATAAAAATATTTATCCAGCTTTAACATCTTGTAGGTAAATCTGTTTACGGTAGTATCTAGGCAAAGATGGATAAAGTATCCTAAAGAAACAACCCAAAGAAACGAATTATTAATTTTAATACAGATTAGAAATAATATTAAAACCCATTCCCAGCCGTGTAAAAAGAAAACTATCCGACGCCAAGTCAGAGGGTTACCCTTGGTAAAAAACTTCTTTATACTTAAGGGCCGCGGAGCAAAAATAATATAATCTACCAAATGATCAATATCAACCGCCACTTGGGCCAACGCTAAACTAAAAGATAAAACAAACGATCGGCTAAAATAGTAAAACCCAAGGAATAGAAGCCCCGACAATATCAAATGGCCGGCGGGCCGCATTGTTATATTCCTTTCCGGCAACAGATTATCTGATGCACCAGCCAGTAGGTATCCGATATCACCGCGAATCCGCGTTTAGTTAAGATTTCCTTATAATTTCGCTTCCAATGCGCAAAGAAGTGCCGCAGTAAAGAGTCCTCCTCAAGAAAAGATTGCAACCGGGCTTTCAGGAAGCCAAAATAAAATATTTTATGCCGTGACATACTATAAAGCATTTTTAAAATCAATGTTTCAGCCGGCTCACGGATAACAAGGCAACCCTTCTTAGATAAGATTTTTGCGGCGATTAAAAACATTCTATCCCAGTCCTTCGTATTATCCAGATGATGAACTAAATCAGATATAATTACCACATCAAAACTGTTTTCCTCGAAATGTTTATCGGCATCCAAAATATCGCTATGGATAACTTCCATGCCCGTATTCTTTTTTGCCGCTTCCGCCATTTCTAAGGAAGCATCCAGGCCCTTCACCTGCTTAAAACCAAAACGCCTCAGCATCAGCATTAAATGCCCCATCGCGCAGCCGCAATCAAGTATCCTTACGTTACGGTCAAGGGCAATGATCCCCGACTTACGCAGAAATATTTTAAAATTTATGTTCATCGCCCAATCATTACGGCCGTACATTTCGATTAAATTGTCCGTAATATGTTTATTATCGGCCATTGCGGTAAATTTTCTCCATAAAAACTATTTTTAGCACGTAAAAATTCCGAAGTATATGATGCCGGACCAGAAAATCTCTTTTGTCGGTAAAAGCGAAAAATATCCGGGAAGCATAAATAAAGAAAGAAGCAAAAAAAGAAAATAGGCCCTCAA
>JADFZM010000178.1 GCA_015232535.1 Candidatus Omnitrophota bacterium
TGCTTATTAGCTTTATATATTTTCGCCATTTCCTTGGATTTAATATCGAACTCTTCTTTGCTGAAATAATTTCTTCCCCATTCGTAAATATCGATATCATCGATCTCAACATGGAATTGGATCCCGTAAGCGTTTTTCCCAACCTTAAATGCCTGATTCGGGCAATCAAGGGATGATGCCAGAAGCTGCCCCTTTTTCGGTACCTCAAACATATCTTCATGCCACTGGAAAACCCGGAAATTATTTTTTATACCTTGGAAAAATTCATCTTTTGCCCCGGAGGCGTTAAGAGAAACTTTAAAGAAGCCGACTTCTTTGCCCGGGGACTTTATCACCTTGGCTGAACAGGCTTTAGCCAAAAGCTGAGCGCCCAAACAAATGCCTAGAAAAGGAATTTCCTTATCCAGGACAGATTTTAGAAACCCGTCTTCTTGCTTTAAAAAAAGATATTTATCCTCCTCGTAAACGTTCATCGGCCCGCCGAGAGAGATTACCGCGTCCAGACTGTCAAGGGAATCGGGCAATCTTTCCCCCTGGGATAAATCAGTCGTGTTTATTTCGAAACCCTCGGATTTTAAGAAAGATCCCAGGGTTCCGGGGCCTTCGATCGAAATATGTTTTATAAACAGTATCATAATTCCTTCGACAATTTAGAGGAAAGCCGGCAGAATTAATTTTGCCCACTTTCCTCTAAACGTCCCAAAAAGTAATTTTCCGTCACTATGTCCTCCCCTTGACAGGGGAAGAATCAAACGCGTTGCGTCATCCTGAACGAGCAAAGCGAGTGAAGGATCTCACAATAGATCCTTCGCTAACGCTCAGGATGACGATTGTTATTCAGATTGCCGCGTCGTCTGTTTTCACCCTCCTCCTCGCAACGACGCTACTTATAAATTAAAGCATAAAAAGCATTTCGGCATAGGTCGGAATAGGCCATAACTCCCTCGGAAGCAATCCTTCCAATGCATCAACCTTTTCCCTCAAATCTTCCATGCCGGATTTAACCTTCTTAAAGTCTTTCTTCATAACGGAGGCTTCCAAATCCTCAACCTTATCCAAAGCCTCTTCGGTTAATTTACTTACCGACTTAAGAAGCTTACGGGAAGAAAGGGCTTTTGCCTTATTTATCCCCTCTACCGAAGAAATAGTTTCCGCCAATTCGGCCTCATAAGCTACTGCCGCCGGAATAAATAAAGTCCTAGCCATATCAGCCGCTAGTTTCCCCTCGTAAGTCATGATCGTCTCGTAGGCTTCCATATAAACAGTGAAACGGGATAAAAGCTCGGTCTTTGTTAAAACTTTGTGCTTTTCGAAGAGCTTTATAGCTTCCGGAGCCTTTAACGCGGGAAGCGCCTCGGGTGTCGTCGTGAAATTCGGCAAGCCTCTTTTCTTAGCCTCTTTTACCCACTCCTCGGTGTAATTATCTCCGTTAAAAATAACCCGCTTATGGTTTTTGATAATATCCTGAAGAATGTTTTGCACTGAAACATTGAAGTCTTTATTAGCTTTTTTATCGGCTTCAAGCTTGGTGCAGACCTCATCCAATACCTCAGCAACAATTGTATTCAAGACAATATTCGGGCCGGCCAAGCTCATGCTGGAACCAACAGCCCTGAATTCGAATTTAGCTCCCGTAAAGGCAAAAGGAGAAGTCCTGTTGCGGTCGGTAGCATCGCGCGGTAACTTAGGCAAAGAATCAACCCCGATTTCCAATACTCCGCCTTTTTTGGAGCTTTTCGCGCCGCCTTTTTCTATCTGCTCGATGATATCAGTCAGCTGTTCGCCTAAAAAGATCGAGATGATGGCCGGAGGTGCTTCATGCGAACCAAGCCGGTGGTCATTATTTGCTGATGCGACCGAGGCTCTAAGGAGAGGAGCGTATTTATCTACAGCTTTGATTATCGTGCAAAGCACGACCAAAAATTTAGCGTTATCATGCGGATTATCTCCCGGAGAAAGCCAATTCTTACCGTCGGGTCCGACAATCGACCAGTTATTGTGCTTTCCGGAACCGTTGATACCGGCGAACGGTTTTTCGTGCAAAAGGCAAACCAGACCGTGCTTTTCGGCAATCTTTTGCATAACCTCCATGCAAAGCATGTTATGGTCAACCGCTAAATTAAGAGTCTCGAAAACCGGGGCAACTTCATACTGCGAAGGGGCGACTTCATTGTGCCTGGTCTTCGTCGGAGCTCCCAGCCTCCACATCTCATGGTCAAGGTCTTCCATAAAACCCATTATGCGGCTTTTTATAGCGCCGAAATAATGGTCGGCCATTTGCTGATGCTTGGCCGGTTCTTTTCCGAACAGTGTGCGCCCGGTCTGAATCAGGTCTATCCTTTGATAATAATAATCACGGTCGATCAAAAAATATTCTTGTTCTCCGCCTAAAGTCGCAAAGGCCATTTTGCCTTTTGACGGAATGCCGAATAACTCTCCCAAACGGCAAACTTGCGCCGAGATGGCTTTCATCGAACGAAGCAAAGGCGTTTTCTTGTCCAAGGCTTCGCCGTTCCAACCGATAAAATATGTCGGGATACAAAGGGTCGAACATTTTGGGCCTTCCTTAATAAAAGCCGGTGAGGTCGGGTCCCAACCGGTATAGCCTCTTGCCTCAAAAGTGGGGCGTAACCCTCCGGAGGGGAAGCTCGATGCGTCCGGTTCGCCTTGGATCAACTCTTTTCCGGAAAATTTGATTATCACCCCGCCTTCTCCGTCCGGAGTGATAAACGCGTCATGCTTCTCGGCGGTTGTGCCCGTCAAAGGTTGGAACCAATGAGTAAAATGCGTAGCGCCTTTTGATATCGCCCAGGTCTTCATTGCATCAGCCACCTCATCGGCGATCGATGGGTCCAATTCCCCGCCGGTTTTGATTGTATTGCTAAGCGATTTGTAAGCCTTTTCCGACAAATAATTGCGCATCGTCTTAAGGCTGAATACATTCTCGCCGTAAAAATCCGATATTGAGCTTATTCCGTTCTTATTTTTATCGTCTGTCATTTTCTCCTCCTGAATGAGGCCGCGACTTATGGATACCGGCTAAAAGCGGGAGAACATAAGTTGCATGGCCGAATTTATCCTTATAAATGCTATA
>JADFZM010000179.1 GCA_015232535.1 Candidatus Omnitrophota bacterium
CGACGGATAAACCAGGATTTATCCCGTATTTTGGATTGAATGATTTTTTCGCCCCGCTTTCATTATCCGCTATAGTGATTGAATTCTTTGCTATGTCGATAGCTGTTACTTTCCCGCCGATTATTCCCATGTCGTTTCTTATCTGTGCTTGGGAAGGGCAAGCAAAGGAGAAAATAACCGAAATGGCAATTAAAAGAATTAGTACTTGTCTCATTTTTCTGTCTCCTTTCTGTTTTAGATCAATTTTCTTAGAATATACTGCAGTATACCGCTATTTTTGAAATAATCCACCTCGATTTGCGTATCTAAGCGGGAGGTCATCTTAAAGCTTTTTATGTCGCCTTTTGCTGAGCGGGCATGGACTATTATATCAGAACCAGGGGAAATATTGTCATTAATCCCGGTCAAGTCATAGATTTCATCGCCATGGAGCCCGAGTACATCGGCGCTATTGCCGCCTTTGAATTCCAGGGGTAGAATGCCCATACCGATCAAATTGCTCCTGTGTATCCTTTCATAACTCTCGGCTAAAACAGCTTTTACACCAAGCAAGGCCGTCCCTTTTGCCGCCCAATCCCGCGATGACCCCGTGCCGTATTCTTTCCCGGCAATAATGATCAAAGGCGTTTGAGTGCGGGCATACGCTTCGGAGGCGGCAAAGACAGTCATTATTTCATTGGCCGGGAAAAAGAGAGTAAATCCTCCTTCTTTGCCTTGCGCTAATTGATTTTTAAGGCGGATATTTGCAAATGTTCCTCGCCTCATTATAAGATCATTGCCGCGGCGTGAGCCGTAACTATTAAAGTCCTGCTTGGAGATTTTATGGGCCTTTAAATAATCTCCCGCCGGAGAATCTTCCGCGATGTCACCTGCCGGAGAAATATGGTCGGTTGTGACCGAGTCGCCCAGCTTTAATAGTACACGCGCGTTTTTAATATCGGAAATAGGCTCGGGAGCTTTTTTGATGTTTTCGAAATAGGGCGGTTCGTTGATATAGGTGCTTTTTTCATCCCAGGCATAAACACTTTCACCTTCTGCTTTTATTTTCTTCCAAAGCGGTGTCACCGAGGCGAGATCGGCGTAAGCTTTTGTAAATGCTTGTTTCTTTACGTATTTATCGACGAAGGAGTTGATTTCAACCGCGCTTGGCCAGATATCCTTTAGGAAAACTTCTTTCCCTCTTTTGTCCTTACCGATCGGCTCCGAATAAAAATCTATATTGATGCTTCCCGATAGCGCATAGGCGATGACTAAAAGCGGGCTGGAAAGATAATTAAGCTTTGTAAGAGGGGAAATCCTGCCTTCAAAATTGCGGTTTCCGCTCAAAACCGAGGCGACGAGCAGATTGTCCTTTTTTATCCTTTCGGATACAGCCTTGCTCAAAGGCCCGGAATTACCGATGCATGTGGCGCAACCGAATCCGACGATATTGAATTTAAGCTTCTCCAGGCTTTTAAGCAGCCCGGAACCTCTTAAAAAGTTTTCAGCCGCTTTTGATCCGGGGGCAAAGCTGGTTTTGACGAAAGGTTTAACCATTAAGCCTTTTTTAACGGCCTTTTTGGCCAGAAGTGCGGCGCCGATCAACAATGAAGGATTTGAAGTATTGGTGCAGCTGGTAATTGAGGCTATCACTACCGACCCGTGCGAAAGGCCTCTATCTTTTTTATTAAAAACATTTTTATTTATCCCGTAACCGCCTTCGGATAAGGGTTTTACAGAGAGATCGTTAAATCGTAGTTTTGATTCCCTAACGGGTACTCTATCCTGCGGGCGTTTAGGCCCGGCAATACAGCTTTCGACGGAGCTTAAATCCAGTTCCAAATTATCGCTATAATGAGGCTGCGTTAAGCGATTATCATAGAACATCCTTTGTTCGCGATAATATTTTTCTATCAATTCGATTTGCTCTTTGCTTCTTCCCGTTAAGCGGTAATAATCAATCGTTATCTCATCGACCGGGAATATCCCTAAGGTTGCTCCGTATTCCGGCGCCATGTTGGAGATAGTGGCCCGGTCAGGCAAGGACAGATGCTTTATCCCTTCTCCGAAAAATTCCACGAATTTATCAACAACGCCTTTTTTCCTTAACATTTGGACAATGGTTAAAACAAGATCAGTAGAAGTAACGCCAGCGGATAATTCACCGGTAAGCTTAAAACCTATTACATCCGGAAGGAGCATGCCGATCGGCTCTCCTAGCATTACCGCCTCCGCTTCTATCCCGCCGACTCCCCATCCGACGATACCAAGTGAGTTAATCATCGTCGTATGGCTGTCCGTGCCGACCAATGTATCCGGATAAACGATAGTTTCTTTGCAGGATTTGTTTTTTAAAACCCCTTGCGCCAGGTATTCTAGGTTGATTTGATGGATGATCCCCGCTCCCGGAGGAATAACCCGGAAATTCTTAAATGATTTTTGCCCCCATTTTAAGAATTCATAACGCTCTTTGTTCCTTTTGAACTCCAAAGACATGTTTTTTCTTAATGCGTCTTTGGACCCGAAGTAATCCACTTGAAGCGAATGGTCGATAATAAGGTCGCATGGGACCTGCGGATTGATTTTATTGACGTCGCCTCCGAGGCGTTTTACCGCCGAGCGCATTGCCGCCAAATCGACAATACATGGCACTCCCGTGAAATCCTGGAGTATTACTCTCCCCGGCTTGAATGAAATGTCTTTTTTCTCGGTAGATTTTGGCGACCAGGACAAGATATTTTTTATGTCATCGAAAGTTACCTGGTAATTGTCGAGATTGCGGAGGGCGTTTTCCAGCAGTATCTTTATCGAATATGGCAGATTCCCGGCATCGCGTAAATTGAATTTTGCCAGTTTATCGAGGCCGAATATCGTATATGAGCCGTATTTTGTTTTAAGGCTCTTTTTGAAATCATTGGGGTTAATTTTACTCATGGCTCCTATATAAATATTAAAATAAAAACTTTTAGGTATTTATTCTAATTAAAAAGCCATTCATTTACAATAAATTTTAATCCCATTGTCAAGCCAAAATAGAAATGTCCTAGTTTTACCAAAATAGAAATGTCCTAATT
>JADFZM010000017.1 GCA_015232535.1 Candidatus Omnitrophota bacterium
CAATAAAATCCGGCTGGACTGGGAGAACAAGGCTTGCGTTTGCGTCGTCATAAGTATGATATTGTTCGACGTCAAAGTTGTAAATATTCACCTTCTCAGAAACTTCTTGGATGTTTTCAATTCTAACGTCGGCGCCTTTGGTGTTAGTCACTGTATTTCCGACTTTTAACTTCCCTACTTCAATCCATTCGCCTTTACTTAATACCCGGTGAATGGGAGTTACTTTAAGGCTGTTATTGACTATCAGATATCTATCTTCTTTGTCGTGCTTGAAGACTTCCTTTACTTTACTTGGCTTCATTTGCTTTGATTGCTCGTCATAGGCAAGAACCTGGTCTCCGACTTCTATTTTCTCAATAGGCTTTTTCGTTCCGTTAGTAAGAGTAACAAGCATTCCGGCCAAGAAACAACCCCCTCCGCCTCCACTTTCTTTGTTGATTCCAATTAACAAATGATTATAGTCATAAAAATAACCTGTGCGGTAACTATGGGTCAATTCCCCTTCATCGTCGTATGTAAAATTATTTCCTCCGGCGGATAAAAGCCTGTTACCGGCGGTGTTGTAAGTATAGGCGGTATTTTCAGACAAAAGCATACCGCCCTGCGGCTCGTATTTGCGGATTTTAGCTCTATTACCGTTACCGTCTATTTCATAATACTCGTAAACGGCGATGGGTTGACCTGTAAATGTTTTATTCCTAAACGCGGTTAAGCGGCTGGCTGTATCATATTCGTAAAAGGTTTTTGTACTGTTAAAATTATCCAGTTCCGTTACCTTTCCCGCGGTATCGTAATGATACGTTGCTGTTTGTCCCGTCCATATTGTTACTGTTTCCATGCGGTTAAGATTGTCGTAAGTATAGGCTACTTCCCCGGGGGCAAGGGTTTCGGAGATTGCTTCGTCGCTTCGCTCCGCGCAATGACTGCATTTTTCGTCATGACGGAGAGAGTTTCCCGGATAAATTATTTTAGTTACATTCCCCACATCGTCGTATTGATAGGCGACGGTAAAACCTTGAGAATCGGTAAGATCAGTCAGGCGGTGGAGATTATCATAATTATAAGTCGCCGTACCTAAAGAATCCGTCATCGTCTTTAAATTGCTGTGAAGGTCATAAGTAAAAGCGGTTTGCGTCAAATCAGGATATGTTATATATTCCAATTCCCCGACATCCGTATAAGAATAATTAACTGTCTGATTATTCCGGTCGGTTCTACTCGTTACCTGGCCTAAATTATTAAATTCATAATGGGTTTCCTTAAGAAGCGGGTCTGTTTTATAGTCCAAAAGCTCGCCGTTATCATATAAAAAGGAAGTAGCCGAGCCGAGGTTATCAAGCAGGCTCGTCATATTCCCGAAGTCATCATACCCGTAGTTTACGCTTGAGGTATCGGGATAGGTAATAGTCAAAAGACGGTAACTATCGTCGTAAGAAAACGCAGTTTGATCGTGGTTGGCTGAAGTGCTATTTAAGACATTGCCGGCTAAATCGTACTGGAAAGTAGTTTCGTTATTTAGCGCGTCTTTGATTGATGTGACATTGCCGTAGGCGTCATAACTAAAGTCAGTTATGTTATTAAGCTCATCTTCCAAGTAATCAACCAGGCCGTTATTCAAATAGAAGAAATGCTTCTCTCCCCCATCGTTGTTTTGGATGGTTGTTAAATTGCCGTGAGTGTCATAGATATAATTAGTTACCTTGTTACGGGCGTCGGTGGTTTTACTAAGCAGGTTAAAATCATTGTTGTTGTACTCGAATTTTGTTTCCTTGTTGTTGGCGTCGGTGATTTTGGTAAGATTGCCGTTATAATCGTACTCGAAGGAAGTGGTTTTGTTGAGCTCGTCGGCAATAATAGCTGTTTCCAGATAAAGAGTGTTCCAGCTTGTTGTGACTGTTCCGCCTAGGGAATCGGTTCTTTGTGTTTCCAGGCCATAGTCGTTAAAATAATATGTTGTTGTTTTGTTTAACGCATCAGTCACGGCCACAACCCCGTTACCCTGAAAATCCAATGTTACTTTGTTTAAATCGCCTTCCTGATAATTCATGTAACAGCGATCATTCGCATCGTAACGGAAGTAAGTTTTGTGGCCGTTTAAATTCCATAATTCCGTAATGTTATGGTTATCGTCGTAAACGTAAGTGACGGTTTTGTTCAAGGGATTGGTAATATTGGTTAAATTGCCGTTAGCGTCATAAGCATAGGTTGTGATTTTCCCCGCGGGGTCGATTGCCTGATGAATTGTACCGTCGGGATTAAGGTTTAAAGTTATCTTCCGGCCGGTTGAGTCTTGGATATAGGTTCCATCCGGAACAGATGGATTATAGACATAGGAAAGAGCGTTCCCGTTACGGTCGACAATAGATGTTATCCTTCCTTCCGCGCTGTAATTTGTAACTAGCCCGTGTTTATCAGTCACGGTATAGCTGCCGTTAGCATTTTTAACCATGGCCGAGGAATTACCCTCGGAATTTAAATAAAAGCCTGTGCCGCCGGCATTCTTAAAGAAACTTAAAACGCCTGTTTCTTCATAAACTCTGATATCGCCGTTTTCATCTTCGGTTAAATTAATATCATAAGCGCTTCGCCAGCTGTAGCCGAATAACCCTCTAAAAGCGCTTTGCGAGCGGTAATTCCTTGAAAGAACCAAGCCCGGGCCTATTGCTGGAATTGAAATATCCACGCCCGATGCCAACATCTCGCCTGTTGCGATATTAATCGGATCCTTTGTTTTAGACATCTGGCTTAATTTCGCTAGTTCTTTTTTGGTATAACCGAGCTCAACAACCGCGTTGGGGGAAAGAACCGGGACCATATGCCCTTCGCTATCGACGTAATAAGCCAGCATATGCCAGTGTTCGTTATTTTGTTCCTGGCGGTGAACAGTAAGTTGTTCGAAAGTCATACACCCGCCGGACGTCCAGAACAATGAATATTCTCCTTGCGGGCTGAAAGGAATATTATGGCCGATATGCTCCCCTTGTATCATCAAGGAAGGATACCAGCAGCTTGTTGTATGCTCGCCGTTGCAAACAGGATTGTTGGCCATTGACCAAACTATCGAATACCTTAAATCCGTTACGTGAAAAGTCCCGGACGGACAAGACTGCCCGTCAATACCAATGTCTTCTCTTAACAAGGCATTAATGGTTGTGTCATCGGCGCGAATCACATTGATAGGCGCGAATAATAAAATCAAAACGGATGAAAATATAATTGTTGCTCTTTTATTCAAAACTCTTTTCCTTTTTTCCTCTTTGGACACCCTGCTTCGCGTCATCCTGAGCGACAGCGAAGGATCTCTTAAGAGATTCTTCGTCCTTTGGACTCAGAATGACAAATTTTTGTTTCCCTGCCGCATTGCTTCATTAATACACTGCCTTATTTCTTCTATTGCCTAAAGTGTCGTACTGATATTCGATTGTTTTGTCGCCGTGTATAACTTTTTTGAGACGGTTACGGTTGTCATACTGGTATTCTACTATGTTTCCTGGCATAGCTTTAATTTCATCCGAAGGCAGGCCCTCCCCCGCTTCATTTACAGCGGAAACAATAAAATAATATTCCGTGCCGTTTAATAGTTGATCGATCGTGTATTCAGTGGCGTTTTCGACATCCAGTGTTGTAGTATAAACCCCGGGCTGAATTCCGAATTTTATACGGTAACTGCTGGAATAAATATCCGAGTCCCAAGCTAATAAAACTGCTTCGTTTTGCCCTACAGCGCTTAAGTTTGTTATTTTATAAGGGAGGAGAATTCCCGAAAGGGCAATAATCTTCACGTTATTTATAGTTGACCCCTGGGTGCCTAAGGCGGTATCAACCAAAAGAGGAACATTATTATCTATCGGAATTAAGCTGGTGTAAAAAGTAACGCCGTTTTTCTTATACCTAATTTGGGTTCCGTCGCGCTCAACAGACATTATATCGCTGGGAACATAACTGCTTGGCTGCCCTTTGTAAGTTCCGCTTTCGTAAACAATTACCGCACCACCGGTATAAAGCCCCATGGCGTAATTTATAGTATCATAGTCGGCGTCGATATTCTGTGTCGAGAGGCCGAATAATCGCTCGGACGTTGTTTCGCTGGCGGTAACTTGCGCGCCGCCATTGCCCGCAAACATTTCATTTGAAGCTGCTCCGCCATTGCCCCAGCCGTTTACTTCGTCCTTATAAAGGGAATTCCCGTTTGCCGTAACACCTCTCAAGTCTTTCCAGGTTACATCGTAAAATGTCTTTAAAGGCGTTGCCAAAACTACATTTGACGCCTGGGAAGCTCCTTCGGCATTATAGGCAATAACCCTGAATTGGTATTCGACTCTATTCTCCAACCCGGTAACAGTAGCTCCCGGCACAGCATCATCCATGAAAGTTTTATCGAATTGGCCGCTAGAAACAGTTCCGTACTGTACTTCATAGCCGGTTATGGGCGAGCCGTGATTGCTCGGTTCGCTCCAACTTAAGACAACCTGGCTCTCTCCGGCGCTCGCGCTTAAATCATCTACCGGATCAGGCGGGCCTAATTGTATGTCGCCGAATATTTGGGCATTGGCGATAGTCGTTCCATAAGAGTTTAAAGCGACATCAACTAAAAGCTCATATTCGGGGCCAATTTCATTAGTGAATGTATAAAACGGGGTATCGTTTCTCTTTATTATTATATCTCTTCCCGACCTTTCAACTGAAAATACATCCCCAGCATGCGACGTTATGCCCGAAGTATAACGATGGGATCCGTTTTTAAAAACTTGGACATTTCCTCCCCCGGGCAGATAAATAGCATAATTTATGGTCGTGTAATTCTCGTCGATGTTTTGCCTCGACAAACCGAACATCCGATGAGTATTAGTTTCAATAACGGTAAAACGTGCTCCGGCATTTCCGGTAAATCTTAAAGCCGAGGCCGCGCCGCTATTCCCCCAGCCGGATGAGGCAGTTTTCCTTAAAGTGTTTCCTTCGGCTACAGCTCCGACGATATCTGTCCAGACAACGTCGGAGATTATATAGTTTCTAGTGAAATGGTCGGAATCTTTTTTATCTTTTGTTTTCTTCGGAACGGTTAGGCCTGGGGAATTGCTTTTAGCCAAGTTGTTTGAAATTTGAGTAATTCCTTGAGCACTGGCAATTGGGATAGTAAAGGAATTTAATTCGACGATATAGAGAAAGGAAAGAATGATTATAGGCCTTAAGAAGGCTATCTGCATAAATAACCTTTCATCTCAGACACAATAAGGACAAACAAAGTGAAAATCAAACAAATATTAATAACAAATGCTATTTGATAAGTACGATGAAAACACCAGCCTTTAAGTAAAACCATGGAAAAGACATGAGATGCTCTGCAATCTAACTATATCTATATTAGTTATCCCTAAAACATGTTCAAAAAACAAATCTATCGCTTCCGTAAATTACGCTTTACCCAAAAATATCCCGCTTTGCGGGATTAATCATTTCCATTTACCTCTCAATATCCCGCAAAACAGAGGTTTTGCGGGATTAATCCTTTCCATTTACCTCTTAATATCCCGCAAAACAGAGGTTTTGCGGGATTAATGGTTCGCTCTGCGCTTACCACCCCTTACGTTTTTAAAGGGGTTCGGCGCTCTAATTTACGTTCGCTATCGCTACGTAAATTATGCGCTCATTAAAAAACCGAAATCCATCAAATGCGAAGAAGCTCAAGATGAATCTCGGATCAAATGGTACAATATGTTTTTGAGACCAAAAGAAAAACCTGCCCCTCAATTATTCTTAAAGATCGCGGCCTTATTAAAAACCTCTTCCGCGACGAATATCGGGATCTTTGCCCTGACCGCCAAGGCAACGCCATCCGACGGACGGCAGTCAATAAACTTCTCCTCGCCTTCCTTCGTCTTAATCTGCAGTTTGGCATAGAAAGTATTATTAATCATCTTATCGATTATGAGGCCTTGCATATTTGCCTCTAAGCCTTTTATCACGCTGATCAAAAGATCATGCGTCAAAGGGCGGGGCGGCTCTATCCCTGAGACCTTCATTTTGATAGAAGAGGCCTCAAGAATGCCGATGACTATGGGGAATTGCCTGACGCCCTTTTTTTCCTTAAGGACTATTATCTGGTCCTGGCGCTTCTCGTCGATTATTATCTTGGTCAGCTCGACGGGTATCATTGGCCTTCGCCTTTTTGTTTTTCTTTTTCCTTCATTATAGTTAATTCATTCATGAACTGGTTCACATCCTTGAATTGACGGTAGACCGAGGCAAAACGCACATACGCCACTTCATCCAGGGAAGCGATCTTCTCCATAATAAGCTCGCCGATAACCTTAGAGTCGACCTCGCGGTCATATTTCTTTTGGATCACCCTCTCGATCTCGGAGGTGACCTCCTCCATCTTATCCATGCTCACGGGACGCTTCTCAAACGCCTTGACCAGCCCGCCAATTATCTTTTTGCGGTCGAAAGGCTGCCTTCTTCCGTCACGCTTAACGACCATTAACGGGACATGCTCGACATATTCGTAAGTGGTGAAACGCTTTTCGCATTTCAGGCACTCTCGCCTTCTTCTTATAGCATTCCCGTCGCTGCTAAGCCTGGAATCGACAACCTTTGTGTCATTATAACCGCATGCGGGGCACTTCATAATCTGTCCTTTTGATAATAGCGGTTTTTCCTTTAGCCGCTAGGGCTATTTATAACATATTTTGATAGATCGGGAAAGCTTTTGTCAATCGCTCAACCTCACCCCTTAGATTATCAAGCTCTACTTCATTATCCCTATTTGCGATTGCCCGGTCAATTAATTGTGCTATTTTTTTCATTTCCTTTTCCTGCATACCGCGGGTAGTAACCGCAGGAGTGCCTATCCTGATACCGCTTGTTACAACCGGAGGTTGCGGGTCAAAAGGAATAAGGTTTTTATTCACCGTAATACGGACTTTATCCAAAACATCGGCGGTCTCTTTGCCGGTAATGTTTTTCGGCCTAAGGTCGACCATAAAAAGATGGTTATCTGTCCCTCCCGAAACAATGCGGAACCCCAAAGATTCCATCTCCGAGGAAAAAGCCCGAGCATTATTCAGGATCTGTTTCTGGTATATCTTAAAATCATCGCTTAAAGCCTCTTTAAAGCTGACCGCCTTGGCGGCGATAACGTGCATTAAAGGCCCGCCCTGTATCCCCGGGAAAATACGCGAATCGATCTTCTTGGCAAATTCTTTCTTGCACAGGATCATGCCTCCTCGGGGCCCGCGCAAAGTTTTATGTGTCGTAGTTGTAACAAATTCCGCATAGGGGATTGGGCTCGGATGATATCCAGCCGCCACAAGTCCGGCGATATGCGCCATATCAACGAACAAATAGGCGTTTATCTTATCGCAGATCTGTCGGAATTTAGCAAAATCCAGCGTCCGAGGATAAGCAGATGCCCCGGCGACGATCATCTTTGGCCTATGCTCTTGGGCCAGAGCCTCCACTTCGGCAAAATCGATTGCCTCCGTATCTTTATTTACTTTATAGGGAATAAAATTATATGACTTGCCCGAGAAATTAATGTTTAAGCCGTGCGTCAGATGCCCGCCGCAGGCCAGGTCAAGCGCCATAACTTTGTCCCCGTATTCCAATGCCGCAAGGTAAACCGCCATGTTAGCCTGCGAGCCGGAGTGCGGCTGAACATTAACATGCTCCGCTTTAAAAAGCTCTTTAGCGCGGTCAATAGCCAGTTGTTCGGCTTTATCTACATAATCACAACCGTGATACCACCTCGCCGCCGGGTATCCTTCCGCGTATTTATTGGTCAAAACCGAACCTTGCGCTTCCAGGACCGCTTCGGAGACTATATTTTCCGAGGCGATCAGCTCAAGATTATTCTGTTGCCTATCTATTTCTTCTTTTATTGCCGCAAAAATTTCCGGGTCAACCCTTTTTAAATTTTTCATAGTATAACTTTCCGTTACTAAAGCTTTTTTCCGCTTTCGATTTTCTTGATCATATCCAGCCTTCTTTGATGCCTTCCTCCCTCAAAAGAAGTGGAGAGCCAAACCTTAAGTATATTCTTCAAATCTTTCGCTTTTACGAATTTTGCGCTCAAAACCAAAACATTGGCATTATTATGCAAGCGGGACAATTCGGCAGATTTCGCATTATAGCATAAAGCGGCATAAGCCCCTTTGACTTTATTTGCGGCTATCGTCTGGCCTATCCCCGACATACAAACCAAAACGCCACGGGAATCTTTTTTCTTTGCAACCTTCGAGGCTACAGTATAAGCATACTTAGGATAATCGCAGCTGTTTCCGTCCTCATAAGTGCCGCAATCCTTCGCCTCATACCCTAATTCTGCCAATATCCCGATGATCTTGTCTTTATAAAGATATCCCCGATGGTCAGAGCCGACGTAAATTTCCATCAATATTCCTTTCTATACCAAATTAATTATTTTATTTATCGCTTCTTTTATAGTCGAAATACAGTGTTTGTAATTAGGATAACTCCCTCCCATCGGATCCGGTATATCCCTATCGCCTTTTGCCCCGGGATATTCGTCAATGAATTCTTTTAGAAGGTAAACGCGCTGGTCCACTTCCGGCACCCTTTCCAATATCTGGCTGCGGTGCACTGAAGTCATTACAAAAATAAGGTCGGCCTTTTTCAGCATCATGGTAGTTACCGGTTTAGATACGTGCTTTGCCGCGTCAATGCCCTCTTCCTTTAATACGGCTATCGTCTCACCGCTGGCGGAAGAAGCGAGAAAAACACTCGTCCCGCCTGATATTATATCAACGTCTTCTCTGTGGCGCAGGCGGCTTCTTAACAAATATTCAGCCATAACCGAACGGCAGCTGTTTCCGGTGCATACAAAAAGGATCGTTTTCTTATAGTAAGCTTTGTCTATCTCCTCTTTGGTTATCGACCCCGGCCTAAGTATCGTAGGCTTATCGGATATAAGGCTCACCACCGTCGAGGCTTGTCCGATATCGGTCTTTCCTCCGTCTATCGCGACATCCACCATGCCGTCTAAATCCCGCAGGGCCTCTTCGCAGGTTAAAGGAGGCGGATTACCCTCAAGGTTCGCCGAGGGAGCGGCAACCGCGCACTGCGCCTCCTCTATAAGACTAAGCGCTGTTTTGTGGTTCGGCATGCGTATACCTATCGTCGGGCCACCTCTTTTTGAAGGGATGACAACCGTTAAAGGGCCCGGCCAAAAAGCATCGATTAGCTTATAAATAGAAGGATTGTTGCTGGAAGAGAAGTTAGAAATAAGCTCCGGCTGAGGGATAAGGACGGAGAAAGGCTTATTCACCGAACGCTTCTTTATCTCTCGCAACCGTCCCATGGCCTTTTCATTATTAAAATCGCACCCGACCCCATAGACCGTCTCCGTCGGAAATACAACCACCCCTCCGCGTCTAATTACCTTGGCGCAGAAAACGATATCTTCCTGGCTAAAATTTTCCCTATTGATTTTTATTATCTGGGTCTTCAAATTAAATTATTCCAATTTAATATCTAAGATCTTTTTTTTCTGGTCATCCTTGAATTTCTGCAGCTTTTCCTCCAAAGCTTTATCGTGCAAAGCGAGTATCCTCAAAGCCAAAAGGGCCGCGTTCACCGCCCCGGCTTTCCCCACCGCCACCGTCGCGACCGGCACTCCCGGGGGCATTTGAACAGTGGAAAGAAGCGCGTCCATCCCGTTAAGGGCCGTCGAATCTATCGGTATGCCGATGACGGGCAAATTAGTGTGCGCGGCGACAACCCCGGCGAGAGCGGCCGAAGCCCCGGCCCCGCATATAACCGATTTTATCCCGCGAGAAGCTAGCCCTTCGGCATAAGCGGATGTTTCTTTCGGGGTGCGGTGGGCCGATAAGACCTTGATCTCGTATTCAACCGCAAATTCTTTAAGGACTTTCGTCGTCTCCTCCATAACCGGGAGGTCTGACTTGCTGCCCATCATTATCGCAACTTGAACGTTAGCCATATTTATCTCCGTTTCTTTTTATCAAATTCTGCCGGAAACCCGACGTGTTTGGCGGTTATACTTTAAAGCCTTTGCCCCGATGTCCCTTCGAAAAAAACAGCGGTCGAATTTAATAAGCTCGACCGAATCATAAGCGTTGCCGATAGCCTCTTCGATGTTCCTTCCTAAGGCGGTCACCCCCAGCACCCGCCCCCCGCTGGTAAAAAAGGTTTCTTCTTCTTTTTTAGTCCCGGAATGGAAAACATAAACATTGGGCTTGGTCTTAGCCAAATCGAGGCCTTTTATTTCTTTCCCTTTCTGGAATTTACCCGGATAACCGCTGGAACTTATGACGACGCAAACGCAAGCCTTGTTCTCCCATTCCAGCCGGATTTTATTGAGATTCCCTTCGCAGGAGGCAAGCATAATTTCAACCAAATCGGTCTTAAGCCGCGGGATGATCGCCTGGGCTTCGGGATCGCCGAAACGGACATTATATTCCAAAACATAAGGCCCTTCATCGGTGATCATTATCCCGGCGTAAAGCACTCCCTTAAAAGGCGTCCCCTGATTGCTCATACCGTCTATCGTAGGCTTTATTATCTGCTCCTCGACCATGACCAGCATGGTATCGCTTATAACGGGGGTAGGGGAATAAGCGCCCATCCCTCCGGTATTGGGCCCCAAATCATCGTCGAATATGCGTTTATGGTCCTGGGCGGCATCTAATATGACGTAATTCTCCCCGTCGCTAATCGCCAAAACCGAGGCCTCTTCGCCTTTGAGGCATTCTTCGATGACAACTTTTTCTCCGGCCTCGCCGAATATCTTATCGGCCATTATCTGCTTTAAGGCCTCTTCGGCTTCTTTTTTGGAGCCGGAGATATAAACTCCTTTTCCCGAAGCAAGCCCGTCCGCTTTAATGACCAGCGGGAATTGGACATGGTTCAAGAATTCCCGGGCATCGTCGATATTATCAAAAGTCTCAAAAGGAGCGGTCGGTATATTGTTCTCGTACATGAATTCCTTGGCAAAAACTTTGCTTCCCTCTAATTGGGCGGCAAGCTTGTTCGGCCCGAAAATAACCAGCCCTTCCTTTTCAAAACGGTCGACGATCCCTTCGGTCAAAGGCGCTTCCGGCCCGACAACGGTCAAATCGATATCGTTTTCTTTAGCGAATTTCAAAAGCCCTTCCGTATCGTCTGATTTTATATCAACTATCTCGGCAATTTCACTGATACCGCCGTTACCCGGGGCGCAGTAAAGCTTATCGACTATTTGGCTTTGCTTGATCTTCCAGCAAAGAGCGTGCTCCCGCCCGCCGGAGCCGAGGACTAAAATATTTATAGGATTATCTTTCTTTTTGGATCGCATATAACTTTACCTATTCTGTAAAATTTGGTTTTTGCTTCTTGTAGATAATCGCTTAATCTTTGCCCCTCGTTTAAAGGAACAACTAAAACCATTCCTATTCCCATGTTGAAGGTGCGGAACATCTCCTTCTCTTCTATATTGCCCCTGCTTTGTATGAGGCGGAATATCTCCGGGACTTTCCAGCTCCTTTTATCAACCTCGAAACATTTACCATCGGGAAGGATCTTCGTTAATTTCTCGTAAAACGCGCCGCCGGTTATATGGGCGATGCCATTAATATCGAATTTATCTAAAAGCGGCAGAACTTCTTTGACATAGACTTTTGTAGGAGCAAGGATTTGCCCCTTCAATTCCTTTTGCTCTTTTAGCGATAAGGCCTTTCGAATCATTGAATACCCGTTTGAATGCGGCCCGCTCGATGGTAACCCGATAAGGATATCGCCTTCTTTTATCTTTGTCCCGTCGATAATCTTGCTTTTCTCGATTACGCCTAATGCGAAACCGGCCAAATCATAATCGTCTTTTTTATACATCCCCGGCATCTCGGCAGTCTCTCCTCCTATAAGGCTGCAACCTGCCTGGCGGCACCCCTCGGCAATTCCTTTTACGACATCAACCATTACCTTCGGATTGAGCTTTCCGCAGGCTATATAATCCAGAAAAAACAAAGGCCGCGCCCCGACGCATAAAATATCATTTACATTCATGGCGACTAAATCTATTCCGACAGTATCATGCTTATTTAATAAATTAGCGACCAGCAGTTTAGTCCCCACTCCGTCGCAGGAGGATACCAAGACCGGATCTTTATATGCGGATTTATCCAGCGAAAATAAGCTGCTAAACGCCCGTGTGCGGTTTAATACCGAGGCGGAAAGCGTGCTTTTTATATCGGATTTTATGGCCTGGATAAAGCCTTCCGCTTTGTTTATATCAACGCCGCTTTTTTTATAGGTAATTTTTCTCATTATAATAGGTTCTTTTTAACATAATTTACGCCGTTTGAAAAGATTTTTACTCCGTCGCCCTCATCATGTTTTATCCTCGTCCAGAAAGGATGCTGTTCCGGCAGGAAATGCCGCTCCGGATGTGGCATGAGCCCGAGTATCCGTCCCGAAAAATCGGTAATACCGGCAATATCCTCAACCGAGCCGTTCGGGTTCTCGGGGTAAACCGGTTTGCTTCCTTCTTTAGAGCAATATCGAAAAGCGATTTGCCCGTTCTTTTTAAGATCGCTCAAAACAGAATCATCTTTGGGGATGAATTTACCCTCCGCATGGGCAACGGGGAAATACACGATTTTACCCATACCTTTAAGCCAGGGTCCTTTCCCCTCGACTTGAAGGTGAACCCAGCGGTCTTCGAACTTTCCCGAATCATTATTGGTCAAAGTCGCGGTTTGCCCGCCCTCGTAAAAAGCCGAACCGTTTTTGCCTCCGGGAAGCAAACCTGCTTTGACCAAAACCTGAAACCCGTTACATATTCCGATGATAAGCTTTCCGTCTCTTACGAATTTATTGACCTGCTCTTTAAGTTGCAAGCTTATCTCATTCGCCAGTATCCTTCCTGATTCGATGTCGTCTCCGTACGTAAATCCTCCGGGAATAGCGATAATATGATAATCATCGAGGCGTGCTTTTTTCATGATCAATTTATTGATATGCAGGCACTCGGCTTTTGCCCCGAAGCTTGAGAAGGCGAACGCCGTTTCCCGGTCGCAATTAGTGCCGGCAGTACGAAGCACCAGTACTTTAACGTCTTTTGACATATCTTATTTTTTTTGACGGTTCGCGTAAAATTTGTTTACGATATCCAAAGCCTCCTTAGAAGACTCGACGATCTTAAAAAGATCCAGGTCTTCGGGTGATATTTTCTGCTCAGTGAGGACTGTTGTTTTCAACCAATTCATTATTCCTTCCCAGAAATCCTTACCGAAGAAGATTATGGGCACCTTAGGCATACGCCCAGTCTGGGCTAAGGTAAGGCATTCAAACATTTCGTCAAATGTCCCGTACCCGCCGGGAAAGATCAAAAATGCCTTGGCATATTTAAGGAACATAACTTTGCGTACAAAGAAATAATGAAAACCGATTAAGTTATTGATATATGCGTTGGGCTTTTGCTCGAAGGGAAGCTCAATATTAAGCCCTATCGACTCGGCACAGGCATCGACAGCACCGATATTCCCCGCTTCCATTATCCCCGGGCCCCCGCCAGTAATTATCGAGTAACCTTTTTTCCCAAAAAGTTCCGCGGTTTCCCTGGTCAACTTATACATCGGATCATTACTGTCGGTGCGCGCCGAGCCGAAAATAGTGACCGCCTTTTTTACGTGCGAGAGGTCATCAAAACCGTTCACGAATTCCGACATAATCCGGAAAACCCGCCAGGGGTCTTCCATTTGCAGATCAACCATCTTCATCTTTCGGCCGTATAGGTCGAGGGCCTTCTTTTTGTTCTTTGCCATATTACCACCTTAAGGTTTTTTGCCAGGCCTCTTTTAAGGCCCGGACCTTGGTTTGGATGCAAATGCTTTTATTTATTCCTTGAACCGTGAAATCGTCGTTATCCTTGACCTCGCCTATCAAGCTAAAAGAAATGCCCTTTAATTCTTTCTCGAAATTATTTTTATCCTTGGCCGCGACCTCGGCGACAAAACGCGAATTAGACTCGCTAAAAAGAATCCGTTGATTCTGCCTTTTCTTGCCGCGATAAGCCGCTTTGCCCAGGTCAACTTTTAATCCTAGGCCGCCCCCAAAAGACATCTCCGCCAAAGCCACCCCAAGCCCCCCTTCCGAACAATCGTGCATAGAACAAATCAACCTCTTTTTCACGGCGCTGGATAAAGAATTAAAGATCTTGGAGGCTTTCTTGAAATTAACCGTTGGGACATCTTTCCCCAACTCGCCTAATGTATCGAAATAAATCGAGCCGCCCATTTCATCGAATGTCTCTCCGACAATATAAATCAAATTTCCGGCGGATTTAAAATCCATAGTTACGCATTTTTTAATATCGTCTATTATTCCGATCGCGGATATTAAAACAGTCCCCGGGATAGCGATCGACTCTTTCCCTAAGGTGTATTCGTTGTACAAACTGTCTTTCCCGGAAATAAACGGCACCTTGAATCCGACGGAAGCTTCATAACATCCCAAGGCCGAACGGACCAGGCCTCCCAAGCGGTCCGGCTTATCCGGATTTCCCCAGCAAAAATTATCCAGAATGCCGATCCTCTCCAGGCAACCTCCGACGGCAATTATCTGCCTGATCGCTTCGTCAATACACGAGGCCGCCATCCAAAAAGGGTCGATCATGCCAAAACGGGCGTTTATTCCGTTTGAAATCGCGATTCCCTTCTTTAGTCCTAACTTCGGCGCTATAACGCTCGCATCCGAAGGAGCCGAGCAATCGGCTCCGGAAAGCGGCTTGATAACGCTTCCTCCCTGAACCTCGTGATCGTATTGACGGATGACCCATTCCTTGGAGCAGACATTATAATGAGACAAGGACTTAAGAAGCGATCCCGTTAAATCGGGCGGTTCCGCGAACTTTTTCTCTTTTATTTTCGGAGGGGTCCAGACGGCTTTTTTAACTACCTTAGGGTTCCCCTCATGGAGAAAACCCATATCCAAATCGCACACCTGTTTCCCGTTAAAATACAATTCCAATTTTTTATTTCCGGTGAATTCTCCGAGGACGGAGGCCTCGACATTCTCAACTTCGCATATTTCCTCAAGGCGCTTCATATTCTTGGGGTTAACGGATAAAACCATCCTCTCCTGGGATTCCGAAATCCAGATCTCATCGTAGCGCAAGCCTTTATATTTCAACGGGGCTTTATCCAGGAAAACCTTCGCGCCCAAATCTTTCCCCATCTCTCCGACCGCCGAGGAAAAACCTCCCGCCCCGCAATCGGTTATAGCGCTGTACAAATTCTCGTCTCTCGCCTGAAGAAGGGCATCCAAAACTTTCTTCTCTTGGATAGGATCGCCTATTTGCACCGCCCCGGAGGAGACAACCTCGCTTTCGCTCGTCAATTCACCCGAGGAAAAAGTGGCGCCGTGAATGCCGTCCCGCCCGGTTTTCCCTCCGATCGCGACTATTAGATCGCCTTTTTTCGTTTCCTTGAAAACTTTATCTTTGGGGATTATCCCGACATTGCCGCAATATACTAAAGGGTTCCCGATATAGCGTTCATCAAAAAGTATCGCCCCGTTCACCGTGGGAATCCCCATTTTATTGCCGTAATCGCGGACACCGCTTACAACCCCTTTCATCACCCGCTTCGGATGAAGAGTGCCCGGAGGTAATTTTTCAAAGGGATAATCGGGAGGCGCAAAGCAGAAAACATCCGTTGAGCAAATAGGTTTAGCCCCGAGGCCGGTCCCTAAGGTATCGCGGATAACTCCGCCTATTCCTGTATTGGCCCCGCCGAATGGCTCGAGAGCGGAAGGGTGATTATGAGTTTCTACCTTAAAGCAGACGCAATCTTTCCCGTCAAAATCAATCACCCCGGCATTGTCGTGAAAAACGGAAACACACCATTTTTTATCGATTTCTTTTGTGGCCTTCATTATGGTGCTTTTCAAAAGGCTGCGGATTATTTTCTTTTTATTTTTTCCCTTTTCTTTCTCGAGATATTCGATATCGCCGCGGAAAGTTTTATGAAAACAATGCTCGCTCCAGGTCTGGGCTATAGTTTCCAATTCCACATCGGTCGGCTCGCGCTTTATGCCCTTAAAATAATTCCGTATCGCGCGCATCTCGTACAAATTAAGGAAAAGCTGGCCGTCTTTGCTTAAGCGCTCGAGGGCTTTATCATCCGCCTCCAAGATCCCGACTTTCCTGACCTCGGACTCATTCTCGCGGGCAATATCCAGAATCGGTTTCTCCTTCGAAGCCTGCGTCACCCGATGCTGAATAAGCTTGTTGGCGAGGACTTTGTTTACTATAAGCTCCGCGTCTTTTTCAGAAAGATCGCCGAAAAGCAGGTATAATTTTGCGGTCCGGACCGAAGATATCCCCAAAAAGCCCAGATCTTTTATCCCTTTTATTGTTGATTGCTCGACGGGATCCATGACTCCGGGATTGTACGCGATCTCAATTGCTCGGCAATACGGGTCTTTTTGCGGCGGGGTATATCCGTCCAAGCTTAAAAGGCAATAATCCTGGGTTATCGGGTCGATAAGAAGTTTCCGGGAGATCGTATCGGCATCTTCGCGGGATAATTTTCCTTCGAGGGTAAAGATCTGTATGACCTCGGCCTTTTTGATGTTTTTTACGCCTAAATCCAGGATGCTTTTATAGACGCCCTCGGCAAAGGCATTAAAAACAGTTTCTCTATGCTTTATCTCAACACGCCAGGTCATATGTATAAAGAGTTTTAAGCGCGGGCGAGAAGGCTTATTTAGTTACCCGACTTAAGACTTCCTGATATGCTTCTTCAACGCTTCCCAGGTCATGGCGGAAGCGGTCTTTGTCTAATTTTCTTCCCGTGCCGATTTCCCAGATACGGCAGGTGTCAGGGGAAATTTCATCGGCCAAAATTATTTTGCCCTTGTATCTTCCGAACTCTAATTTAAAATCAATAAGTTCCAAATTCAATTTCAGAAAAAACGACCGCATTATATCGTTGATCTTGGAAGCAAAATTCTTGATAATTTCAAGCTCGTCTTTAGTCGCCAATTCCAGCGCTAGGACATGGTAATCATTGATCAAGGGATCGTTTAACGCGTCGCATTTATAAGAAAACTCAAAAACCGGCGAGGCCAGAGACCTTCCTTCCTGCACCCCGTAATTGCGGCAAAAAGAACCGGCGGCTTTGTTACGGACAATGACCTCCAAGGGGACAATGGTTACTCTTTTTACCAGCATTTCTCTTTCGTTGAGGTTCTGCACAAAATGCGTCGGAATTCCGTTCGACTCCAAAAGCCCGAACATCTTGGTAGAGATCTTGTTATTCACTATTCCCTTATCATGAATAGTGCCTTTTTTTGCCGCATTAAAGGCGGTTGCATCATCCTTGAAATACTGGATCAATAGATCGGGATCGGCTGTTTCGTAAAGAATCTTGGCCTTGCCTTCGTAAATTTTGTTCCCTTTGTTCATTATTTTAACCCCACTCTCTTATATATTCTGTCCGTGAAACGAGTATAATATTTTATATCAAAACAGGCGTCGATCTCGCCCGGTTTAAGATATTTCCTTACCCTTCTGTCGCGGTAAAGGATATCCTTAAAGTCCGATGTCTCCTGCCATACCTGCATAGCGCATTCCTGAATTATCTCATAAGCCGCTTCCCGAGCGACACCTTTTTTCATAAGCTCTAAAAGCACCCTTTGAGAATAGATAAGCCCGCGGGTCTTGCTCAAGGAGATGATCATGTTCTTCGGGTAAACCAATAGCCCGTCAATAATCGGAATTATTTTGTTAAGCATATAATCTAGGGCAATGGTAGAATCCGGCAAAATAATCCGTTCAACCGAAGAATGGCTGATATCGCGCTCATGCCAAAGCGTGATATTCTCAAAAGCGGCCTGGGCATTAGCCCTTAAAATACGGGAAAGGCCGGAAATTCTTTCACAAGTTACCGGATTCCTTTTATGGGGCATAGCAGAGGAGCCTATTTGCCCTTTAAAAAAAGGTTCCTCAACTTCCAAAACTTCGGTCTTTTGCAGAAGCCTTATTTCTGTCGCGATTTTATTAAGCGTAGAACCAACTAAGGCTAAAGTAGTTACAAACTGGCAATGATGGTCTCTTTGTATTATCTGGGTCGCGATATTGGCCGGTTTTAGCATCAGCTTTTCGCAAACATATTCTTCGACTGAAGGGTCAATATTAGCAAAGGTCCCTACCGCGCCGGAAAGTTTTCCGAAACGCATCATCTCTCTGGCCTGCTCCATCCTATCGACATTCCTTCTCATTTCGTCAAACCAGACAGCGACTTTAAGCCCGAAAGTGGTCGGTTCGGCATGCACGCCATGCGTGCGGGCAATGCAAGGAGTGTCTTTATATTTCTTGGCTTTCTGCTTCAAGATAAGAAGCAGTCTACGCATATCGCCTAACAAAATATCGCTCGCCTCAACGCACTGCACTGACAATGAAGTGTCCAGCAAATCCGACGAGGTAAGGCCCATGTGCAGGTATCTTGCCTCAGTGCCCAGATATTGCCCGACATTATTGATAAAAGCGACCACATCGTGCTTTGTTTTCTCCTCCAGCTTCCTGACTTCATCAATGTCGAACTTAGCGGTCTTTTTTATTTTCTCCATTGATTTCTTAGGAATCTGCCCGAGCTTACACATGGCCTCGCAGGCCAAGACCTCGATTTGCAGCATAATCTCGAATTTACGCTTTTCGCTCCAAACATTCCCCATCTTAGATAATGTATATCGGTCAATCATAAGCCTTTACTCCTTTTTGAAGAATTGGGTTAAAGCAGAGAGGATAATATATCAAAGAATATGGCGTCGGTCAATTAAAATCATTGGCCTGCAGAGGATAAAGTTGCTAATTTTGCCTTAAACCTCTTATTATGAACAACTTGTGGCTTTAAAAAAAATAAGGGAAAAATACAGTTTCAGGCCTAATTTCACTAAAAAGCTTTTTGCTATCATAATCGGATAATCGCATCTTTATGAAACTAATACCCAACAAAGAACCCAGTATTTATTGCCTAATAAATTTAATAAATTTACAGCCCGTTGCGGAAAAATGGTTGGAATAGTATTTTCATTCCGGAAGAATTATTCTCGGCATAATTGATCCGGCGATAGCATAAACATCTATTGATGTCAAAAACATTAACTTTACCGACCCGACTCTGTGCTAACTGCCCATATTAACCAAACGTTATGTTCATTATTGATGTAAAGGCAAAAATGTAATCTTTGGTATTTAAGTACTTGCCCGTAACACCCTATGACACCCTCATATTAAATTCCGGGGTTAAGAGCAATTGCCTAATTTCTTCGGATTATTTCTATTTATTGTTTTACTCTTATCGGGAACCATTTACAGCGATAAACGCGCCCATTAATGGTGTAATTGTTGCCTCATCTGCCCCTATATCCCATGTTCCGTTCAAAGGGCGGGTTGTCCCGTCAATATCCGTCCCGTCAGGATTGATATTGGCATCTGAGGCGGTTGTGCCATAGTTAAGCACCGAGCGGTCTTTGCCCGCGATATGGTAGTCTTTGCTGGCGCTGTTAACAAACCTAAATGGTTGATTAATTCTGTTGCCAGCGCCAGCCCAGTCATCAGCGGTTGCGTCACCAGATGCGCAATAGGTAACCGAGGTAAAAGCAACATCCCCCAAATACCCGGAACCAGCTGTTACGGTATAAACCAGATTGTTTTTAAGCGTTACATTATCTACGGCTGTATAGATTCCAACTCCGTTTACGCCATCAGCGTTAGGAGAGATTACAGTATTGTTATAGACATAGGCCGTAGTATCTCCATCAGCGACGCTAATCCCAAGAGCACCGGAGCTTGCAAGTATTATGATATTGTTCCAAATATACATAGTTGCTCCTGTTATCCCTGAAGAAAAATCAGTAATACCCGATTTGGTTGTGGTTTCATGCGTTAGATCTATATAGTTATTCGAAAAGTAATAGCTATTGACACCAGCAGATAGTGCAAGCCCGTTATATGTATTGCCGGTATAGGTTATGGAGAGGCCGTCAATACGGGTGTATCCTGGCGCAACACGAATACCGTTATCCCTGCGGTATCCGGTGTTGGGTTTACCGGTATGCCTTTGACTTATGCCGACTTGGGTTGTTGTATTTGTTGGAGTATAAATATGTACATAATGAGTTGAATCAACTGTAAAAGCATTGATTAATGTGAATCCTCCCGTATCTTCGCCATCGGCATAGCAAGCGACATAGTAAATAGCGTTTGCATTCCCAAAGGTCAGATTTAAAGACGCGTAAAGCACGGTATCATCGACCGCATCATTAATCGAAGCATTGACATTAGCCACAAGCTGGCTTTCCCATCCGAATAGTGAATTGAAAGCACGGTAAATATTAACAGCCGTTCCATCTCCGGCAGCTGTTGGTGTGCCGCCGTTTTGGCTTTGGACACTAAAAACGGTTGCTGAAGTCCTTCCGGAAATAAAAGCTACGGTTAATCCCGACCCGGGGTTATATTGAAGGACATCCCCTACCCCGACATTAGTAGCGAGGCCTGTGCTGAAAGTAGCGGTTGTTCCTGTGATATTGACGCTTGCTCCGGTGGCGGCGTTTAGATCAGCCGTGCTTGTGCCGACTGACCGGAAAATATCGAGGACAGCAAAAGCCGATCGAGCCGGGAACGCCGCGAATATCAACAGGGCTAAAACGGATATTTTTATCGCGGGCGGAATTATATCAAAAAGTTTTTTCGTTTTAGTATTCATCGGAAAACTTATATACACTGAAATTCCGCGTTATTAAAGGTTTTTAGCATTTAAGTCCCGCCTAATTAATTTTAAAAAACGGCTTTAAAAAACCGAAGAGAAATTTACCTTTCAGCCGAATGCTATTTGGAAAGTTTTTTCTTAAAATATTCTATGTTCGATTCCATCACTGACTTCATCAGCTCGGGTGTTTTATCGATAAGCTTTTTCCCCGTAGGGCTTTTGTAAAATTTAACCATATCCTGTATCTCATCAACATAAAAATACTTTTCGTATACGGGAATTAGCGAGTCTAGCAATTCATCGATATTCAATAGCCGGCTGACCTGATCCTTTTTATCTATAGGAGCGGAATTAACCGTGGCATTGACCATCTTTTCCAAACTCTTACGGGTCCCGTTGACGTTAAAAAGCTCGCGGTATAGTTTTAGCTTATTTCCGGGAATAATTGCAGCCGAATTCTCTTTTAATCCGTCTTTCTCTATGGATTCAATCTCGAAGTGATAATACCTGTTGTCAATATATCCTTGCCGCAGGATAATATGCTCGGGAGTTTCATCTATGATTTTTCCCGTGATCTTGTTGCCGTTCTTAAAATATACTGTTTCGGCGAAAGAAGATCCCAATGAAATCATCAATAATATTCCCGAGAGCAATCCGATTCTTTTTTTCATTTTCCGCCTTTCACTGCAAGGGCTTCTTCCCGGCCTTTTAATTGTTGCGCTGTTTGTATTAAAACTTTTATCCCGGAATCAGAAGATAAGCGCTGCGCCTTTTGCCAAAGCACAATAGCCTTATCGAACTCATTCAAGTTCCCGAGCAATTTTCCCATCTCAATGTATGCAGGGGCAAAATCCGGGGTTTCATTAATAACCTTATTATAGATCCTAAAAGCCATTTTGGCATGGCCTTTTTGAGCTAAAATCCCGGCTAAATTAATAAGCGTTGCGGGATCATCTATACGAACATGCGCCTCAGAAGCCAAAGCCAGGGCTTTTTGACCTTCCCCACGGCTTAGGTATATTTCAACTAAACCTATAACCGCCTCGCCGTTATAAAAACCTTCTTTGATCACGCTTTCATACAGCTGGCTTAATTTCTCGGACTTTCCTTGCCGGCGGTAAATATTCGCCAGATTCAATCGCGGCTCAGGCAAGAAACCCCTCTCCAGGCTTATCGCCTTTATGAAATATTTCTCCGCCTCGGCGAAATCTTCCTGCCGATAAAATAAAAGCCCTAAGGTATTAAACAAAATCGCGCTGCCGGGATTCAGGCCAATACCTTTTTCCAATTCTTCCTTAGCCTCTTTGAATTCGCCTCTCTTGAGGCATATCAAAGCAAGGTTATTATGAATTTCCCAATCGGAAAAGTCTCCGACAAGGGCTTTTTTAAAATTAGCGTAAGCTTCTTTATCTATTCCTTTTTGCATCAAGCTGTAAGCCAAATAATATCTGGCGCTTTTATCGTGCGGAAGGACTTTCAGCCAAAACCTGGCATAGCTTTCCTGGCTTTTCTGTATCCGGTTGTAATTCCGGGTATTTAAAATGGAGGTGAAGATCAAAACCAGGACTATCAAATACCACAACTGCTTATTAATCTTTTTTCTCGCTTGCAGTAAAAGATAAGCCAACACAATAAAATATCCCAAGGAGGAAAAATAAAACCAGTACGGCTGTATGGTCAAACCCAAATAAGGAATGGTGAAACAGGCGATCGGCAAAGGGATAAATCCGACGAGTAAGATTCCCGCCCCCCAAGACAAGCCCTTATGGGCCCTACCTGAGCAAAAGATAAGAAATAAAAGCAAAGACAAGCCGATAAGCGCCACCGAAGGGAAATTAATTTGAGCCCCCGAAGGAGAAAGGCTATAAACAAAAATTATATCTTTTGAAAAAACCAAAGCCTTCAAATACCAGGCAAAAAGAGAAGCCATCGCGTAAAAAGATTCTACCGGAGAAGTAACGATGCCGCTCGCTTTCCCGCTGAGGAAGCCGAGAATAGATGTTGTATTTTCGGGCCGAAAAAACAAAGCAAAAACTCCGGCGGCTAAAAAATAAGCTGTTTTGCGAAAAGCGTAAAATATCGGCGATTTATCGATGATCAAAAATGCTAAAAATATATAAACGACCCCGATAACGGCTATTTCATGGAAATAAAGCGAAACAATAAAAAATAAAAGGCTAATAAAATAAAACGCCTTATTCTTCGTTTTAATAAACTTTAGCAAGAACAAAAAGCAAAAGAGCAAAAACAAAGCATATAATGCGACCATTGCCGCGACCACATAATTCACCATCATGGAATTTATCGGATTGCAGGCGAATAAAATTACCGCCAAGAAAGCCGCCTTCGAATCGGCGAACAACTCCTTTAAGAACAAATACCCGACGATGCAATAAAAGGCGAAAAGAAATATCGCGACGATGTGATAATAAAAATAATCCGGGCCAAAAATAAAGCGCAAACCTTTTAAGGCCAAGTACGCTAAAGGCCGGAAACTGTTAAAACTTCCCGCGCTTCCCGTTCCTTCTTTGCGCGAGAGCTCAAATGACGACCCTTCGTTTAAATTAAGCCGGGCTGAAGTTCCCGTAAGGTTAGAAATATCATCCAATATCGGTTCATTCGATAAATTATTAGACCAGGAAAGAAGGCAAACCAAAATTATAAGTAATAAACCGTAAGTTGTTTTTTTGTCTATCATGATCATAAATATATGCCCCTAGATAAGATCACCGCAAATCTCATCTAAAACAAGCATGCCCTTAACTGTTGCGCTTATTCTACCCCCCTTACGGCAAAGAAACTTATTTTTTATAAAAAATTCCACCCGGATCATATCAGAAGGTTTTAGCTCAACTCCAAACCGCTTAACTATCAAGCTTAAGTCAACCCCATCGTTCATCCTGAGGCCAAACAAGAATGCTTCTTTTAGTTTATCATAATCTGCCAGCTCTTCTTTTTGAGAGACAGCCTCGCCCTTAGCCTTAACGTCTTTCATGTAAGTAAAATAGTTCGCGGTATTTCCCTTACGCACTCCGTTTAAATGTGAATGAGCGCCTACTCCTAATCCGATATATTCCCCGCACCTCCAATAGTTCATATTATGCTTTGATTCTTTTCCGGGAAGGGAAAAATTACTAATCTCGTATTGCCTGTAACCCAAACGCTCTAAATCTTTTTTTACTTCAAGATAAAGCCCGGCCTGGAACCCTTCTTCGCTTAGCCGTACCTTATCGGCAAAGAATTTGCTCTTCTCCTCTACGGAGAGAGAGTAGACAGAAATATGCTCGCTTTTCAATGAGGCGCATTTAGAGAGGTCTTCTTTAAGTTCTTTCACGGCCTGCCCGGGGAAGCCGTACATAAAATCGACATTCACGTTGTTAAAACAATTATCCCTTAAAATAAAATATGCCTTTAAAGCCAGGGCGCTGTCGTGATTCCTTCCGAGAAGGCGCAAATATTTATCGTTTAAGGACTGTATACCTAAGCTAATGCGGGTTATCCCCCGTTCCTTTATCAGCAATAATTTTTCCTGAGTTATATCTTCCGGATTGGCTTCAATCGTGAATTCGGCGCTTTTTTTATAATTAAAGTTATCCCGGATAAGGCGGAATAGTAAGTCAAGGGCTTTATTGTCCAGGCGGGTCGGGGTCCCCCCGCCTAAGTAAATAGAATCAACCCGCGAGCCTTTATATTTCTTAGCCTCTATATTCAGGCAGTCGATATAATCATTATATTCGGCCTTCGCTCCCGCATAAACAGGGAAAGAGCAGTAATGGCATTTCTTGC
>JADFZM010000180.1 GCA_015232535.1 Candidatus Omnitrophota bacterium
GGCTTCAAATCCTCGATAAGCCTAGAAAAAAAATAGTTAAGATATTCGAAGGTAACGGCCTAAATATATTCGAGCCGATTTATTGGGATGGAAAAGACAGTAAAGGCAAGTTAATCGATGTCAATTGGCCGCACCAGTATATGTTACGCGTCGAGGATAGTAAAGGGCATTACGATGAGATATCAGCTAAGGATATTGTTTTTAAGAAGTTCGATAATGAGGAGGACCTTAAGAAGCATATTGAGGAAAAAGAGAAAGATAAAGATAGGCGCATAAAATGGCTAGATGAGCAGGATAATATCAATAATCTGGCGATACAGAATATAAATATCCAGGGAGAAACCATAGTTGTCGATAAATTGAACGCAAAAATAAAGAGTGTTTCGATTATGCGTAACGGAACATTGTTTGCCGATGTTCCGGTAGTCGAATCGAAAATGTTAACCGCCAAAGACCTGATAGAAGGAAAAAAAGACGATTTCCTTTATACAAAGTCCCGCCTAGATATAATTCTTCCAAACGGGGATTATGAGGTTCTTATCCAGGAAGAAACCGGAAAAGAACAGATAAAGAAAGAGAGCGTTGAGGAAGAAAAAGGAATTTCCTCGGAGGCAATCGAAATGCCAAGCCGTCAGCTTAATACTTATTCGAAAAAAATTAGCGTAGGCGGGGATTATTTGTTTTTTGTGGGGCTTGGAGATGCCGAGGTCGGATACAGGGTAAATTCCGGAGATATCGAGCCTGTTGAGAATGATGTTAATTTTAAGAAAGGCTTCTATACCGAAGGCAAGATGGCGTATTATTTGAAGGGGAAGATAAAAGGAAAATATTTAATAACATCGAGTTTTGATACTGACCGAAAGCAAAAGGAGATCTTTAAGCATATTGACCCGGATGAATATTATCCGATTTACGGAGACCAGTCTAAAGTTGACTATCGGGCGACAGCTACCCAAGGCCCGCTGTATTTGCTTATCGAGTGGGATAAATCATCGGCCTTGTGGGGAAATTACGACGTATCTTTCTCCGACACCGAATTCGGTAAATTCTCCCGAAGTTTATATGGCGCGAAGGTTGATTTTGAGACTTTAAGCCGGACTAAATACGGGGAGCCGACATCAAAGGCTGTTCTATTCAGGGCACAGGCCCAGCAGAAAGCTGCCCACGTCGAGTATTTGGCTACCGGAGGTTCTCTCTATTATCTAAAGAACGCCGATATAATTGATGGGTCCGATAAAGTGAAGATTCAAGTCCGCGATAAAATCACCGGCCTCACTATTTCCGAAAGGGAAATGAAAGAAGGGGCCGATTATGAGCTTGATTATAAAAGCGGAAGGATGGTTTTCTGGTTGCCGGTGCCGATGATTGTTCAGAGTTATTCGATAGTTTCCGATGCTTTGCTCGACGGGAACCAGGTTTATGTAATAGCCGATTATGAATACGAGGTAAACGATAAAACAAATGAAGCCAATATGGGCGTTAGAATCAAGCAATCCTTAGGAGATAATGTTAACGTCGGTTACACGGCCGTAAGGGAATCGCAAACGTCCGCCGATTATAACTTAGAGGCATCGGATTTGACAATACATCTCGGGAAAGACGCAAAAGTTGTAGCCGAATATGCGCAAAGCGAATCGCAGTCGATGGGAATATTTGTTTCTAACGATGGCGGATTATCTTTTACCGAGCTATCAACGCCCAGCGGTGCTAAAGGCAAGGCTTACGGAATACGAGGGGACGCCCAGCTATTTAACCGTTTGGCCATTCAAAGTTATTACAAATGGATTGACGATAATTTCTCTACTACATCCACTTCCTCACAGCAGGGAAAGGAACTTGTCGGTATCGAGGCGATACTTGATATTACCGAAAAAACCAGGTTGATAGCACGGCATGATATCCAAACGTTGATCGATGATGGCAATCTGCAAACACAACTTCAATTGGGCGCTGTAAGGACCGCCACCTCTTTAATGCAATTTGTCCAAGAACTAAAAAAACTTAGATTGACCGGTGAGTACAGCAAGAAAAAAGTAGAAGAGCGCCTTAACCAGTTCGATTCTCTAACGGCTAAGGAAAACGATACTATCGCGGCCAGGGCCGAATACCAGCTAACCGATAAGATCAATCTTTCCGTCGAGCAGCAGAGGGTCCTTACCGGGGAGGGTTCAAACCAGACAACATTCGGAGCCACGGCTACGCCTATAGATAAGGTTACCCTTTCGGCTCAACAAGTTGTTGGCGATAGCGGCACTGCTACTTCTTTATCGGCGGCGGCTGATATGAATGAAAAGTTCCGCCTGACGGGGGGGTACACGATAGCCCAGGATATAGAGGGGAATAAAACATCAACTACCGTCTTGGAAAGCGGGTCGAATGTCGGGATGCAATATAAGTTCGACGAAGATACTACCATGCGTACGGCCCTGGGCGTTTCCGGGGCTTTAGACGGTAGCCATGCCACTTCCGTCACCTTAGGTGGCTCGAAAAAGGTAGATGCCGATACAGATTTGGACACCGAATTTGTCCTGACTGATTCCAATTCCGGGGGCAAATCTAAGGCATATACTTTCGGGAGTAAGAGAAAGATTGCCGATGACCTAAAATTAGGGACTTCGCAGTCTTTTGAAACTAGAGCCGACGGGTACACAACGGGAAGCGGTTATAGCTTGATACGTGAGAAAGACGGCAGGTCATTGGAAGGCAGCTTGACGCGGGCTTACAGCGAAGGTAAACAGGATGTTTCTAATTCTAATATCTTTGGATTATCAGGTGACATAAACGATAAGTGGGCAGTTGTCGGTTTGTATGAAAAAGGCGATGTGACTAGTTTTAGCGGAAGCAAATCCACCCGGGACGTTGTTTCTGTTTCCGCTGGATATGTTGATCAAAACGAACAAACCGGAAAGAATTTAAAAAGCTCGACAAAACTTGAAATGCGTCTTGATAAAGGGGATACCGATAAAAGGCAGTACTTAGTTTCTAACGCGACGGAAGGCAAGGTT
>JADFZM010000181.1 GCA_015232535.1 Candidatus Omnitrophota bacterium
TAAAAAGCAATATTATATTTGCTTTCATCTGAAATATAAAGGAAAAGAAATAAAACGATAAAACCTGCGATAGCGAAAGCTAACCTCAAAATAAATTTCACAGCTATATACAAAATCCTGCCTTGATTATCCGTAGATAAATAAGCCGAAGCGATTATCGAGAAGGGAACTGCGATTGTTAATAGATAATGGTTTATCCTGAAATAAATCGATGAAAAGAATAAAAATGTAATCAAGGTCCACAAAAAAAGCAGTTTATGCCCGCTATCCAGCCGCTTGAAATTTATTGTGATGCAGCCTAAGAAAAAAAACAGGCCCCAGGGAGCAAAATAGCTGAGTATTGTCCTTAAATAAAACGTTAAATGACTTAGAAACATCTGTGCCCAAGAGAAAAAATGCCATCCGTCGGAACTTGCCAATACCCTATTCTTAGTCTCGGTGACTATCATATGATTAACATAATCATTCCCATGCCTCAAAAACATATAAATAAACCAAGGGGAAATAATCAGTGCCAGAATAATAATCCCTCTCAATGGCTTAAGATCTCTTATTGCCGTTAAATCTTTTTCAGCTATCAAGTAAGATATGAGAGCCAAAAAAGGTATGATCAAAGCGGAATACCCTTTTATCATAAAACCTATCCCGCAAGAGGCAAAAAATAGCAGGCTGTATTTTCCGTTTGCGTGCTTTACATTTTTTATCAAAGCATACATAGCGAGAGAAATAAAAAAAACAAGCGTCATATCAGGCACAACATTTTTAGCGTGGCGAAAAAAAAGCGGGACAGACATCAGAATAAGCGAGCTTAAAAAAGCCTCCCTGCGTCCATATAATTCTTTTGCCAAAACATATATCAGGCAGGCGGTTAAAGAGGCAAATATCACGGAAATTATTCGCGCCGAAATCCAATTGATACCAAGGGCTTTAAAAGCGGCGATTACCATCCAATAAAAAAGGATCGGCTTCTCAAATCTATTCTTGCCGAAATAGGTCGGAGATAAATAATTTTTGGCCTCCAGCATTTCCCTGGAGCTTTGATAATAAAAGACCTCGTCGTCCCTGAATTCAATCCCGAAGCTTCCCAAATCGCGGGTATAAACAAAAAGGCTCAACACAAAAATTAAAAGGAGAACAACCTTTTCATTCCTGCCAGTAAGAAAATAATTCATAACCAGCTATCTCTTTGCTTTCTTTATAGCCGCTATATTCCATCCGAATCCTCTCCCGTGCTCGGAAGTGAGTACTCCTATCTTGCCAAGATAAGGATCCAAGACAACAATCCCGAAATCGATATGGTCCATTATCAAATACCTTCCGTCCGGAAGCCATTCGATACTATCAATTACCAAATCGCTATTCGAGACTTTGTAGCGGTAATCTACCCCAACAAGCTGACGACGCTCGACTTTAAATAGTTTCTTCTGGAACCAATTGTCTTTAATAAAGTACAGTGTATCGGAACTATCGATGCCCACAACCGAGCCCCGGCTTGATGAAAGCGTCTTCTTATCGCGTTTTCTGCCAAAAGACATGCTTTCACCTTCCAGAAAAAGCTTTATATCACGAACCAAAAGATTTTGAATAGGAACCTTAAGGCTGTCGGAAGGGATGCGGGCCACAACCCGAGCATACAATGTATCCAATGGTACCTCAACCACCTTGATATCGTAAGGATACGGAGCATAAGTCACATCATTTGCCTCATAGCGAAGGTAATACAGGCTCTTTCCCTGCAAATCCCAGAACGGCGAGGAAATCTTTCTAGACGGATTAGGCAATGCGGATTTATTCTTTTTTTCCAAATCATAAATATAAAGATTATCAAATCCCGATACGGCAGACCATTGGGCGACCTCATATGAAATTTTCTTGCTATCCGGAGACCAGCTAAGGCTGTTTATAACACCCTGTAATCCTTTTTCTTCTCCCAATTCTTTTAAGGAATCTATCCGCTCTGTTTTACCGGTTGAAAGGTGCAGAAGCGTCAAATTGCCCTCGGAAGCGATAAGCAAGTATGAGCCATCGGGAGAAAAGACATATTCCATAATCGGGTAGCTGTCTTTAAATACCAACTGCTGGGCTTCGCCGTTTTCCTTCATACTGCGCAATTCACTGCCCTTGATAAAATATACCGTATTTTCGCTTTTCACCCAATTCGTATCAGGCGTCAAATGCCGCAAAAAATAATCCTCATCAGCAGGATAATGAAAATTCATCCAATAAATATACGCCGAGAGAAAAATCATTGCCAAACTGCTAAAGATAACAATATTACGGAATACATCCTTCAAAAAATATAAGCCCTTCCTCTGAACCTGCCCGGAAATAAAAACAGATAAATGAATAATAATACCCATAAAGATAATGCCAAATGTTGCGTATAAGAACCCTTCGAAATTAGCGGAGACAAATTCTGTTGCCTGAGCGAAAATCACTCCGATCGATGAGCTAACATAATTAATGATTTTTTTCATGAAAAAATACCCTGATTGATTTCGTTGCTATTTGCTAATACGAGATTAATGTTTTGTTTCATTTTTCTTTTAACAGCGATTATTTCCTGCCTATCTATGCCTCCGGGAAGATAATTAAAAACATTAGCGCTGCCGCATGTTACTCCTTCAACCAAACACTGACGTAAACTTTTCTTTTTCATCAAAGCTCTTACATAACCGGCCACAAAAGAATCTCCGCACCCAACGGCATTAATCCCGACAATTTCCGGAGCGGGACAATAGATCGCCTCCTCCCCGTTTGAAGCCCAAGCTCCTTTCTCCCCTAGGGTAATAGCCACATTTCTGATACCAAGAGAATGGAAATGATCGAGAGCCCTCTTGATCTCCTTTTGGCTCTTGATCCTTCTTCCCAAAAACCCTTCGGCCTCAATAATATTTGGCTTGATAAAAAAAGGCTTAGCCTTAAGAA
>JADFZM010000182.1 GCA_015232535.1 Candidatus Omnitrophota bacterium
TTTTTATTGCTATTTCCATTTTTCTTATCCGGGTACTTTACCCGCGCGTGGTAGATAGAATTCAGGTTGCGGACAAAAGCCGCGGAAATCTTATTTATTTCTTTAAGGGTAAGATTGCATTCATCAAGCTGTCCGTCGATGAATTTGTTGTTGACCACCTTCTTGACCGTTTCTTCAATTCTGGTTGGAGTATGCTCGTCCAAAGAGCGCACAGCCGCTTCTGCCGAATCGGCCAAAAGGATTATAGCCGATTCCTTGGTCTGCGGCTTCGGGCCCGGATAACGGAAATCATCCTCAAAAACCCCTTCTTTTTCCGGGGCCTCTTCCAAGGCGCGCTGATAAAAGTAATGCATCATGCTCGTTCCGTGATGCTGGGTTATAAAATCGATTATTTTCTGGTTGAGATGGCTCCGCTTGGCGAGCTCCACCCCTTCTTTGACATGGCTCTGTATAACCAATCGGCTCATGGAAGGTTCGATATCGTCGTGCCGGTTCCTCTCCATTATCTGGTTCTCGGTAAAATATTCCGGCTTAACCATTTTGCCGATATCGTGGTAATAAGCCCCCACACGGGCTAAAAGCGAGTTCGCCCCGATAATATCCGCAGCATTCTCGGCGAGAGTGCTAACGACCAAACTGTGCTGATAAGTCCCGGGGGCTTCTAAGATCATCCTCTTTAAAAGCGGCTGGTTAAAATCGGAGAGCTCAAGCAAAGTGTAATTCGTAACTACGTTAAAAAGGAATTCAAACACTTTTGACAAAGAGGCAACAATAAAAGCGCAGATAAAACCGTTCGCTAGAAGCGGATAAAGAAAATGCCGCAAATATTGGCCGTCGGCAAAGAGGCTAAAATTGTTTGTGATCAATAATAAAGCAAGTATGTTGATAACGCTCACATACATCCCCGAAACAATCAGATGCCCGCGGGTCCTTGCCCCCCGCAGGGAATAGGCGCCCATTAGCCCGCCTAAGAAAAATATAAGCATCACCTCGTAACCAGTTTTCATGATCATCCCGGCGAGCAGGCTATTTATAAAGGAAATGACGAAAGCCAGCTCAAGGTCATTGAAAAGGAGCATTGTTAACATTGCGATACTGGCGACCGGAGCGGCCAATCCGGGCATAAGATGGTAAGAATGAATAGAATTCACCATGAAAATGTTAAGAGTAATTAATAACCCTAGGTTCAGAAAACTCTTTAGGCTGGCCTTCTGATGGAAATACAAATGAAAACCCATGAAAAGAAGCACCATGGGGATCAAAAGCGAATAATTAGCCAGGACACAAAAAGCCAATATACCCAAAACCGATAAAGTCAGAAACAATATATTGGTCTGGGTGCTGGCGAGGGTATTAATTAGCCTGCTTATCATTCGCATATGCTTCGATTATCCTTTGTACTAATTCGTGGCGCACGACGTCGGCTCCCGTCAAATGCATAAACTTTATCCCTTCGATACCGGATAATATTTTCTCAGCATCAACGAGGCCGTTGGGAGAGCCCTTGGGTAGGTCGCTTTGGGTGATATCGCCGGTTATAACGGTCTTTGAATCAAAACCAAGCCGGGTCAGGAACATCTTCATCTGGAAAGGAGTGCTATTTTGCGCCTCATCGAGGATCACAAATGCATCGTTAAGCGTGCGGCCGCGCATAAAAGCTAAAGGCGCAACCTCGATTACGCCTTGTTCGGTCAATTCCTCGACTTTGTCGGCCTCCATCATATCGTATAGCGCGTCATAAAGAGGCCTAAGATAGGGAAGGACTTTTTCTATCATATCCCCGGGCAGGAAACCTAAGCTTTCGCCGGCTTCAATAGCCGGACGGGTAAGGATTATCCTTCTTACCAAGCCTTTCTTTAAAGCGTTTACCGCCATAGCCATAGCCAGAAAAGTTTTTCCGGTACCGGCCGGCCCGACGCCAAAAACTATATCGTGCTTCTTGATCGCCTCGACATATTCCAGCTGCCCCTTGGTCTTAGGAGTGACCAAATGGCCCTTGACGGCAACATCAATGCTCTCTTTCGCCAACTGCTTAAAATCGATACCGCCTTCCTCGGGATGGGTTAGTTTCAGAGCATAAATAATGTCCCTTTGCTTTATCTCCGAACCGCTTTCTAATACCCCGCGTAAATATTCGAAAAGGTCTCCGGCTTTATTAACATCCGAATCATCACCGAGTATTTTCAAACCTCGGTTCTGAGGAAGGACCTTTACCTTAAGCTCCTTCTCGATCAATTTTAAATTCTGGTCGTATTTACCGAAAATGATCTGAATATGCCGATTGTCCTGAAAATGCACTGTCCGCATTAATTTCTTCTCTTTTCTTAAGGTTATTCTTTAGGTATCCTGATCTCAATGCCTGGTTGTATCATATCGGGATTCTTTATCTTGTCCTTATTGAGCTGGTAAATCTTGGTCCATTTAGAGAATGTACCGTAGAATTTCTTTGAAATCTTCTGCAAAGTATCGTCTTTTTCAACCTTGTAATTAATATATTGCCCTTCTCCTTCATTGGAAAATTGCATCTCTGTTTCATCGAGTATCGGGGCAATAATCCGTGAAGAGGGTTTATATGGTCTTTTACGGACAACCTGCTCCTCAACCTCTTCAACTTCGGTGACCTTATACGCACCTGTCGCTTTATCCGAACTCTTTATGCCATAATATTCGTCAGGAAGAGAGTCGACTTTCTTTGTCATCTCAACAACATATACCTGACGGGTTTTCTTACGCTCGGATGTATCCTCCTTAGGCGTACCATAGAGATATCCGGCGTTGCCGCTCAAAGCCTGGTCAACCCTTTCTTTGTCCTGTATATATGTCCGCAGTTGGTAATCTTTCGCCGCGCAGCCGCTGATCAAGGCTATTCCAAAGAATAGAACAATAATTTTTGTAAAGTTTTTAATCATCATTATCTCCTTTTTTTAGGGTAATTATACCCAGTTCTTGCAATT